>JBGQKT010000162.1:0-7599 GCA_041499635.1 Gemmatimonadaceae bacterium
CAAGCAGCCCGGCGGCGAGCCATGCGGCGCGTGCGGCTCATGTCAGCGCATCTGGAGCGGAAGCTCGAGCCTCGACGTCGTCGAGATCGACGCAGCGTCGAATCGTGGAGTCGATGACGCGCGTGAGCTGAGAGAGCGCGCGATGTATGCGCCCTCGGGCGATGATCGCTACAAGGTGTATATCGTCGATGAAGCGCACATGCTCACGCGAGAAGCATGGAATGCACTTCTCAAGATTCTCGAGGAGCCGCCCCCTCGTGTCGTCTTCGTCTTCGCGACGACCGAGCCGCAAAAAATTGCACAGGCCGCGGCGCCCGTGTTGAGCAGACTGCAACGCTTCGACCTCAAGCGCATCGGCACGACAGAGATCATTGCCCGCCTCGAGACCGTGCTCAAAGAGGAAAAAATCGAGGCGAGTCGCGAAGCTCTCTCGATGATTGCGCGCGCCGCTGATGGCTCGATGCGTGATGCATTGAGTCTCACCGATCAGGTAGTGTCGCTCGACGAAGGCAGTGTGACTGCGGATCGCGTGCGCATTGCACTGGGTCTGGTCGCCGAGGACGAGTACCTTCGCGTGCTCGACATGATTGCCGGTAGGCGAGCGGGCGAAGCGTTCGATGTGGTGCACAAATTGGCTGATGCAGGCGTTGACTTCGGTGTTTTTCTCTCGGGGCTGGCAGATATTCTGCGCGCGCAGCTCGCGCTGCTGCTGGGCGGCACCACCGAGGGACTTTCTGCCGAAGCGCGTAAGGCTCTCGAATCGCATCGCGATCAGTACACGTCAGGCGACATCCTGCGAATGTTGTCGACGCTGGCCGAGCTCGAGCCGCAATTCAGGAAAAGCTCGCAGCAGCAGCTACTCGTCGAGATGCTTCTCGTTCGATTTGCATTGTTCGATCGTGCAGTTTCGATTGAAGACATGCTTCGAGGGCTTTCCGGATCCGGAGAGGGTGGAAGCGGTGGCCGCGAATCGACAAAAGCCTCGGCAGCTCCAGCAAGACCGCGCCCCGTCGAGCGGGAAACGCGACGAAGCGCTCCAGTCGCTGATGCGCGCGTGCAAGCGCCGCCACAGCGGCCCGAGCCACAATCGCACCAAATCCAGGAACCGCCAGCATCTTCAGTCGCGATGGGAATCCAGGAAGCTGCGCCAGATTGGAAGCACGGATACGAGCAGACTGCCAACGATGCGGGACGCCCTCGTCTGACCACCGAAACAGTTCGCGCCGAGAGATTAGCGTCGATGAGAGCGAAAGATCCCGTCCTCGCCGCGGCAATCGATGAGCTGGACCTCGAGCTCCTCGACTGACATCAACGTTTAACACCACACGAATGCCGGACTTCAACAAGATCCTCGAGCAGGCGCAGGAGATGCAGGGTCGTCTCGAGAAAATTCAGGATGCGCTCGGCGCCATGACGGTAACCGCCAACTCAGGCGGTGGCATGGTCACTGTCGACGCCGACGGAAAGGGACAGATCACACGCGTGAGGATCGATCCGTCAATCGTGACGGCCGCCGACGTCGAGATGCTCGAAGATCTTATCCTCGTGGCCGTTCGTGACGCGCAGCAGAAAGCTGCAGACCTGGCGAAGACCGAGATGTCGAAGCTTACTGGAGGGATGAACCTCCCATTCAAGTTGCCGTTCTAGAGTGTCGGCGATCGACAATCTCGTCGGCGAGCTCGCAAAGCTTCCCGGCATCGGAAGAAAAACAGCGCTTCGTCTCACATACCATTTGCTCCGCCAGCCGCCGGAGCAGAGCCGTCGCCTGGCGGAAGCGCTGTCGACTCTCACGGAAAAAGTTCGGCCGTGCTCGCAGTGCTTCAATCTCACCGAAGAGGAGACGTGCGTGATTTGTCGCGATGCGCGACGTGATCCAACGCTCATCTGCGCTGTTGAAGAAGCGGCTGACATCGGCGCGATCGAGCGAGCCGGCGAGTTTCGTGGCTTGTACCACGTACTCGGTGGAAGACTGTCGCCACTGGATGGTGTGGGGCCCGACGATCTTACAATTCCGCAGCTCGAGAGCCGAGTCTCGGGAGGACAAGTCCGCGAAGTAATCCTTGCGACCAATCCGAGCATTGAGGGTGAAGCCACGGCGTTGTACGTTCAGCGCAAGCTGCTACCCTATCAGCTCACCGTGACGCGTATCGCGCGCGGGCTCCCGGTGGGTGGTGACCTCGAGTACGCTGACGGAGTAACGATTGCGCAAGCGCTATCTGCACGGCGGGCGATGTGACTAGCGCGCGAGCGAAACAGCTCGCGGCCGTGGGGTTCATGGCTGGTGCGGCATGCGGTGTAATCGCCTGGTCACGTCTTCAGCGGCAGTACCGGCGCGATCTGTTCAGCCGCTTTCCTCTTCGACGACTGGCTGCTCTCAGTTATCTTCGTGGCCGTCCGACAGTCAATACAGCGCGCCTTCTTCGCGAATACGTAGCGTGGGAGCGCAGTCCGATATTGCGACGCCGGGGTGTGAACATCATGCGCCGACTCGAGAAGAAGCTCTCATAAGAAACCTGATGCAGCCTGCCGCCAGCAGCTGGTCGTTCGAAGAAGACGATCTCAACGCGATCACGCGGACGATCTCGCGCTTTCTTGCCGAGACCGGCGCGCGCTCGTCGCTGCTCGTCGATCGTTCGGGACAACTCGTCACGACGGTTGGCGAGAGGCTCAACTTCGATCCGATGACGTTCGCGACGCTGACCGCCGCGGACTTCAGCGCGAACGATCAATTGGCACGGCTCATTGGCGAAACTGATTTCACGACACTCTTTCATCAGGGAGAACGCGAATCGATGTACGTGGCCGATATTGCGCGGCGACTCATACTCGTCGTGCTGTTCGACAATCGCACACCGATCGGACTCGTCCGCTTGAAGATGAAGCCGGCGGTTGAGGAATTGACCGGTCATCTCGATCGCGCGTTTGCGCGCGCGCGAGCAGGCGGGACCATGCAGCCGAACATCCTCGCCGGCGCCGGCGAAGAGATCGACGAGCTGTTCAACTGGTAAGGAGAGAGCAGCCATGTCGATGATCAACTACGCAGCGCGCGAGATCAACTGCAAAATTGTCTACTACGGGCCAGGCCTCGGCGGTAAGACGACGAACCTCGAGCACATCTATGGCAAGGTGAAGCCGGAGACGAGAGGAAAGCTGATTTCACTCGCGACCGAAACCGAGCGAACACTTTTCTTTGACTTTCTACCGGTGGACCTCGGCACAATTCGCGGATTCAATACGCGCTTTCATCTTTATACGGTTCCCGGCCAGGTCTATTACAACGCAAGTCGAAAACTGATTCTGAAAAACGTCGACGGACTCGTATTCGTCGCCGACTCGCAGCTCGAGCGAATGGAAGCGAACCTCGAGTCGATGCAGAATCTCTACGACAACATGGCCGAGTACGGCTACGACATAACGCGGCTGCCATTTATCATCCAGTACAACAAACGAGACTTACCGAATGCAGCGCCTGTGGATGAGCTCCAGGCCGCGCTGAATCCCGGATGGGAGCCCGCGGATCCTGCGAAGGCGCGTCTCACTCCTGATCCATATCACGCGGGACAAAATCTCGTGAGCCAGCTGCCGACCGGAGAGTGGGTCGAGCGCGCGCCTTATTTCGAGGCGGTCGCAATCGCCGGCGACGGAGTGTTCGACACACTCAAGGCCGTTAGCAAGCTGGTGTTGAAGGCGCTAGCCTGACAACTCGCTCGCGGTGAATCTCCCAAACGCGATCACCGTCAGCAGAATCATGGTAGCGCCCCTTATCGCGGCGCTCCCTTTCATGACTTCGACGGTCGCGCGGCTGGCTGCGTTCGTTATTTACGTGATCGCCGCGATTTCGGATTACTTCGACGGAATGCTCGCGCGGACGCGCGGCCTCGAGACCGATCTCGGGCGACTGCTCGATCCGTTAGCGGACAAGCTCTTGCTCTTCGCGACGCTGATTCCGATGTACATCCTCATGGCGCCTCTCAACGATCGTTTCGCGCCGAGTCAGATGTCGCTCGGCTCCGCGCACGCATTTCCATTTCGCACGCCGTGGGGAGAGGTCGCTCTTCCGTGGTGGATTGTTGCGATCGTGATTGGACGCGAGCTCTTCATGACTGCGTTCCGACACATCGCCGCGCGAAAGGGAGTCGTCATTTCCGCCATCGGTCCCGCAAAATGGAAGACCGGATTTCAATCGGTCTGGGTCGGCGCCGCATACTTCTGGTTTTTTGCGGCGACTTATGCGCAATCAGTCGGCGCCGAGGGCACTCTCTGGAACAGCTGGGCGTGGTTCAATGGAATTGCGGGAGTTCTGTCGATGGCCGGCGCCGTTTTCCTCACGGTGTATTCGCTCGTTCTTTATATCGCGCGTTATGGCCGCGTGATCACCGGCTGAAGCTCTTTTGAAGATCGAAGTCGTCACGATCGGCGACGAGCTGCTGCTCGGATTCACCATCGACACAAACGCGGCGCACCTTGCGCGCGAGCTCGCCGCGATCGGTGTGGAGATCACTCGGCGCACAACTGCCGGAGATTCGGCGGAGGAGATTGGCTCCGCGGTTCGCGAAGCACTCGAGCGCAGCGATGGAGTCATCACAACTGGAGGTCTCGGACCGACGAGTGACGACATGACGAAGCCGGCGATCGCCGCGATCTTCGGCCGTCGAATGTATCGCGACGAGAGTGTCATTCGATCACTCGAGGAGCGTTGGAGGCTAATGGGGCGTCGCGGTCCGATACCCGAATCGAATTTTTCTCAAGCGATGATTCCCGAAGGCGCGACGATCATTCCGAACGCGCACGGAAGCGCGCCGGGCATCTGGCTCGAGGATGATCGCGGGCGATGGGTCGCAATGTTGCCGGGTGTGCCGCGCGAGATGCGCTCGATGCTATCAGAAGAACTGATTCCGAGATTGTTGGCGAGAATGCGTGGAGATGGAAACACTGCCGCCAACGACAACGTTGTAATGTCATGGACATTGCGCACTACAGGGATCGCAGAGTCCGCGCTGGCCGACATGTTGGGAGAGCTCGGGAGGTCAGTCGAAGGACTGTCGCCGGCTTTTCTTCCATCTGTAGAAGGCGTGGACGTTCGGCTAACGAGTCGCGGTGTTCCGCAATCGGAAGCGATTCCGCGATTGGAAGCTGCGGTTGGAAAACTCCGTTCGATAATCGGGCAACACGTTTACGGCGAAGGCACGACCGATCTTGCCTCGGTAGTTCTCGATTTGTGTCGTGCGGAGGGAATACGCATCGCAGTCGCTGAGAGCTGCACCGGCGGATTACTCGGCGCGAGAATTACTGCAATTCCGGGCTCTAGCGACGTGTTCCTCGGCGGAATGCTCGCATACGACAACTCTACGAAGATCGATCTGCTTGGTATCGATAAAGCTGAGATCGAGACTCACGGCGCGGTCAGCGAGCCGGTTGCAACCGCGATGGCGCAGGGCGTGCGACGCCGACTGTCTGCGGACATCGGAATTTCAATCACTGGGATTGCAGGACCTGGAGGCGGCACGTTGGAAAAACCGGTTGGAACTGTCTGGATCGCGCTCGACGGAAGGGTCAGCGGAGCGCGTGGACTTCGATTGATTGGCGACCGCGCCGAGATACGGCAGCGATCTGCGCAAGCGGCACTCGATTTTGTGCGGCGTCAATTACAAACGGGTTAGATTCCATGGTCATGAGACGAGGCAAATTTGGCATGGGGAATGGCCCTGTCCGGGATGATGAGGACGGGATCGCCACCGAGGATCAGACCCCTGATCCGAGCGACTCGCCTCCGGCAGGTGCAAGCGCCGTAGCTGCCACCGATCCGGACGAAATCGAGACGCAGGTCGTTGAGAACCGCATCTCGGAGCTTCAGCGCGATCTGACAACGGAGCGCGATAAGATGCTCCGGTTGGCAGCGGAATTCGAGAATTATCGCAAGCGAGTAATGCGCGAGCGCCTCGAAGCCGAGGCGCGCGGCAAAGCCGAGCTCGTGAAGGAGCTGCTCGAGCCGATGGATGACATCGCGCGCTTTGCGCACGTCGATCCTGAAGTGACCGATTCCACGACCTTGGTCGAAGGCGTCGCAATGGTTGAGCGCAAGCTCGACAAGACGATGCGCTCGTCCGGTCTCGAGGTGGTGAGTCCTCTCAACGAGACGTTCGATCCTGCGAAACACGAGGCGGTCGGCACCGAGCCCGCTGAATCACCCGAGCAGGACGGGACGATCGGTCGCGTGTACCAGGTCGGCTACACATTCAGGGGACAGCTACTGCGGCCAGCGCGCGTGGTCGTCAGGCAGTACGTGCTCGACCAGTAGAGCCGCAAGCTCATGGCGCAGACCAAGGATTTTTACGCGGTTCTGGGAGTTCCATCGACCGCGACTCAGGACGAAATAAAAAAAGCGTACCGCAAGCTCGCGAAGAAATTCCATCCGGACGCGAACGCCAGCGATTCGAAATCGGCCGAGCGTTTCAAGGAAATTTCCGAGGCGAACACCGTTCTCGGCGATAAGGAAAAACGAAAGCAATACGACGAGATGCGCCGGCTCGGTGCGTTCGGTGGCTTTGGTTTTGGCGATGGCAGCGCCGGGTCTCCGAGGTCGCGCGCGGGCCAGAGTGCCGCGGGTGGCGCTTCCTCGATCAATTTCCAGGACTTCGACATCGGTGGTCTCGGCGGGCTCGGAGATCTTTTCGGCTCGATCTTCGGCAATGCGCGCGGAGGCGGTCGTCCATCCGGACCTCAGCGCGGACAAAACGTCGAAACTCTTCTCGACATTCCGTTCCGCACGGCGGCGCGCGGTGGCAAAGTCTCCGTCGATCTCGAGGTGAATGAGGAATGTCCGACCTGTCACGGGACAGGCGGCGCACCTGGTGCGACGATGAAGACTTGCCCCGAATGCAACGGGAGAGGTGTCGTGTCGTTTGGTCAGGGCGGTTTCGCGGTCAATCGCCCGTGCCCGGTTTGTCTCGGCAGAGGTCAGGTGCCGTCGCAGCCGTGTCCGACTTGCAACGGCGCCGGCGAAGTTCGTACGCGAAAGAAAGTTGTCATCACAGTTCCATCAGGTGTCGATACAGGATCGAAGATCAGATTAAAAGGACAAGGCGGAAAAGGATCCGGCAACGGACCGCCGGGTGATCTTCTCATCACGTTCAATGTTTTACCCGACAAGTTCTATCAGCGCGATGGACTCGATGTGATTGCGGTGCTTCCAATCAACATCGCGCAGGCCACGCTTGGATCGAAGGTGAGCGTGAAGACGCTCGATGGAAAAAAAGTTCTGATAAGAATTCCGCCCGGCACACCGTCGGGAAAAAGATTCCGCGTGCGAGGGCAGGGAATCCAGAAGGGCGACAAGCACGGCGACTTGATTGTCGAAGTGCGAATTGAAACCCCGGAAAAGCTCTCCGAGGAACAGCAGCGCATGATGCGCGAGTTCGCGGAAGCGGGCGGGCTGAAGTATTAACGAGTACGATCGGGGCATCGTCGCCACGTTTTTCGGCGCGGTTGCTCTTGGCTTGATCTACACGATCAAACCGGATTCCTCGGCGAATAACATCACCCTCAGTCGTCGCGGCGACACCATGATTGTCATCGACACGGCGAAGATTCATCCCACAG
>JBGQKT010000163.1:0-7565 GCA_041499635.1 Gemmatimonadaceae bacterium
AGAGGTTCGCCGCGATTTCCTTCAGAACATCGGCGTCTCCGCCGTTTATAGAAACGCAGGAACTCGCGCTGGAACCTGAACGTTCAACACTGACAATGCGATCAATCCGATAACCGGCGCGGTCACGCTTCCGTCGTCGGCCGGATTCGGCACGGTGCTGACGGATTTCAGCACAAAGCACCTGCTCGCGTTGCTCGACATCGAGGAGTCAAAGGGACGCGCAAGAACACTCGCAGAGCCAAACCTTCTCGCGGGAAACAAGGATACTGCGTCATTTCTTGCGGGCGGCGAGGTTCCGATTCCGATCGTTCAGTCCGTTACGAGCGGCGGCCAGGCTGGGGGTCCCGCGGTTACCATTCAATACAAGGAGTTTGGCGTGCGGCTGCGTTTCATGGCCGAGATCGTGAGTGACAGTCTGGTGAAGCTTCAGGTTACTCCCGAAGTATCGAGCCTCGATTTCAGCAACGGCGTCACACTCTCCGGTTTCCGTATTCCGGGATTTCGAACGCGCCGCGTGTCGACGACAGTCGACGTTCCGCGAGACCAGAGCATGATTATTTCGGGATTATTCAATAGCGATGAACAGAAAACACGAACTGGAATTCCTTATTTGATGGACATTCCGATTCTCGGTCAGCTGTTCTCCAGCTCGACGTGGACCAAGAATGAGAGTGAGCTTCTCGTCATTGTTACTCCGGTGCTCGTTGATCCGCGCGACCCGAGGCCGCAGGACATCATTCGTCTCGTTCCCGACACGGCGCTTCCCGCTCGTGACGCAATCAAGAAGAAACTTCAGCCGGTGAACAAGCCACCGTCTCCGATCATAAGGTGACCGCGCAATATCGATGAAGCGAAGAGCACTCGTTGCCGGGAATGCGGCAGGTCAGCCAAGTGACGTGGACGCCGTTCTCGCCAGATTCGATTTTGCGCCGGCGGTTCAGGCATCGGATCGCGAGCACGCTATTGCGCGACTTCGGGAGGAGCATTTCGATCTTGTGATCTTTCCGCTCAACGACGTGCAGCCTGTTGAGCTGCTCGCGTTGGAGCGGGAGATCAGGAAAGACCCCGATCTTTCAGTGATTGCTACAGGCCCCTCCACCGATGCGAACCTTTTGTTGCGCGCAATGCGCGCCGGCGTGCATGAATTCCTTGTTGCGCCACCTCCCCCAGAGGAGCTCGCAGGGGCCGTCGAGCGACTCATGCGCCGCATGTCCACCGACATCGGAAAGGGTGAGCTCATCGCGATCTACAGCGGTAAGGGTGGGCTCGGCACCACAAGCATCGCGATCAATCTCGCGCATGCAATCGCGGGCACGCGCCCGCAGTCGCGCGTTGCGCTCGCAGACCTCGTCGTTGCAGGTGGGGATGTGCGTGTGTTTCTCAATCTGAAGCCGTCGTACGATCTCTCGCATCTCGTCGCCAAAGGAAAGGAAGTCGATGCCGAGCTGCTCAATTCGATTCTCAGCCCCTGCCCCGGCGGCGTTTGGGCGCTCCCCACAAGTGAGAATCCGGAGCCCGAAGAAATGTTCGACGCTGCTGCGATTGGCTCCATCCTCGAATTGCTTCGCGCCAACTTCGCGGTGACGGTCGTCGATTGTGAGCACCATCTCAGCGAGCGAACGATAACTGCGCTCGACTCCGCCGACCGCGTGCTCCTGATAACGCATCTTTCAGTACCTTCACTTCGCAGCATGCAGCGAACACTTGGTCTTTGTCGCCGGCTCGGTTACGCGGAAAACAAACTTTGCGTAGTTGTCAACCGTTATCAATCGGCCGACGTATTACCACTGAAGGATGCCGAAGATCTTTTGAAATGGCCGATCTTCTGGCATCTGCCAAATGACTATCGGCTCTCGTCTGCCGCGCTGACGAAAGGTGTGCCTGTTGCGATGGAAGATCCCGGTTCAAAGCTTGCGAAGGGTTATCGGGATCTGGCTATAAAACTTGGCGGAGCAGATGCTGTGAACGCCGGATACGCTCCGGCTGGTGCTGGCCGAAACTCGTCTTTGATACGGACGTGGTTCGGAATGGAAAGGAGAGTTGGAAATGTCACTTAGAGACCGTCTTACAAGACGACAGAATGGCCCTGTCCCAACCGCTTTGCCGGTTGCGCCACCCATTCCTGTACCGGAGGGCCGCACTGCCGCGGTAACGCCGCGCGGTACCGGACCAACGGTAACGTCCGGCATGTACGGACGGAAAATCGAGGAGGAGGTTCTCACTCCCGTTGATCGCGTCAAGATCGATCTTCACCGAAAGCTCGTCGAAAGGTTGGACCTCGAGGCGCTCGAGGAGATCAACGACGAGCGAATCATCAACGCCGAGATTCGCGCTGTCGTTACAGAGCTGCTGCGCGAGGAATCCACCCCGCTCACGCTCGCCGATCGCGAGAACATCATCGAGCAGGTTCTTTACGAGATTACTGGTCTGGGTCCGCTCGAGCCGCTGTTCCGCGACCTGACGATCAGCGACATACTCGTGAACGGCTCGAAGGAAATTTTTATCGAGCGATTCGGCAAGCTATCGCGTGTGTCGGCTGCATTCCGCAACGATGCGCACGTGATGGCGGTTATCGACCGCATCGTCAGTCGCATCGGCCGCCGAGTCGATGAGTCTTCGCCGATGGTGGATGCAAGACTGCCTGACGGGTCGCGCGTCAACGCCATCATACCGCCCCTCGCGATCGACGGCCCCGTTTTGTCCATTCGTCGATTCGGAGCCGATCTCTCGGTTGCAAGACTCATCGAGAATGGCACGTTGACGGAAGACATGGCGAAAATGCTCGAAGGTTGCGTGCAAGCGCGCCTGAACATTCTCATTTCCGGCGGTACGGGCGCGGGAAAGACGACGCTGCTCAACGCAATGACGTCGTTCATACCCGCCGATCAGCGAATCATCACCATCGAAGACGCAGCAGAGCTGCGATTGCAGCAGGAGCACGTCGTTCGTCTCGAGACGCGACCGCCAAACGCCGAAGGACTGGGCGAAGTCAAAGCAGCAGACCTCGTGAAGAACGCGCTCCGTATGCGCCCTGACCGAATCATCGTCGGTGAGGTACGATCCGCGGAAGCGCTCGACATGCTCCAGGCAATGAACACCGGTCACGAGGGATCACTCTCTACGGTCCACGCCAACAGTGCGCGTGATGCGCTGTCGCGACTGGAAACGATGATCCTGATGGCTGGATCGAATCTTCCCGATCGCGCGATGCGCGAGCAGATTGCATCAGCGCTGGATCTCGTCGTGCAGGTCACGCGACTCGCTGACGGTACTCGTCGCATTACGAGCATCGTCGAAATTACTGGAATGGAAGGCCAGGTGACTGCAACGCAGGAGATCTACCACTTCCGTCGCCAGGGCATTGCTCCCGACGGCAAGGTACAGGGCCTGTTCGAAGCGACCGGCATTCGGCCGCAATTCACAGAGCGCTTGGCGGTGGCGGGTGTCAATCTTCCAACGAGCATGTTCGCGGAGACATACGCGCGGTGATTGCGGCTCTCGCGGCAATTTTTCTCGGAACGCTATCGGTAATCGTCGGCGGATACATCTTCGTCAACAGACGATCTCTCGCAGAGGCAGACCTGGCTCGCGAGAGACTCAGCACGCCGGAGGGCGTGGAGAGAACGTGGCGCCTGTTGAAAGACGACACCGTCAGCGACCTGGGTTTTGTTAACCGGTTGCTTGCGGGAAAAGGCTGGGTCGAAGAGTTGAGATTCCAACTCACCCAAGCCGGTATGGACGTCAAGCCGGGCGCCTTTCTAATGGCGTGGGCCGCCTTTGCCCTGCTTCTCACGTTTCTCGGCGCGATGATCCTCGGTGGATTCTTTGGATTTGTCGTCGTGTTGATCGGCTGGTTCGGGCCATTTCTCTATATGCGCAGAAATCAGAGAAGGAGATTGCGTCAATTCGAGAATCAACTTCCGGATGCAGTCGATATGCTGGTCAGCGCCATGAAGGCTGGGTACTCATTTCAAGCGGCAACACAGTTCCTCGGTAACGAGATGCCGGATCCTGCCGGCGGAGAGTTTGCGCGTTTCTACGATGAGCAGCGGCTTGGCATCGACGTAAGGCAGGCTCTCATCAACATGCAGAACAGCTTGAACAGTCAGGATTTGAAGATGTTCGTAACCGCTGTGCTCATACAACGCGAAACCGGCGGGAATCTGGGAGACGTGCTTCAGAACCTTGCGGATCTCATTCGGCAGCGGATCGCGATGCGCGGCCAAATCGAAACGCTCGTCGCCGAACCGAAGATGTCTGCGAGATTTCTTGCGCTGCTGCCCGTCGTCGTCGCGCTGATTCTAATGGCTGTGAGCCCCGGTTTCCTGACGCCAATGCTGACGAGTATGGGCGGAAAAATTGCGCTCTCGATGGCAGCCCTCGGAGTAGTCGCTGGTTATGGCATCATGATGAGAATCGCCGACGTAGACATCTAGACGTCATGCCCTTTCTTCTTATCGTCCTGATCTGGTTGGAATTGCCGGGGCTGCCGTCGCGACGTGGTTGTGGTTGCGGGAGCAATCACGACGTGGAGTTCTCGAGGCAATTGGCGGCGGCGAGGGCGCCATTCGCCAGAAAATCATCCGGCGGGCAGCGGGCAAGCCCATGGGGATGGTTGGCCAGGAGCTCCTCAAGCGAGCGCCATCGGTATGGACGCAAAACGCGTCGATTCAGGAGCAGCTGGTTCACGCCGGTTTTGACAGTCCAACGGCGCCGGCCGTCTACGCCACCGTCCGTGTATTCTGTCTCGTGTTGTTCCCGGTCATTTCGCTCATAGTGCTTCCGCCGGACAGCGTGCTGCAGGCGTTCGTCATTGGCGTCTCCGCTGGTTTCATCGGTTTGGTTTCTCCGGTGGTTTACCTGATACGTGCAGTGCGCAAGCGGCGCGAGCGCATCAGACGATCTCTTCCTGATGCGCTCGATTTGCTTGTCGTCTGCGTAGAAGCGGGGATCAGCCTCGATGCTGCACTTCTTCGCGTGGCAAAGGACATGGTGTACGTCCATCCCGACCTCGCGCGTGAGCTGATCATCGTCAACAGAAAAACAAATGCTGGAGTGACAAGAGAGGCCGCGCTTCGAGGCCTCTGGGACAGGACAGGCGTTGAAGAAGTGAGGTCGCTGGTATCGAGTCTCATACAAAGTGAGAAATGGGGGACGAGCAGCAGTCGTGTGCTGCGCGTATCCTCCGAGACGCTGAGACGAAAGCGTCGTTTCGCTGCGGAGAAGAAAGCGGCGACTGCGCCGATCAAGATGCTCATTCCTATGGCGCTTCTTATTTTTCCGGCATTGTTTGTCGTGATACTTGGGCCAGCCGTCATGAAGATCGTGCAGGCTTTCGGAGGTAAGTGAAGGCCGCGGCAATCATGCTCCGGTCCTAATTGCACCAGTGAACCAAGGGCTGCCGCGCGGGTTGCATCGACGGGCTGGCCAGCCTTCTTTTGGCTCTTGACGGCATCGTTCGTCCATGCAAGACTCATATGTTAAGTGGCGCCCTTCCAAACTGTTGGAAGGCGCAGATACTTCGCGTGGAGGCGCATGAAAAACAATTCTCCGCCACGCGTTCTGAGGACAGCAAGGTTCCTTCATGACTAGTGCTTTGAGCCTTCGTGTGATCGCGGCACGGTTTTGGCGCGCTGATGCGGGCAGCGCCGCACTCGAGCTCGCAGTCATTTCGCCGCTGATTCTTCTCCTGCTCATTGGCGTCGTGGATTATGGACGGGCGTTCTTCACGTCGGTGACCGTCACCAATGCGGCGCGAGCGGGAGCCGAGTTTGGCGCTCAAGGTCCGCAGACCAGCGGGGATACTGTTGCGATGAGGAAGTTCGCTCAAGCCGACGCCCAGGAGGCAGGCGCGATCACCATTAGCGCGAGACGCTACTGCGAGTGCGGCGCCGGAGTCTCGGACCCCGCTTGCACGGCATGCACCCTTGGCGCAGCACCGGATGTATTCGTCGAGGTGACCGCTACGAAGGCATTCAGCATGTTGCTGCCGTACCCAGGATTGCCACGTACGGTAACGATAACACGAACGGCAACCTTTCGAAGTCAGTAGCCGTGCAATCTTTTTATGAGGGTCACTCCCAGGAGATTCGCATGATTGGGAACACGTCTGTTCTGCAGTCTCGACTGCGCAATCGGAGGGGAGCTATGCTCGCTTTCACCGCGGTCGTCATGGTGGCCCTCATGGGAATGCTCGCTATGACCTTGAGCTTTGGTGCCGGTACTCGCCAACGACGAATGGCGCAGACTGCGGCCGACGCGGGGGCCATTGGCGGAGGCACGCAGATATACAGAGGCATGGACAGCGCCACTGTTGTCGCTGGCGCTCTTAACTCGGCGACGAGAAATGGATTCATAGCGAGCGAGATCACCATCAACTACCCCCCTGTCACGGGTCCTCACACCGCCGACAAGTTTTACGTCGAGGTAAACGTCAATCGACGAATCCCGACGATTTTCGGGGCGGGCTCAGTGCTCAAATTGGATTCTCTTCGCATCCACGCGAGAGCGGTTGCGGGTCTCGGCAGCTCCAGCTTCTACTGCGTGTACGCTCTGGGAAATACCGGCAACGCGATCGATATTCCGGGCGCCCTTACCGCCTCAAATTGTGGAGTGGTTTCGAACTCGGGGATTTCCGTGAAGATGGGAATAGAGTCTCCAGACGTAGCGGCTGTTGGTACGATCAGCGGCGGGCCAGTTGGACATTCGACAGAGGGAATACCTCCTGTCCCAGATCCGCTCGCAAGCCTGCAGCTCCCGACTGGTATAGACACCGTTTGTACTCACACCGGCATGCTCACAATCACCAAGGACACGACGCTGAGTCACGGAGTGTTTTGCGGAGGAATCACGATCAACAAAAACATCACTGCGACATTCGGCGCCGGAACATATTACATCAGGGGAGGAGGGCTTAACGCCGGCGAGGTGAGCGCCCTTAGTGGCGTGACGATCATCAATGGCATCGGCGCCAACAACGACGTGGCTGCTTTCAGACCGATCACGTTTGGAAATTCCTGCCTGTTTAACATTACGGCTCCGGCGAGCGGACAGTACAGGGGCATAGCCGTTTTCGTCGACCCGAGAGCGCCGTCGACCGGCCCTTACTCCGTAAACACGGTGTGCGGTCAGGGAGACATCAACGGGACGGTGTATATGCCCTCTCAAACCTTCGAGCTGCAAAACAGCAACGGCAAGCTGACAATCACGGGTACTCTCATTGCAAAAGCGGTGACGGGACAGAATGGTGGCGGAAAATTCTGGCTCACTTTGAACGGGTCCGCCAGCAACAGTGCTGCAAAGCGCTCCTCCCTCGTCGAGTAACGCGTGCGGCATTTCGAGCGGAATCGGCGCGGCGCAACTATGGTAGAGTTCGCTCTCGTTGTGAGCGTGATCTTTCTGCCGCTCGTCTTTGGCGTGATCGAATTCGGGCGTCTCAGCTATTTGAAGAGCACTCTTACCGCGGCCGCCCGTGAAGGTGTCCGATACGCTATTGTTCACGGCACCGCGAGCGGATCAACCGCAGATTCCGCCGCAGTAGCAAATTATGTGAAGGGCAGGACGCA
>JBGQKT010000164.1:0-7396 GCA_041499635.1 Gemmatimonadaceae bacterium
AGCCGACGCTCCCTGAGCGCGATAATTTTTTCGAAGCCGGTTTCATTCACCGCTTTCCGTTTGGACTCGTCTCCAAATTTTCCGGCTATGTCAAACGCAGCACACCGGGAATCGACGACAACACAGTACCGGGCTCGGCGATCGTAACGTCAGTAAATATCGATCACGCTTACATCACCGGCATCGAGACAGTTCAGGAGATTCGTCCACCCGGGCCATTCTCGGCATATATCAACCTCGCGTTGAATCACGCGTATGGTCATGGTCCCATCACCGGTGGGTTTTTTCCAACCGATGAGCCGCAAGGATTTTTCGATCTCGATCACGACCAGCGGTTGAGCGCGGTGGCTTCAGCCACTTATTCGTTGCAGCGTTTTTTCACCAGTCTCACGGGCATTTATGGATCCGGGTTGACGAACGGCGTCGATCCCGCTGACTGCAACTGCGCTTACGGAACCGGCCTCTTCGATTTCAACAAGGGAACCAAGGTACCCGCGAATTACATCCTGAACGGAAGCGCCGGCTATTCGTTCAACCTCGGACAGTCCGTGGTGAGGCCGGAGATTTACGTCGACAACATTCTCGACAAGAGGTATTTGCTGAAGGGAGCATTCTTCAGCGGAGCGTCGGTCGGACGGCCGCGGAGCTTCCAGTTGCGGCTGAACATCGAAATGTAAACGGGACTGCGGATTGCGGACTTCGGACTGACTACGTGACAGCAGTTAGCCCGAGGTTCGCAGTCCGCAATTTCTTTTTTGATCGGCGCTCGCGGAAAACGCGGGCGGATGTTCATTGCATTGACTGTGTGTCTTGCCGGCTTATCAGCGAGCTGTGCGGACGATGATGAGTGGGTAAGCCAGCCGGTGCGCATGCGCCTCGCGGCGTGGCAACAATATGCAGATAGCTGCGTCGGAAGATTCACTGCAACGACGCCGCTCGGCCGGGCCATTGCGCTCGAGCTGGTGATCGGTGACACGACGGGAGGAATCGAGGTCACGCCCGAAGTGAGAGCGGAAGACATCTCGGTGGGCGATCAGTTCGATTTTCTGGTAACGGAAACGCGGTGCGGAGCTGTCAGACGATGGCGTGTTAGAGAGCAGCCAAAGTTCTAAGGAATCTGCACCGTGAAAAGATTCGAGATGCGCTGGTCCTCGCGCAACAGCTCACCGGCGTCGTTGCGCAGCCAAAGCTCTACGCGCCAGGTTCCCGGATACGAAGCTTGATTGATGAGAAATGTCTCGACGTAAACTCCACCTGGTTGGATCGCTACGCTCCGCGATCGCCAGTCGGGGGGCTTCCAGCCTGGCGGTGGGCCATCTGAGAAAACCCCGCATGATCGGCTGTCGCCGTAGCTCGAATTCCATTTTCCGGCCATCTCGAAACCCTGCACTTCGCCGGCGCACTGATCATCGTAGAGGACCTGATCAGTTCCGTTGCGAATCGTCACACTGACCCGTTGGTTGCGTTGGTACTCAGTGTGATCGGTGAGAATCGTGAGCAATCCGTCCGTGTTCCACGGTGCAGAAGTCTGATGACATGCGAATGCCACAACACATGCGGTCGTGGCGATCAAGAATTGTATTAGAGGTTTCGCGTGAGGGTTCACGCTCGAAAGGTACTACCAGGAGCGAATTGTTTCGCTGGCGAAGTTGCACAACGCGGCGAGGGTCATGTCATCCGCTTTGTCCCAAGCCTCTGGTACGGGAGCTAGCCTCTTTCGCTCGCCGTCGCTCTCGAAGCAGAGCCATCCACCTTCCAACTGCGGGACACCCGGGAATCGCGCCGCCTGTTGTGCTCGTCGATCAGAAACAGTTCTGCGCGGCGGTTCCGGTCGGCGTCCTCGCCGGCGATCCGGAATTCTTCGCCGCTCCGCTTCCCGCCGCTCTGCATGCTGAGGATTTGTCTGCCACACTTCCCATCGACGACCCAGATAATCCTCGAAAACTCGGATTCTCATGCGAGTTCTGAGGGGCGAATTTCATGCCAATGATCTGAGCGCAGTTGAGTCCGTATCTCCAATCACCTAAGTTGCGACACCTCCGGAGAGATGGCCGAGAGGCTGAAGGCACCGGTTTGCTAAACCGGCATACGTGGAAACGCGTATCGAGGGTTCGAATCCCTCTCTCTCCGCTCTGATTTTCTGTGGGGTCCGCGACGTAAATCGCCCGGACCCATTTTTCTTTCAAGTGCGTCGACCCTTTCAGTTTGCGCGTCGCGAGTGTTCTGTTTTTCTGTTCGCCGTTTTCCATCGCATTGCCGGGACGACACACTCGTCCGCTGTCCAAGGAACTGCGCCCGGATATGTCGTTGCGGCAATGCTCCTGAATCACGGCTAACGGAAAAACTGAAAACTCCGGACGCGAAAGCTGAGCGATGATCCCGCTTATCAAATGAACGAGCTGTCACCTGCAAAAAGACCGCGTCTTCGTTTCGCTCCCTCTCCGACAGGCTACCTCCACGTCGGCGGCGCGCGCACGGCCCTCTTCAATTGGCTTTACGCAAAACATTTCGACGGAGAATTTCTCCTTCGCATCGAGGACACCGACAAAGCCCGCTCTACCGACGAGAGCACACGCGCAATCTTCGAGGGAATGGAATGGCTCGGCCTCGATTGGGACGAGGATGTCGTTTACCAGGGAGCGAATCTCGAGCGTCACCGCGCGGACGCACTCAAGTTGCTCGAGACAGGCGCGGCATATCGCTGCTTCTGCACGCCCGAAGAGCTCGAAGAGCGACGGCGCGCCAGCGCAATCGGGAAAGAGGCGTTCAAATACGATCGGCGATGCGATCGACTCACACCCGCCGAGACTCAGCAGCGACTCGATCGTGGCGATCCGTTCGTCGTTCGCTTCAGAATTCCGGAGGGCGAGACGGAGTGGAATGATCTCGTCCACGAGAGAATCGCTTTTCCAAACAAGGATCTCGACGACTTCGTGATTCTGCGCTCGAACGCAACGCCGATTTACAATCTCGCAGTTGTCTCCGATGACATCGCGATGGGAATCAATCTCGTAATGCGCGGCGACGATCACATCTCCAACACGCCGAAGCAGATTCTTCTCTATCGCGCACTCGGCGCCGAGCTTCCGATGTTCGCGCATCTGCCGATGATCCACGGAATGGACGGCAAGAAGCTGAGCAAGCGACATGGTGCAACCGCGGTCGGCGATTATCAGCATCACGGCCTGCTTCCGTCGGCGATGCTCAACTTTCTTGCGCTACTCGGCTGGTCACCTGGTGGAGATCGCGAGATCATGACCGTTCCCGAAATGATCGAGCTTTTTTCTCCCGATGGTTTGCAGAAAAAAGCTGCGATCTTCGATCCGAAGAAGCTCGAATGGATGAATGGACAACACTTATCCATGACTCCGCTTGCCGAGCTCGAGCCGCGCGTCACACCGGCGATTATCGCGGCCGGACTCGCCGATCACACAGCTCTCGACGCGCGTCGCGAGTGGTATCTCGAGCTCCTCGACCTGCTGCGCGTCCGCGCGCGTACAATTGATGACATCGTGCGCCAAGCTGGACCGTATTTCCTGCAAACAATCGAATACGATCCGGAAGCCGTGGCTAAGAATTGGAAGAACCGGGATGAGGCGATCGTAATCCTCGAGGCAACCGGCCATGCGCTCGAGTCGGTCGGCGAGTGGCAAACCGAGTCGCTCGAGACGGCCCTACGCTCTCTTGCCGAGTCGAGGGGTGTAGCAGCGGGAAAAGTGTTTCAGCCACTTAGAGTTGCGCTGACAGGGCTAACCGTCAGTCCAGGCATTTTTGAGGTCCTGATGGCAATGGGGAGAGAGCTTTCCGTGAAGCGGATCGCCGACGCCACCCAATGGTTAAGAAAAGACATAGTTGACGAGTAAACATGCAATCACCACATTACGCCCCTGAACGCACGGCCTCGGGCGCGACAAGCGCCCGGGAAGCCGCCAATTTCCCCGGAGACACAGATGGCTGAAGCACTCACACCGCTCGAGGGCTCAGTTTATAAATACCTGCTCGACTTCACCGCAGAGCATACGTATCAGCCGAGCATTCGAGACATCGGAAAACAGTTTGCAATAAAATCGACGAAAACCGTTTCAGACCTGTTACAGTCGCTGGCGAGAAAGGGTTACATCGAGCGCGATCCCGCGCGGTCGCGTGGCGTTCGCTTGCTTGGATTCACGGGCGGCGGAAAGACCAAGCCCGTTCCTTACTATGGTAAGATCCACGCGGGCGAGCCTTCGCTTCTGCCGGACAATCGCGAAGGCTACATCACGATCGATCGACGCTTTGTTCCGGGCGAGGAAGTTTTCTTCCTTCGTGTGAGAGGCGACAGCATGATTGGTCGCGCGATCAACGACGGCGACTACGTGATGGTGAATCCTGTCGCGATGCCGAAAGAGAACGACATCGTTGCTGCGCGCATCGGTACCGAAGCAACCGTAAAGACGTTGAAGCATCTGAACGGAACGGTTGTGCTGGAGCCGGCGAATCCAGCCGAGCGCGCAATCACGCTGAAGGATGGCGATGATTACAGCATACTTGGCGTTCTGTGCGGCGTGTTCCGCCCTTTTGTAACAATGGAAGCAATGACGGCGGCGCAAGCCGTCGTCGCCTAGGCTGATAGTCTAGCCTTTATCAGGCGGGGCTTTCTGGGCCGGCGGAGGATCCGCCGGCCCTTTTTTATTGTCACTGCCGCCATTCGCTGCCGCGGCTTTTTCTCGCTCCTTCCTCTCGCGAATACTCTTCACCGCTTTTCGGAAGTCGGCTTCGTTCATGCCGCGCTGCGCCTGCGACATGATGTCTGAGTGCAACTGGTTCTGCACTTTGTTCCGCTCGGCGAGAGTGGGATTTGCCTGCAGGTTGATCGGCAGCAAGCCGAGAATCGCAGTTGGAATCGAGAAATTTCCAAGATGGATGTACTTCGGATCGATTCCGTATTTCTTGCCGTCGTGGTCGAACGTCCAATCGCCGGGCTTTCGCTGTCCGTTGACGATCGCCATTGAATCGTTGTACGGCCTGATGATGTCGGCGATGACGCTGTCGAGTCGCTGCGTCGGAGTTTTTGGTGCAGAGACAATGTCACCCGGCGCGGGCCACAAGCGAGGATCGTCGTAGCTCGGTTTGATCCCGCGGGCAGGACCGCCGGTACCTACGAGCGGCCCGCTTCCCGCTTCCGGCCTGGCCGGTTGCGTCGACGGTGCGACCGGAGGCAGCGTGCTCGGCACAGCGGTTGGAGCGACAAGCTTGACCGGACCACTCTTCGTCACTGGACGATTGTCTCCGCCACTTTTCCCAATCACTGGAGTGCCCTTCGCAATGGGCAAGCGGAGGAATCCGATTCTTTCTGTAGGAACGGGCGCAGTTCGCCCGCCGCCGAGCATGAGCCAGATCATGTTCGGCGAGATGAGAAATCGCGCGAGTACGGTGACGATGAGAACGTGGAGCGCGAACGACGCGACGAGATAACTCGGCGGACGCCTGCGCCTCGCTCCGGGATTGAGAGCTTCCTCTCTCGCCGACTTCAGCGTGTTCACGTTAGGCTCTTGCCTCTCAGGCGCCGACGCTCAACCGCGTGAGAACACGTCCGGCGCGCGCTGCCGCTTCGCGAATTCTCTCGGGCGAAGTTACAAACGAGACTCTGAAGAATCCCTCGCCGCCGACGCCGAAATTTGATCCGGGCATTACAACCACTCCTTCCTCGTCGATCAGAAACTGAGCGAATTCGGCGCTCGTGATGTGCTCGGGCAACCGGATCCAGAGGTACATTGTCGCCTTCGGTATGTCGCACTCGAATCCGTTCGCGCGAAACGCTTCGACGGCGGCGTCTCTTCGCTCGCGAAACGTGTTGACGTTTCCCGGAACGAACGTCGCCCAATTATCGAGCGCAGCGGCCGCGGCCGCCTGCACCGCCATGAAATTTCCGGTATCGACGAACGTCTTTACCTGCGCGAGCGCACCCACCAGCTCCTGTCGTCCCGCCGCCCAGCCGCACCGCCAACCAGTCATGTTGTACGTCTTGGATATCGAGTGGAACTCGATCGCTACGTCGCGCGCGCCATCGATCTCGAAGATGCTCGGCGGCGAGTAGCCGTCGTACGCGAGCTCCGAGTACGCATTGTCGTACACCAGCAGGATATCGAGTTCCCTGCATCGTCTAACAATTCGATCGAGGTAATCGCGCGGCGCGATAGCAGCGGTCGGATTGTTCGGATAGTTCAAATAGAGTATTCGCGTGCTTCTCAAAACGTCGGGCGGGATATCGTCGAGGTCAACGAGAAAATCATTTTCGGGACGAAGCGGGTAGGCGTACGGCGTACCATCGGACAGAAGAGTTCCACCGAGGTAGCACATATATCCCGGCTCGGGGACGATCGTAGTCTCGCCTGGATTTACATAGGCGAGTGCGAGATGGGCAATTCCCTCCTTCGAGCCGACTAACGGTACGATTTCGCGAATTGGATCGAAGTCGACGCCGAACCTCTTGCGCATCCATCGCACGACTGCTTCGCGATACTCCATCAATCCCAGACCGAATCCGTACCGACTCATTGCTGGATTCGCCGCAGCTTCCGCGAGACGCTTCACTGCTGCTTCAGGGGGAGCGAGATCGGCGTCGCCGGGTCCAAGGTCGATGACATCGACACCGCGTGCGACGAGCTCGCGTTTTTTTGCAGGAATTCCGGCCATCGGATATTCGGGAAGACCACGGAGACGCTCGGAGTATTGAGGCATCACGCGCGCGCCTCGACGGGGTTGCTCACTTTGCTAACACCCACGACTTCGATCTCCACTACGTCACCCGCGGTAAGCGGTCCAACGCCCGACGGCGTTCCCGTCGCGACAATGTCGCCCGGCTCCAATGTCATTACATATGATACGTACGAGAGCAGCTTTCCGATGGAGAAAACCATCTCGTCACTGGAGGCGCGCTGTTTTTCGACGCCATTCACTCGCGTCACAACTGTGAGGTTCGACAGGTCATGTGATCCGTTCGATACAGCGCCGATGGGACAGAACGTGTCGAATCCTTTTGCGCGGGTCCACTGACTGTCTTTTCGCTGAAGATCGCGAGCGGTGACATCGTTGAGCGCCACGATTCCGCCAATCGCGCGCTCTGCTTCGCTTTCGCTCGCTCGCCTGATCGTAGATCCAATCACAATTCCGATTTCTCCCTCGAATTCCACGCGCTCGGATTGCTCCGGAAGGACAATTGGATGGCCGTCACTGATGATGCTCGACGACGGTTTCAGGAAAAACAATGGCTCGGTCGGAACCTCGTTGCCCATCTCTTTTGCGTGCTCGCGATAATTGCGGCCAATGCAAACGATTTTTCCAGGACGTTTTGTTTCTGGCATTGTCAGTCGGACACCTTGTAGAAGTCATGTAGTTGCCGCGCGATTTCATTCCA
>JBGQKT010000165.1:0-7310 GCA_041499635.1 Gemmatimonadaceae bacterium
AAGGGAATGAAGTTCGGAATTCCATTCGACGAAACGCTGCCTGTCGCAAAGCGCGCGATGCAGATGCGGCACATTCGATTGATTGGTCTCGACATGCATGTCGGGTCGCAGATCTCGGAGTTCGAGCCGTACGAGATTGGTCTCGGACGTCTGCTGCAGCTCACGTCGGAGATTCGCGCCGCGGGCGCGACCGAGCTCGAGTATCTCGATATCGGTGGCGGCCTCGCGGTGACGTACGACGCTGAGCATCCGATCGACGTAGAGGGATTCGGCGCAGCCGTGAAGAAACTTGTGAAGCCAACCGGTCTCAAGCTCATTCTCGAGCCAGGTCGTTTTCTCGTGGGCAATGCTGGAGTTCTCTTGACTCGCGTGCTTTACAGAAAGCGGAGTGGCGGAAAGGAATTCATCATCATCGACGCGGGAATGAACGATTTGCTGCGGCCATCTCACTACAACGCATACCATAAGATCGAAGCGGTAACGCCACGCGGTGGAAAAGTCACCGCGGATGTCGTCGGTCCCATTTGCGAAAGCGGTGATTTCTTCGGCTTGCATCGCGAGGTCGATGATGTCGAGCCCGGCGATCTCGTCGTCGTGCGCTCATCCGGCGCGTACGGTTTTGCGATGTCGTCGAACTACAACTCGCGAGCCCGCGCCGCCGAAGTTCTCGTCGATCGCGGACGCTTCGGAGTTATCACCGAGCGTGAGGACTATCCCGATCTGGTGAGAAAAGAGAGACTCGAACCAGACTGGAGATCAGGCTGATGCTCGTTGGATTAATCGCCGACACTCACGATCGTCTCCCCGCAATTCGCGATTTCGTGAAGCTGTTCGCGGAGCGCGGCGCCCCGCTGGTAATGCACGCAGGCGACTATTGCGCGCCCTTTTCGCTCGATCCATTCATCGAAGCAAATCTTCCCGTGCTCGGAATCTTCGGCAGAAACGATGGAGATCCCGAGGGACTCAAGGCTCACGCAGCAGCCGGAATGGGAACCGAGCTCTACGAATCACCGCACAGCTTCGACGTGAACGGACAAAGAATCCTTCTCGTCCACGACCTCGGCGAAGTGAACAAGCGCTCGATCGATTCGCACGACATCGTCGTTCACGGGTTGACGCATCGCGAAGAAATAGTGACGCGCGGGAAAACTTTGCTGATAAACCCCGGCGAAGCATGTGGGTGGCTCACCGGACGCTGCACTGCAGCGTTGCTCGATCTCGACACGCGCGAAGTCGAGATACTGACTCTGTGACCAGCCGCATACTCATTCTCGATTACGGTGCACAGTACACTCAGCTCATAGCGCGCCGTGTCAGAGAGGCTCGCGTCTACTCAGAGATCCATCCGCCAACACGCTCGGTCGAGTGGATTCGTGACTGGAATCCCACCGGAATAATTCTGAGTGGTGGCCCGAATTCAGTTTACGGCGAGAACGCGCCCACGGCTGACCGCGCCCTCCTCGATGTTGCCCCAATACTCGGCATCTGTTACGGCATGCAGCTCATCGCATGGATCGAGGGCGCCGAAGTAAAGCGCGCTGGAAGGAGAGAATACGGTAGAGCTGAAGTGACTGTTATCGAGTCCGACGGAATGTTCGCCGGATTCAACGAAGGCGAAGAATTCTCGGCGTGGATGAGTCACGGCGATCACGTTGAATCGCCGCCGGCTGGATACATTCGCACAGCGTCGAGCGCATCGAATCCTCTCGCTGCGTTCCGCCACGAATCGAAGCCGATATTCGGCGTGCAGTTTCACCCCGAGGTTGCACACACACCGAGGGGTGGAGAGATCATCGCGAATTTTGTTTTCGGTGCGTGCAAAGCTGAAGGGACTTGGACTGCTGGTACCTTCATCGATGACGAGATTGAAAAGGTCCGCTCGACAGTCGGCCAAGGTCGCGTGATCTGCGGACTTTCCGGTGGCGTCGACTCTTCTGTCGCTGCAGCGCTCGTTCATCGCGCGGTTGGTGATCGCCTCACTTGCATCTTCGTCGACACCGGATTGCTGCGCCTGCATGAACGCGAGCAAGTCGAGCGGACCTTCAGTGAGCATATGGGAATGAAGCTCGTGACGGTCGATGCATCCGAGCGATTTCTAAAGGCACTCGCGGGAATAGAAGAGCCGGAAAAAAAACGCACCGTAATCGGCCACACATTTATCGACGTGTTCGAATCGGCGGCCGCCGATGTTGGCGGCGATCATGGATTCCTGGTGCAGGGAACACTTTATCCTGACGTGATTGAATCCTCGTCGCCGACAGGCGGACCGTCAGTGACAATCAAGACTCATCACAACGTCGGCGGTCTCAAGCCGGGGATGAAATTCAAATTGATCGAGCCATTTCGTGAGCTCTTCAAGGACGAAGTGCGAAATGTCGGCCGCGAGCTGGGTTTACCTGAGGAGATTGTCGGGCGTCATCCATTTCCCGGGCCGGGCCTCGCGATACGTGTGTTGAGCGATGTGACGAAGCCGAAGCTCGACATCCTCCGCGAAGCCGATGCGATTTATCTCGAGGAGATTCGCTCCGCTGGACTCTACGACAAGATCTGGCAGGCGTTCGCGGTTCTGCTTCCGGTGCAGAGCGTTGGCGTAATGGGTGACGAGCGCACTTACGAAAACGTTCTCGGCCTTCGCGCCGTCACGAGCACAGATGGAATGACAGCCGATTGGTATCAGTTCCCGTACGATGTGCTCGCGCGGATCTCGAGCAGGATCATCAACGAAGTGACTGGAATCAACCGCGTTGTGTATGACGTGAGCTCGAAACCGCCGGCAACTATTGAATGGGAATAGGAAGGAAACAGGTCGCCGATACCCGAGTTAGAGGGCCTTCTCTTCGAGTAGCGCCATGAATTCCGCTGGCTCCTTGAGCGCGAACAATCGCTCGGGAACGTCGGGCTCCTTGCTGAACTGCGCGATCTTGCCAAGTACCGGTAGATACTGGTTCGATACTTCGAGCGGCGGCGCGACGATCAGAAAGAAAAAATTCACCGGCTTGTCGTCGATCGCGCGAAAATCGACTCCGCCAGATTTGCGGCCGAATGCGACCCGCAGCTTGTTGACGACGAGTGAGCGGCAGTGGGGAATCGCGATGCCTCGCCCGATGCCCGTCGAGCCGAGGTTTTCGCGGCGCTTGAGCATCTTGAAGAGCATGCCTTCGGATTTGTCGTCGAGCTTGAGCAGACTGATGAGCTCTTTAAGGATGTCGTCCTTGGTGGTGCTCTCGAGCTCCAACTTTACGGCGTCCTCAGAAAAAAAATCTCGCAGCTCCATTCACATTCCTCTTGATTGTTTGCGCATGGAATCGGTCAAGTTACGGGCTAATGGGAGTGATTGTCAAAGGCGAAACCACTCAGACGACAGATAACTTAGAACGGCACAGACAACAGAAGAATTAGGGAACAGTTTCTAGAGTGAACCTTCAGCCATCCTCCTTATCGCAGTCAGGGCGAGATTCCACCTCAAACTGAGATCTCGCTTTCAAATTCGGGCGGGAGGTGCACTGAAGGTTCACTCTAGAAACTGCTCTCTAATTCTTCTTTGCCTCTGTTGTCTGTGTCGTTCTATGTTATGCGGTTGGCTGTGTTTGTCGGTTGTCTCACTTACGAGCGACCATTACCATTCGATGTCATGCCCTTTCCATTCCCGATCGACAAAAAAATTCCGCTGTATCTCGCACCGATGGCCGGTGTATCGGAGTCGCCCTTTCGGCGCCTCTGCCGCCGCTTTGGCGCTGACGTAGTCGTCACGGAGTTTCTTTCGGCGGAAGGAATACGACGGGAGAATCAGGCGACACTGTCAAAGCTGAAGTTCTCCGAGGATGAGCGGCCCATCGGCGTGCAGATCTTTGGATCTGATCCCACCGGAATGGGTGAGGCCGCTGCGCTCGTGACGGAGGTTTTCGAGCCCGAATTCATCGACATCAATTTCGGTTGTCCAGTCAAGAAAGTCGTGAGGCGAAACGGTGGATCGGGCTGCCTCAAGGATCTCGATCTCGTTCAATCGGTCATTCGTACTGTTGCGCAGCACACGCATTTGCCGGTGACTGTGAAGATTCGCAGCGGATGGAGCGAGGAGATGCGCGATCCGGTGAGCATCGCGTTGCGCTGTCAGGATGCAGGCGCGCGCGCACTCGCGATTCATCCGCGGACTCGAACGCAGATGTACAGCGGCTCCGCACGATGGGAAGAGATCGCGATGGTCGCCGAAGCACTCGAGATTCCTGTCATCGGAAATGGTGACATCAAGACCGCCGAAGATGCTGTGCGTCTGCAGCGGGAGACCGGCTGCGCCGGAGTGATGATCGCGCGCGGATCATTTGGTCAACCGTGGATCTTCGATCAAACGCGCGCTCTTCTCGAGGGGAAGCCAAAGCCGGCTGCGCCTCCAGTCGAAGAGCGATTCGCAATTGCCGTCGAGCATGCGCGGATGGCGGAGGCATACGAGCCTGATCCGCGTGGAGCTGCGATCGAATTTCGCAAACACCTTGGCTGGTATACCAAGGGCCTTCACCGTGCTGCTGAGCTCAAGCAGCGGCTGTTCGCGGTCGAATCTTTTGGCGAGATCGAAGACATCTTCGGCGACTACATTGCCAGAGAATCTGCCTGTCTAAGTCTGGTAGAATCGGCCGCTTAGGCGAGCTACTTCACGTAGGTTGTGAGGTTTGTTCTCGTTGACCCAGAGGGCTCGAGGCGCTACATTTAACGATTACGGGGGCGACTGGCTTCGACGGGTTTAGTGAAGCTGTGGCCGCGTGCCCAGGTCCTCGGATCCTGGTAAAACCTTCGGGAAATTTTTCAACTGCCAACGATAACTTGGCCCTGGCTGCGTAACTCTTAGGAGTTGCTGCACCTGCCCACGATGAAGCCCTCCTGAGGCGGCGTCATGGGTATCGCAAATTCGGGATAGTCGGGTGTCGCGCCTTCAGGCGCTCGGCGAAAATCTAGAAGGCTTGTTCAGCAGTGGGTCGCCCATTGGCCAGCGGCTGAAGACCTCAATCGATGGGATACGCACGTAGAAGCTGTGGTGAATCTAGTCTCGGACCGGGGTTCAAATCCCCGCGCCTCCACTCTGTAAGAATCAATTCAATTCAGCGGCGTCCACATCGGGCGCCGCTGGTTTTTTTTGCAGTGGTATCATCGGCCGAAATTTCTGCCCTTCTTCCGGACCGAGATCAGCATCCATGATGATCTCTACAGTCACGCGCTTGCGGAGGATCATCTCGACTGAGTTACAAAGGTGGGCGATCTCCTGTTCTGACGGATTCCTCAGCGGCGCAAGACGCAAAACCAGATGATCGATTCGTGGCTGAGAAACCTGAGTCTGTCTCACCCAACCTGCGGCGTATGCCACCGCCTGTTCGATTTTGTTGTGGTGGATTATCTCACCTTCGGGGAGCTCGAGGTAATGAATAATCCGTCCCTGAATTTCCGCGATCGTGGAATTAGGGAAACCACACGCGCACGGTGTTGCGCCAAACTTCACGAGATCACCCAATGCGTACCTGATGAGAGGCGCCGCAAACGAGTGCAGTGCTGTTCCGACGGCCTCACCCGTCTCGCCCGGCAGAATTGATCGCGTGCCGTCGAGGATTTCGAGAGCGACACTCTCGTCGGAAACGTGGTATGAACCCGTAGTCAAACACTCCGTCGCGATGAGGTTGAATTCTTCCGAGGAATACATGTCGACTACTTGCGTGCCAAAAAAATCTCGCAGATGAGTAGCCACTGACTGAGAGAGATGCTCGCCACCGGTGACGAGGAGCCGCGGCCAGCTCGCTGATCGGATTTCGTCGCGTGCGTTCGCAGGCCACCGCGTCACGATCTTACTGAGAACGCTCGGCACTCCACCGAGGATTGGCGGCGACAGTCGCTTTAATTCTTTCAGAAGCAACATCAGGTCTTCCGCAACGATGGTCATGCGCGGATAAAAACCGACGCGGTTTGCAAGTCTTCGGAACAGGGTGTTAGACGGACTAGACGAGTCGGCGCGCGGCAGCTGAATGCCAACCGACAAATCGGCGCGTCGCACGCCGAGAGATCTGAAAGCCTGGAAGCGGTAGAGGCGCAGAAGTGATGACTCGGCGCTCGTGCGTCTCACGAAGAGCGGCTCACCCGTGGTCCCTGTCGTGAGCCGGATGTGAAGACTCTTGTGGTCTACGCCGCGTGCGATCAGCTCGCTTTCATTTCCTCGTTGAAGATCGGTCTTCGTGACAAGCGGCAACAATTGCAGATCACCAAATCCACGCACTTTGCTCGGCGAGATTCCGTGCGCGTCGTAAAGCTTCGTATAGAACGGGACGTTCGCGTACGCGTGCGCGACGAGCTCGCGAATCTGACGGTCTCGAAAATTCTCGACGTCTGATCGTGACCTCAGGTTTTGCGACCGAAGAGCTCGCAACGCGATCAGCGGCTGCGGCATTCCGGACACGCTAGCCAGGATTGCGAATCATTTACCGCCGGCGTGATCGCCCGCTTTTACAGCGATGGAGAGAAAGAAGATAAAAGCAGCGCCTTCACGTCAGCGCCCCTTGTAAATGACATCGGTACTCGCTTGGCGACCATCTGCATACAGCGCAGTCACACGGTACCCCGTGCCGGATCGCCTCGTGGCGGAGTCAGTAAATGACTCCGCGTGCAAGGGCTTGCCCGTCACCAGTGTCCATGGGCCAGTTTCGACGTTTGCGGTTATGTAGACATTGTATCCGGTGATGCCTGAAAGACGATCCCACGTAAGGACTTCAACGAGCGGCGAGTCACCTGGCAGGACTCGTACGTTCTGTGGCGGTGGCGCCGGCGTTGCTGCGGCACCCGCCGCCGCAGCTCCTCCAGTCGCAGCTCCGGCTGCACCGCCCGTCGAGGTGCCTCCCGATGAGGCGCCACCGGACGTCGAACCGGCTGCAGTTCCTGCTGCTGCCCCGCCTGACGAGGAACCTGCGGCACCTCCTGCTGCGGCGCCTCCAGCTGCGGCGCCTCCAGCTGCGGCGCCTCCGGAAATAGCTCCCGCGGCCCCGGCAGCTGCCGCACCACCAGCCGTTAGTCCTCCCGAGGCTGCGCCAGCAGCAGCTCCCGCTGCAACGCCTCCGCCCGCAGCACCGGCTGCGCCGCCGGCAACTGCACCTGCGAGGTTCAGGACCAGCAGTTCAATCACATCATGGATGCCAAGCTCACGAAGCCGGGCCGCGAGGTGCACATGGTCACCTTGCCGCCAACCTCGACCAGCCTGCGCGTGGTCTTCGAATGCCCACAGGCGGCCTCCACCGCCCTCCCCACCCACATTCTCATCTACGAAAATCCTGAGTAACCAGCAT
>JBGQKT010000166.1:0-7297 GCA_041499635.1 Gemmatimonadaceae bacterium
ACATCGGTGGTGACGGTGGCACAGACTACTTGACTGCGGAACCCGGCACCGGCCGTGTGTTCGTTTCGCGAGGAACTCACACGATGGTTGTCGATGGAGCCACCGGGAAAGTCATCGGCGACATACCCGATACTCCGCGCATGCACGGCATCGCACTGGCGCCGAAATCGAATCACGGGTTCACTACGAACGGCGGCGATTCGACTGTGACGATGTTCGACCTCAAGACACTCGGATTCATCAAGAAAATCAAAGTGCCTACGGGCGGACTCGACGGCATCATGTACGATGATTTCTCCGATCGAATCATTCTGACGAATCACAGTCGGCCGATCGGAACGGTTGTGGCCATCGATCCAACCAGCGGCGACATCAAAGGAACGGTTGAGCTCGAAGACAATGCGCCCGAGGGCGCAGCGAGTGATGGCAAGGGAAAGCTCTACATCAACAACGAAGGCAAGAACACAATTCAGGTGATCGATGCGAAAACAATGAAGGTCCTCTCGTCGTGGCCGCTTGCACCCTGCGAAGGACCGACGGGAATTGCGTACGATCGCAGTACGAACCGGATTTTTTCCGGATGCGGAAAGAATTCAGTAGTTGTCGATCCATCGTCCGGAAAAGTCGTCGCTACGATTGCGAACGGCGACGGCGTCGATGCGCTTGGATTCGATCCGTCCGAGAAACTGATTTACATACCGGCCGGTCGTGACAGCAACGTGACGGTCGTGCGCGAAACTTCGCCGGATGCGTACACAGTCGTTGCGACTGTGCCGACGATGCGCGGCGCGAAGACAATCGCCGTCGATCCGATCAAGCACGTCGCGTATCTCTTTCAACCCGAATTCGGCCCGGCTCCGGCGCCTGCACCGGGGACGCCACCGCCCGCACCCGGTACTCGGCCACCGCGCGGTCCGGTGATCGCGAGCTGGTTTTTCGTGATCAGCTATTGAGATCACGCGGCCGGATTGCGTTCGCGGTACTCGCAGTTGCGACCGTCACTCAGCTGCGCGCGCAATCAGTGCAGTATCATTCGCCGGCCGGTGTCGACTATTACTCGCAGGTCGACACCGGCGCGATCGCTCGCGCCCAAGCCGCGCTCGCGGCCGATTCACAAAACGTCGAGAAAATAATTCAGCTCGGCGTCGCTCAGTCCGGCGCGCGACAATTTCGCGAGGCGATCGCCACATTTACTCGCGGTCTTTCGATCGCGCCGAACAACGCGCTCCTTCTTCGCTGGCGAGGTCACCGATATCTCTCGCTTCGTGAATTCGATCGGGCGATGAACGATCTCACGCGCGGCAGCAAGCTCGACAGCACTATCTATGGTATCTGGTATCATCTCGGAATTGTCCGTTATGCTCGCGGCGATTTCGGCGGCGCTGTCGATGCGTTCACGCGCGCGCAACCGAGTGCGCCCGATGCCGGCGAGCTTGCCGGTTCAACTGATTGGCTTTGGATGTCACTGATGCGCGCAGGAAGAAAGAGTGACGCACAAGCGATGCTCGCTCGAAAACCTGATTCGCTCGCAGCGACGAACGCATACTCGCGGCGGCTCAAGCTGTATCGAGGAGAGATTGGACCGGATGAGGTGTTCACTCCAGCCGATACAGCTGACATTCAAGTTGCGACCCTCAGCTATGGTGTTGGAAACTGGTTTCTTCTGCGGGGTGACACCACGCGGGCGAGAACGTGGTTCGAGCGCTCGATAAAATCGGGTGGGTGGCCTGCGTTCGGTTTTATCATGTCGGAGGTCGAGCTCGAGCGATTGGCGAAAAAATAGGACTTACACATGCAGATCGATATCGTTATCGCGATCGGGTTGTTCCTCTTCGGCTTTCTGGTCGGACGACTTACAGCGCCGAAGGAAAAGACGACAACCGTGTATCAGCCAGTTTCGCCAGGTCCGCATGGCGAAATCACCACGGCGGATCCGGAGATCGAGGCCGCAATCAAAGCGGGCCATAAGATCGATGCCATCAGGCTATTTCGTGAGAAGTACAATGTCGGGCTAAAGGAATCCAAGGACGCGGTTGACGCAATCGATGCGCGATTGAACAATCGTTGACGGGTCATTCGGATTTTCACCCGGCGCCAGGCCACCTGATCAACCTGGAGCCCGATACCTTGTTCAGTTGCCTTTTGTAATCCAGCGTAAGGAAACGATCCGATGTTGAGTAATGATCGGTCGTACGCAAATGGGGCACGGCCAAAGTTTCGCTTCTATTCCGTAAGTCGCTGACACGGGCCCGAGCACAACGGTCTTGTGCTCGACGGTGTCGTTGACTGTTACAGTTACTGTGACGTCTGCGCCGCGCACTCGACCCGTGAACCGCGCGGGAACCGCGGGGCCAATCGTGATCGGATAAGCGCGCAGCATGTAGCTGCCGGCGACATCGAACGATCCATCAGCGCCGAGTGGAATCCGACCCGAGACATCGCCGAATGTGCATTTGATGTGAATGTGCATCGCGGTGTCTCCGACGATGAGCGCCGCGCTGTCACTTCCCCAGGTCCCCAGCGGAAGTGAGCCGTCGTACGGCGGCAATGTCGGACTCGATGCGCAGGCGAGAATCACAGTCGCTGCAGTCGCCAACGTCAGCACAACGATGCGATTCGATACTGCGGGCTGGACATGAGTCCCGATTCTTGGGATGCTTCTGAAAACCGTTTTCGAAGAGGACTGTCGCATGCGTTTGACCGCCTTGCTTTCAGTATTCATGCTCGCGCCGGCTCCGTCAACCACCCGGAGGGCCCGAGCGTGACAAATTCGTGCCTTATCTAATGACCGGTCACCTCGGATATCACCTTGGTCAACTCGGCGATTGGCGCCGCGCCGCCGGGCTCGGCCACAAAGGTCATTTATAATTGCGAATTCGCCGACTCGCGGGTGCTCAAGAGGCGGAGGAGTGCGCACGACTCATGGCCAACACCGATCCGTGGGTTACACTCGGCCGAGGTTACGATGCGTGCGCGCGAGTGATTCAGGATTCTACGCGTGAGGTGTACGTCGCCGAAGACGAATCGGGTCTCGCCGGTTTCATTGTTCTTTGCATGGTCGGCGCATTTGTTGGTTACATCCAGACCGTTCTCGTTGCTCCGAATCAGCAGGGGAAGGGAATCGGCTCGAAGCTCGTCGCCTACGCCGAAGATCGAATATTCTCCGAGTCACCGAACGCATTCCTTTGCGTGTCTTCGTTCAATTCCGGCGCGCGCCGGCTGTACGAGCGCCTGGGCTATCGTTACGTCGGGGACCTAAGCGATTATCTGGTCGCCGGACATTCCGAGCTTTTGTTTCGTAAAACGCGCGGACCATGGAGTGAGTTCAAGTCATGACCGACATCCACATCGATACCGATATCGGTGGAGACATCGACGATCTGTGCGCGATCGCGATGGTTCTCGAGTGGCCCGATGCGAACCTGTGCGGCGTCACGACGGTGGCCGAGCACGGAGGGAAGCGCGCGGGTTACGCGCGTTATGCGTTGTCGCTCGCTGGTCGCGGGGATATCCCAGTAGCCGCAGGTGCAGATGCGAGCCTTGGGTGCTTCAATCCCTGGCCTGCGCTGCCTGAGGAAAGTCGCTATTGGCCGGAAGCTATTTCGCCGTCGCCGGGGCCAATCGATGATGCGTTGACATTGCTCGAGCGAAGCATCGATCGGGGAGCGGTGATAGTTGCGATTGGACCGTACACAAATCTCGCGATGCTCGAGCGGCGAACACCGGGAATCCTGCGTAAAGCGCGCATCGTTCTCATGGGCGGGCATCCATTTCCTGCTCGATCGGGATTTCCTAATCGTGGAAGCGAAACCGATTACAACGTTCAGGCAGATGCGCGGTCGGCCTATTTGGTGCTCGACAAGTCGTCGCCAACACTCGTTCCACTTCCGATCACAGTCGAGACTGCTCTTCGAAGATCTGAGCTCGCGAGTCTTCGTTCAGCGGGTCCGCTTGCTCGGCTCATTGCGAGACAAGGGGAGTCGTACGCAGCGGACCAGAACTACGAGCGGCGATACGGCGCGGGAAATTTTGCGGGACTCCCGGATGACATCATCAACTTTCAGCACGATCCGCTCGCGTGCGCTATAGCACTTGGATGGCGAGAAGGCGTGAAGATTCATGAGCTGCCGCTGGTATCGACTCTCGAGACTGGATTAGTCCAGCAAAGAATTGTGGACGACGTCGGGCGTCCGACGAGAGTAGTGACACGAGTTGACGGAAGTCGATTTTCTGACGTTTGGCTCGAGACCGTCACGCGCGAAAAGAAGTCCAACTAGAACGATCTGGCGATGATTTACCGCCTGTTCGCCGACGTTGTAGTTGTTGTTCATGGATTGTTCGTCGCGTTCGTCATACTCGGCGCATTTCTCGCGCTGCGTTGGCGCTGGCTCGTATGGCTGCACGTTCCCGCAGCGATATGGGGAGTTCTCATCGAGTATGCAGGTTGGATCTGCCCGCTCACGCCGCTCGAGAATTGTTTACGCGCTCGCGCCGGCGAAACTGCGTATAGCGGAGACTTTATCCAACACTACTTACTCGACGCGTTGTATCCACATGGACTCACACGCGGGAGCCAGTATGTGCTCGGCAGCATCGCGCTGATTGTCAATGTTGTTGGCTACGCACTTCTGATTCGGCAAAGAAACAGCGCAGGCAGATCGGCCAATACTATATGAAGGGGAGCACTCGTCGGCACCACGAGCGTTAATCCTCTCGTCATCGGGAACTAACCCAAAGATTTCAAACCCTCGACGATATTTCGGGGTCGAATTGTATGTCGATTGACCGCCGTTTGAAGACGGATGCTTATCGGCGGGATGTAAGGACTCTCAATCTTCGAAACCTGGGGTGTTGCACCCCCGTAAAGGCGATAATACCCGCGCGCTGGTATCGCGGATTTGTTCCATATACCGTCCCGTCTCGAGAGCCCACCATGAAGCGCATCCTGATTATCCTCGGCCTGCTGATCGCGTCCGGAACTCGCCCAATTCACGCACAAGCACCCGGCCAACCTGCAGGCGCACCGCCCGCAGCAACTGGAGAAATTCGCGGTGTCGTGATGGACACAGCGGCGAAAGCTCCCATCGCACGGCCTCAGATAACCGTACGCAGCAAGCGCGACTCGTCGGTCGTCGCAGGCGCGATTGGGAATGCAGACGGCACGTTCAGAATTCAGGGTTTGCGCCCCGGTGTTTACCGAGTGCGCGCAACGTCGATCGGGTATGGACCGCGAACACAGGAAGTTACGATCGCTCCCGCAGCGGCGGCTCCTAGCGCTATCAGCTTCGAGCTCTCGAGAGTCGCGGTTGCGTTGCAGGGCGTCGAAGTCACGGGCGAGCGAGCGTCGATTACGATCGAGCCTGATCGCAACTCGTATCGCGCGAAGGACGTTGCTCCTGCGGCAGCGAACGCGGCCGACGTTCTCGAAGCAACTCCGTCAGTGCAGATCGACGGTGAAGGGAAGATCAGTCTTCGCGGCAATGAAAACGTCGCGGTTCAAATCAACGGACGGCCGTCGCCCATCAGAGGCGCGCAGCTCGCTCAATACCTCAAGCAGATCCCGGCGAACATCGTCGATAAAATCGAGATCATTCCCAATCCATCGGCGAAATACGATCCGGAAGGAATGGCGGGAATCATCAATATCCAGCTCAAGGCCAATACAGATCTTGGCGTGAGCGGCGGCGTGACAACGAGTGCTGCTCAGGCTGGCCGCTACAACGCGTCGGGAAATCTTGGCTATCAGAGCGGCCCGCTCACCACGTTTACGAGTCTTGGATTCAACTCCGATGATCGCGGACTCACAGGTATCAACGACCGCGAGCGTCTGGGTGCCCTTGGCGTGCCGACGTCATTCACAAATCAGGACATTTTCGGCGAATCGGGAAACGACGGACAAAATTTCACGACGACCGCCGACTACAAGCTGAACAACCGTGACGTGCTCTCGAACGCGTTGATAATCAGTCATCGCACGTCGAGTGAAGGTTCAAACACTGACTTCTCCGAGCTGAACGCGTCGCGCACCGTGCTGGATACATACACGCGGCTTCGAAACGATAAAGCGAGCTCGACTTTGTTCGATTATGACGCGACGTGGAAGCGGACGTTCGAGAGAGGGAAGCACGAGCTGTCGAGTGAGCTCCGCTTCAACCGCTCAAAGGACCCCGACCTTGCAACATTCTGGACAGAGCGAGTCGGCTCAACGCGTGTCGAGGGTGAGACGGATGATACCGACGCGCTCACTCAGCAGTTGACTGGGCAGGTCGACTACACGAAAACGTTCGCCCCGAGGACCAAGCTCGAGACTGGATACAAAGGGACTGGGCGTTGGCTCGATCGGAATTATCTCGTTCAGAAAGACTCGCTCGGGACCGGTCAATGGGTGAAGAGCAATCTCAGCAACGACTTTTCGTTCGACGAGATGGTGCAGGCAGCGTACGGCGTGTTGAGTCAGGGGTATGGCAAATTCGATCTGCAAGCCGGACTTCGCGCGGAATACGCAGACAGAAACTTTACGCTCGCGAACCCGAAGAAGAGCTACCCGTACAACTACACGAGTCTCTTCCCGAGCGGAGTCGTGTTGTACAAGCTCGACGACGCGACGCAGCTCAAGGCGAGCTACTCGCGGCGCATCCGTCGCCCGGGCACGCAGGAGCTGAATCCATTCCCGACGTTCTTCGACGCGCAGAATGTTTTCGTCGGCAATCCGAGCCTGAATCCCGAGTACACCGATGCCTTCGAATTCGGCTGGTCGAAGACCGGTAAGCTCGGACTGCTTCAGCTGTCGCCGTTTTATCGTCACACGACGAATGTCATTCGCGTGATCGTGAACACCGCTGCGGTACTTGATGGTCGCGACGTTACGACGGTGAGCTTCCAGAATCTTGCGAAGAGCAATTCGTATGGAACGGACTTGAACGGACAGCTCAGACTTGGTCCGAAGTTCAACGGCTTCGCCGGATTCAACCTTTTCAAGGTTGTCACTGATGGTGGTTCCACATCCGCGCTGCAGTCGGATGCTCTAGTTTGGGCGTACCGCTTGAATCTCACCTCACAGGTTACCAAGACTCTGACGCTGTCGGCCAACTATAACTATCGCGGGCCGACGAACTTCGAGCGCGGACGGTTCTCGTCGTTTCAGCAGACGAACTTTGCGATCCGTCAGAAGATGTACAACGACGCGGTGACCGTGAGTTTGCGATTTGTCGATCCGTTCAACACGACTGGCTTCAAGGTTCGCGTGGGAGACGACAACATCACGCAAATCACCGCGCGCAAGTTTGGAGTGCGCGGA
>JBGQKT010000167.1:0-7267 GCA_041499635.1 Gemmatimonadaceae bacterium
AGGAGAATTGCTACTCCAACGGCGCCCGGAAGAATTGCAAGATGTCCGAGCACTCCGCTAACGATCGACTTGCCAACACCGTCGCGAATTGTGTTAACGACTATCTCGACTTTGTCGCCGGCGTAGCTGATCACGGCGAATCCAATGACCATCACAACGAGGAGCCAGCTAATCGCGAGGCTTACCGAGTGCCAGGCGTGGGTACCGACGATCATCGCGAGGAGCAGGTGCATTTACGCCGCCTTTCGGGTTGAGGAAGCGGCAGCTCGAAGGATGGCGGTCGCGCCGAACGCACCGGCTGCAAAGGTTGCCATTGTAGCGATACCGGCGAGAGAGCCGGCCGTGGAGACATAACTGTAACCGGCGTCGCCGAGGACTCCGCCCGCCGTGTTTCTCGCGAGCACTGTCAAGAAGCCGAGGCTCTGATTTCCGAAAGCGTTGATCACGAGCATCATGAGGTCGGGACGGAAGAATGCCGTGATGGCGATGATGGACATCGTCAGTGCTGCCGAGGCGAGGAGAGCCGAAGCCACGACACGCACCGGAAGAGGACGGCGCATGTAGTGCACGACCTCTTCGCGCTCGGGGACGAGCTCGGGCATCCGAACGCGAGGCACGGGCTGGATGGAACCCGGGGCAGCTAGAGCCTGAAAACGAGTCACCCGTGCCATGACCTTGTCCGAGAAGCCCGGGGAGGGGTCAAAGTACGGGAGACGCTTCAGCGCCTGCTCGATTCGCGCGGCCTGTTCAGGTGATAGATCGTCTCTCAAGGGAACCTCATGAATGGCTTACGGGTTTGTTGCGGGGTCTGTTTCAGCGGATTTAAGAGATAGAGCGATTGAGCGATTGAGCGATTGAGCGATTGAGCGACAGAGAGATTGAGAGATTGAGCGATTGAGAGATTGAGCGATAGAGAGATTGAGCGATAGAGAGATTGAGCGATAGAGAGATTGAGCGATTTCCGACAGCAAAGACCGATATATCGGCCTTCGCCAATCGCTCAATCGCTCTATCGCGTTCGTCATCGGACCTCATCGAGTGCTACTCGAAGCTCATGGCGTGCTCGATGGATGTATGTCTTCACAGTCCCTAAAGGCAGCTTCACGATTTCGGCAATTTCCTCGTACGATCGATCCTCGACGTGCCTCAACATGATGCACGCGCGATACTCGGGTCTGAGCTTTCCAATCGCCTTTTCGATCGCCTGACCGAGCTCACGTGACTCGAGCTCTGCAAGCGGTGATTCGTCGCCTGAGACGATCATTATCGACGTCGCTTTGGCGCTTTCTGCGGTCACTGCGTCGGGCGCACCTTCGATGCTTATGGTATCTACTCGCCGGCGACGCAGATGATCGATCGTCAGATTGTTCGCGATCTTGAAGAGCCAGCTCGAGAATTTGAAGTCCGGGCTATAGCGATCGATGTTGTTGAGGACTTTGACGAAAGTTTCCTGCGCGAGGTCTTCGGCAGTCTCGCGATCGCGAACCATGCGGAAGATCAGGGAAAACACGGGCCGCTCGTAGCGCCTCAGGAGCTCCTGATACGCGGTTTCCTTTCCCTGTTGCGCGAGCGCCACGACTTCGGGGTCGGTGAGCTTCGCAAGTTGTTCACGCGCGGACGCTGAAGTGGGCATTGCGAGGTCAAAGTTAGCTTGCCCCCTTGGCAAGCGCCCGTCAACTTTCATTCAATGGCGATAGCAACCGACGACGCCACCGCAATCAGGGCAGCGGCCGGCGGCGCGGAGAAGCGTGCCTACGTGAGGCAGATCTTCTCCGAGATCGCTCCGAGGTACGACCTCCTCAATCATGTCCTGAGCCTCAACATCGACCGTGGATGGCGACGCAAAGCGATCGCCGAGCTCGGTATTGAACGCAATCCTCGAGGGAGATTCCTCGATCTCTGCGCGGGGACGATGGACGTGAGCGTCGCGATCGCCAAGACAAACGGGTTCAACGGGTCGATTGTGAGCGCTGATTTTGCCGAGCCGATGTTGCGCGCGGGGAAATCCAAGATAAATGGAAAACGGATCGAGCCGATTACGGCTGATGCGCTGCAATTGCCACTTGCCGACGAATCAGTTTCTGGCGCGATCGTCGCGTTTGGAATTCGAAATGTCGCAGACCTCGATGCGTCGCTTCGTGAAGTCTTTCGTGTGGTCGAGCCCGGTGGGCTGCTCGTTATACTCGAATTCTCCAAACCTTCATCATCGATTTTGAACACCGCGTATCAGAAATACTTCCAGCATGTACTTCCGATGATCGGGGGATTCATCAGCGGGCATCCCACAGCGTATCGATATCTGCCGGAATCGGTGGCGAATTTTCCCACTGGCGACGAGCTCGCTCGACGAATGCAATCGGCGGGGTTCGCCAAAGTCCGATGGCGGCCACTCACGTTTGGAGTCGTTGCAATTCACGTCGGCGAACGCGACAAAGGCGCCGACATTTGACCATCGACAATCTCTCGCAGTTCATCGACACGATCGACGAAGCAGGTGAGCTCGCGCGAATAACTCATCCTGTCGCGGCGAAGCTCGAGCTCTGCGAAATCGCCGACCGCGTGATGAAAAGGCCGGGCGGCGGACGGGCGCTTCTTTTTGAACACGTCATCCTCGATAACGGAACGCGATCGCGGTATCCAGTCGCCATCAATCTTTTCGGATCGATGAGCCGAATCTGCCTCGCACTCGGCGTTCACGAGCTCGACGCAATCGGCGCGCGAATCACGGAGCTTCTCGCGATGAAGGTTCCCGAGGGTCTCATGGGAAAACTCTCGCTTCTCCCACGGCTACTGGAGATCGCGAAGTTTCCTCCTCGCCTCAAAGGCGGCAAGCCACCTTGCCAGGAAATTGTATGGCAGGGAGGCGACATCGATTTGGGAAAACTTCCGATAATCACCTGCTGGCCCGAAGACGGCGGCCCATACATCACATTGCCGATGGTGATCTCGCGCGATCCAAAGCGCGGAATTCGCAACGTCGGCATGTATCGAGTTCAGGTGCTGAGTAGAAACACGCTCGCAATGCATTGGCAACGGCACAAAGTCGGCGCGGCCCATTGGCGTGAAATGGCTGCAGAAGGAAAGACGATGCCAGTGTGCATCGCGATTGGTGGTGATCCTCCTTCTATATACTCTGCGTCCGCACCGCTGCCGCCGACCATCGACGAATTCATTTTCGCGGGATTCCTTAGAAAGGAACCGGTGTCGCTGGCGAAGGCGCTGACCAATGAGCTCGAGGTTCCGGCCGAATCTGACTTTGTAATCGAAGGCTACATCGATCCTTCGGAAGATCTCGTAGTTGAAGGTCCCTTCGGTGATCACACCGGATTTTATTCCGAAGCGGATTTGTATCCATTAGTGCACGTCACGGCAGTTACGATGCGGAAGTCGCCGATATATGCGACGACAATCGTCGGTCGCCCCCCGATGGAGGACTATTACCTCGGTCACGCGACGGAGCGGATTTTCCTTCCATTATTGAAGCTGACGATCCCCGAGATCGTCGACTATCACATGCCGGCCGAGGGGATCTTTCACAACCTCGTGTTCGTCTCGATCGACAAGCAGTATCCGGGTCAGGCGCACAAAGTGATGAATGCTTTGTGGGGACAGGGATTGATGTCGCTCGCGAAGGTGCTCGTCATTCTCGACAAGGGTGTGAACGTTCAGAACGAGAAGGAAGCGTGGTGGATTGCGCTCAACAACATCGATCCGGAACGTGACGTGCGATTCACGATGGGTCCGATGGATGTGCTCGATCATTCGGCGCGCGCGTTCACGTACGGATCGAAGATGGGAATAGACGCGACGCGCAAATGGCCTGAGGAAGGATTCACAAGAAACTGGCCGAAGCTGATCGAGATGGATGAGGCGACCAAGAAGAAAGTTGACGCGATGTGGGGACGGCTGGGATTGGGGCGGTGACGGCCACTCATATGAAAGAAGGGCAGACCTTCCACGGCGCATCGGGTCTCGTGCGGTATGTGAATCTCGTGAAGCTGCCTCACACGGTTTTCGCGCTGCCGTTCGCACTTGTTGGAGTGACTCTCGCTAGTTATGTCGCGCCGGTAACCGTTTCGAAGATTATCTGGGTGGTACTCGCATTTACCTCGGCACGATTTGCGGCGATGGGGTTCAATCGCGTTGTCGATCGCGATGTCGACGCATTGAATCCCCGGACGAAATCGCGAGAGATTCCATCAGGCGCACTCTCGGTTGCAGCTGCGTCTCTCGCGGTAGCCGTTGCGTGCATTGTGTTCGTCGTCGCTGCGTGGCAGCTCAACACTTTGTGTCTTTTGCTGTCGCCACTGGCTTTGGCGTGGGTGTTGTTCTACAGCTACACCAAACGATTCACTCGATTATGCCACCTGGTGCTCGGTGTCGGGCTCTCGATTGCGCCGGTTGGCGGATATCTCGCGGTGACTGGAGCGTGGAGTAGTCCGTGGTGGATGTTGGTGTTGCTCGCGACTGCGGTTGCGACGTGGGTTGGAGGATTCGACATCCTCTATGCTCTTCAGGACATCGAGTTCGATTGTGCGCAGGGATTGCATTCACTTCCCGCCGCGTTGGGCGAATCTGTCGCCCTCAACGTCGCGCGATCACTTCATGTCACAACCGTTTTGTGTCTTGCGGTAGTTGGACTCGCGGTGGGAGCGGGCTGGATCTACGCGGCGGGAGTTGCAGTGGCCGCAATTCTATTGTCGTATGAGCATTCGCTCGTGAAGCCCGGTGATCTCAGTCGACTCGACGCGGCGTTCTTCACAATGAACGGCGTCATCAGCATCGCGTTCTTCGGTTTCGTATTGGCGGAGCGACTCGCGTCGTGACCGATCGCGCGCCGATTGTGATGGGCATCACCGGCGCGTCGGGTGCTCCGTATGCTGTGCGCCTCATCCAGAGTCTCGTCGCTGCGCGACAAAAAGTTCACCTCATCGTATCGTCGCATGGTCTGAGGTTGCTCAAGACCGAAACCGATATCGATTCGGTCGAGGCGCTCCGGAAATCAGTGGGCGATGAACAATTATGGGATTCATCGGTCACGGTTTTCAGCAACGATGATCGTGGCGCCCCGCCAGCGTCTGGATCGGCACCATCGTCGGGAATGGTCGTGTGCCCGTGCTCGATGGGGACATTGTCGGCGATCAGCGTTGGTGCGTCGAGATCATTGATCGAACGCGCGGCGGATGTAGCACTCAAGGAGCGGCGTAAGCTTGTGCTGGTTCCGCGCGAGACACCGCTGAGTGCGATTCATCTGCAGAACATGCTTCGCGTGACGCGCGCGGGTGCAGTAGTTCTTCCCGCGACGCCAGGATTTTACGGAAGGCCTCAGTCGATCGACGAGCTGGTCGATTTTGTCGTCGCGCGAATCCTCGATCAGCTCGGCGTGTCACACCAGCTGGGTAAGCGTTGGGACGGAGAGAAAGCGAGATAGGGCATATGATGCGCGTTCTCCGGTTTATTAAGTTGTCACACATGAAGAATTCGCACCGAACTTCACCTAAACGCATCGCTGTTACGGATGAGCGGAAGGTGCTAGGTCGCGAGCTCGCCCAACGCTGGGGTTCGATACCTCACCTCACTGAGGCCGAAGCCGTCGCTCTTTCGAACGATATCGATGAGGGGCGCGCTTTACTTGTTAGGTGCAGTGAACCTTCGCGGACTCACGACTAACGCCTTCAGTATGCGCGTCTGGAGTTTTCAGTTTTTTCGTTCGGCGTTTCGCGTAGCATTGCCGGGACGACACATCGCGTAGATGGCTTGCCGTGATGTGTCATTGCGGCAATGCGACGCAACTACAACGACTTCAAATACTCGGTGAGATCGGAACGCTGTTGAGCGGTCAGGCCGAGTTTTCTAAAATCGTTGTAGTGATTCACCGCGGCCATTAGCGTCGCAGCACTTCCGTCATGGAAATAGGGCGCGTGTTGCCATAGGCCGCGAAGGGGAGTGGTCCGATACTTCTTGGTCGCCGTGCGCATTGCGTAGCTCGCGTTCATTCCAGTTTCAGCAGGCGCATGCAGACGACCGTCATTGTTGTCGGTGCCGTTTCCGCCGACGTGGCAGGTGACGCACGACTGACCGAAAATGGCGCGTCCGCGCTCAGCGGCAGCGGCGTCGAAGCTGCCGGCAGGCGGGCGAGGTGCTTCGATGCTGTGCTGGTATGCACGAAGTGAGGCCAGCTTCGGTGTCACCATGTCCGGACTTTGCTTGACGTCGATGGAGAGCCGCGGATCAGAGAAGTTTCCATGTCCGTGCATCTGCGTGACCGCAACGTATGCGTTCCAGTACGAGATGGGTCCTTCCGCCGTATATGTCTCGTTTTTTACCTGAGCAAGTCCGTATGCCGGCGGCAGCACGAGAGGCGTGCTCTCGCCGTCGAAGTTGTAACGCGGGTCGTATTTTCCTGGTCCCCAGGAATTGTAGATCTTCTTTTGAGCGACAGTGATCGCCGGCGAAAGCGCGATGATCGCTCCAACGTTCAGATCTCGATTCGGCCAGCCATCGTGTCGATGGCCGATTCCTTTCGAGAATGCGTTGTCGACCGTCGAATGACACAACGCGCAAGTGATACCTAGTCGCGTCAGCGTGTCCTTGCCATTGATCGTAGTCACCGTTCCCTTGAGTCCGACGACTGCATTCAACTTGAGTAGTGTGACCGTTGTAGCCGGATTCTTGAGATCGACTTTTCCTGCTTTTATCGCGGCGGCAACATCGGGAGGGATGGCGTCTGCGTCGACTTTGAGTCCAACTGAAAGCGCCGTTGCCGGGCTCACAGACTTCTGCACGACTTCGTGCATGCGCGCGGTGTCGGTCCAGAACTGTTCGTCTCCGAAAGTATCGAAGCGGAACACGCGCTGTCCTTCGGAGAGATTTGTGGGGGAGAGATCGTCAGATCCTTTCGCCGAATCTGTGATGGCGACGGGAGCTGACGAGTCAGCGGGTGGTTGCTGTTTGGGTTTCTCGCACGCAGCTACGAGAATGATGCTGACTGCGACCACCGGACGAAGCACTCGCATAACCCTAACTCGCGTGAGAATCCTTAGATATGACCCCGGTTAAGGATTGCGTCAACGATCGCGACGGTGAGCGTATGGCGCTTACCGGTTGACGTCGTACGCTTGGCGAAACGCTTCGAGCTCCGTGCCTGCCGCATCGGATACGAGCCAGTAGCTCTGTCCGTCGCTGATCCAGTGCAGGAGTGAGTAACCTTTGAACTTTTCAGATTGGGCCTTCATGTCGGACTCGCCCGACGGCCATATGAACAGAT
>JBGQKT010000168.1:0-7267 GCA_041499635.1 Gemmatimonadaceae bacterium
ATCAACTCCCCAAGTCTGGTTACGAACTGCGTTATCACCGTATCGCGGATGAGCGGCATCTGCGAATCGATCTGTGCAGCTTCAGAAGCGCCGAAGGTGCGCTCCTGCTCCGGCGAAACAGAGCAGGCTGACGCGACCGTGAGAGACAAGAATGCAGCGCTCACCATGACCACACGCGTCTGCGCCATGATACCCTCCGGCCGCGAGTGCGGCTGCCGTTGACGCTCAACTATGTGGATTGGGATTGGTCGACACCATTTGGTTCGCGGTAGCTACCGTATTCATTTTGGTAGACCTCGACCAGTGCGATGAACATCGCGAGCGCCACCGGCCCAAGTATGAGGCCGGCAACACCGGCGACATGAACACCAGCGAGCGCACCGACAAGCGTTATCATCGGGTGGACGCGACCGACATGGCGCGAAACCGTTGCTCGAACGACGCGATCGATTATCCCAGGAAAGATTCCGCCGAAAACCGCGATTATGACGGCGCCTTCGTAATGTTGCCGGAGTAAGAGGAGAAACAACGCGGGGATCCAGACCAGGCCGTTACCCACGACCGGCACCAGCGTCGCGATTGCCGCGGATGCACCCCAAAAAGCTGGGTCGGGCAATCCGGCGAGAAAAAACCCAGTCCCTATCACCACACCCTGCACGGCTGCCGAGAGAAGAGTGCCCCCGACGACTCCCTGTGTAATGCCGCGAAAGCGAACACGCAAAGACTCGAGGCCGGCAGGCGACAGTGGAAGAATGCGAGCTACTCGTGCCCAACCCGCAGACGCCGAGCCGAGAAGGTAAAAGAGGCCGAGCAATGCAATCGACCAGTTCACGAGCGTCGATGCCGCGCCGTGGCCGAGTGCCGGGAGTCCATCGCGCAGCCGATCTGTAACAGCCCCTCCCGCTTGGGCGAGTTGAGCCTGGAGCGACGGCATGTTGCCGGCCGCGGAATTGGCCCCGGCCGGCACCGCGGAGCTTGCCATCGCCGCGCGGACGGCGGGGAGTCGCGCAACAAGATGATGGCCGAGCCATATCAAGGGCGCAGCGACCAGAACAAAAGAGGCGAGGGTCGCGACGAAAGCTGCCAGGCCCGACGGAATTTTGCGCGCAAGCCAGGTATATGGTCGTACCCAGATCTCATACAACACCAGCGCGGTTGCCAATCCGATCGAGACGGGCGCGAGGGCAATGGCTATCAGGACGCCGAGAGCGAGCACGAACAAACGCGCGCTCGGGTCGTGAGCAGACCGCGGTACTTCCGGAAGCGTCATCGTCACCTCGAAACGCTGGAGTGAATATAGTGTGTCTCGCTCAAACCGCGCGGTAGGTCGATGGCGTTAACAATATTTGCGATCACTCCGACGCCGACGCTAGCTTCCGCCTATGACACTCAACCTCCTTGCATGGCTCGCCTATTCCGCGGTCTGCATTTCTCACGGCCAGCCGACCGAAGACATTGGTGCTCAGCTCGCAAAATTCCGACGCGTCAACATGCCGTTCTCCGCCGCCGACCTGTCGCCGCGCGAAAAGCAAATGGTCAACAAGCTTATTGAAGCGAGCCGAGACCTGGAGAGCATCTACTGGAGACAAAGCGATCCGGAAGGGCTCGCGCTTTATCAGGGACTCGGCGGCTGTACGAGCGTCGCAGACAAGCAGCTGCGCCACTTTATTCTGGTCAACGGGAGCCACTACGATCTGCTCTCGGACAACAAGCCGTTCATCGATGGCCCGTACCTGCCAGGCCGTGGCTCGTATCCTCGCGATATCACGCGAAAAGAAATAGAAGACTATGTAGCTGCACATCCCGCAAAGAAAAACGAGATCTACAATCCGTGGACGGTAGTGAAGCGGCAGGGGCGAGATCTTGTCGGGGTGCCGTATCACGTCGAATACAGGCAATGGCTCGAGCCTGCCGCGCGCGCGCTGCGCGACGCTGCGGCGCTCAGCGACGACAAAGCGTTCGCAAATTTTCTGCGTCTCCGCGCTGACGCGTTGCTCACCGACGACTACTACGCGAGCGACGTTGCATGGGTTGATCTGAACAATCCGAAATTCGATGTGATCTTCGCGCCTTACGAGACGTACCTCGACGACATACTCGGCGTCAAAACTTCGTACGGCGCGGCCGTGATGATTCGGAACGAGAACGAAAGCGCAAAGCTCCTGAAGTACGAGAAGTACGTCTCGGATATTCAGAATGCGCTTCCACTCGATGCAGCAGACAGGCCGTCAGCCGCAGGGCACAGGACGCCGATGGAAGTAATGGATACGCCATTTCGCGCTGGCGATTTGCGTCACGGCTATCAAGCCGTTGCCGACAATCTCCCTAACGATCCGCGAATCCACGAAGAGAAGGGAACGAAGAAAATTTTCTTCAAGAATTTCATGGATGGGCGCGTGAATTACGTCGTGCTTCCGATTGCGCGACTGCTCATGCGCGAGGATCAGGCGCGACTCGCCTCGATGGATGGATATCTCACCGACGTGGTGCTGCACGAGATGTCGCACGGACTTGGCCCCGCGTTCGCGCGCACTGGAGATGGAAGAAAAGCAATCACGGAAGCGATCGGTCCTACTTATTCACCACTCGAAGAGGCAAAGGCCGATATCGTTGGATTGTATGCGCTCGAGTGGCTGATGAATCGCGGTGCTCTCCCCAAATCGCGAGCGCGCGATTACTACGCGTCGTATGTCGCGGGGATCTTTCGGACCGTTCGTTTCGGCGTTGCGGAGGCGCACGGTCGCGCGGAGATGATGGAGTTCAATTATCTCAGTGAGCAAGGCGCGATTACGCGTGATGGGTCGACCGGAAGGTACGCAATCGATTTCGTGAAGATTCCCGGCGCGATCGCGAGTTTGTCGAAGGAGCTGCTCGAGATCGAGGCAACGGGAGATCGGCCGCGTGCCGAGGCGTGGTTTACGAAATACGACAAGATGCCCGCAACACTCAGGGCTGCGTTAGCGAAGGCGAGGAGTGTTCCCGTCGATATCGATCCCGTTACCAGCTTCGGAGATGAAGTCAGATAGAGATAGAGCGATAGAGAGATAGAGAGATAGAGCGATAGAGAGATAGAGAGATAGAGCGATAGAGAGAGACACCGATAGAGAGATTAGCGATTAAGGCGAGCGCGAATGCTACGCGCTCTGGCTTGAAGCGCTTTACTCCCGGATCGCTCGAACTTCAAAAGGTACCGGCGCACTATCGGTGCGAGTTTCTTGTGATGCTCTGAGAGCGTCGCGAGACTGTCGAGCGCCCAGGCGCGGACGAATGTCTGCGGAAAATCCACGTTCTCAATAAGCGTTTCCTCGACGCGGCGCATCTCGGATCTACTCCACCCGAACAGAGGTAGCGCGCGCACAATCTGCAGCCGGATTTCCCACTTGTCGCTGCGTGCGAGCGGACCGATGAAGATTTTCTTGTGCGGCTCGATCCAATCGGAATGATCGTGCGCGAGTTTCTCCATCAGATCGAGCGCGCGCTGTGTTACGAGCCAGTCGTCATCGGTTGTCAGCGCGGCTAATTCTGTCACAAGCGACGGATCTTTTTCGATGAGCACGCGCGCGCGATTTGAATTCGCGATGCCGCGGCGATCTCCGCCGGTGAGGAGCGAGCGCAGCTCAGCCATCGTGAGATCGTTTCGCGTCAGGTGAGTGGTCCGATCTGCGCAAGAATCTGTTCAAAACGCGGATCATCGCGAACTGCGTCCCAATCACCGTCGTTATCCACCCATTCACGTTGCGCAAAGCCCAATTGAACCGCCCGCTCGAGGTGTTCAATCGCGCGGTCTCTTTCGCCCGCGATAGCGTACATGCAGCCAAGGTTGTAAAACGTGGAGACTTCTGTTGGATCGACTGCAATTGCGCGCGCTCCCCACTGGAATGCGCGCTCTCGCTGGCCGAGATCAATCAGCTGCACCGCACCGAGGTACCACGCACGTGACTCGCCGGGGTTGATTGCGAGCCTATGTTCGATCGCCGCCAGCGCGCGCGCCGCTGCTTCCGTTTTCTCTCGCGTTCTGCCCAACCGATCAAGCGGCATCGTGAGCATAGCGAGCGCCTGGTAGTCATCGGGCCGGTTCTCAGCGGCGCGCGTGAACATTTCTGCTGACTTTTCGTATTCGCCATGTGCGAACGATGCACGACCGTGAAAATACGCAGCCTCGAAACTCTGTGGATCGAGCTCGAGCGCGCGCTCGAATTCCTCGGTCGCCTCTTTCCATCGCTTCCGCAGCGACAGAGCTAGCCCGTGAGCGGCGTGCGCTTCCGCGAGATTCGGATTCAGCTCCAGCGCACGACGACTCGATTCCTCAGCCCGCGCCAGATTCTCCGGCGTCGCCTCCCGATACAAATAAAGAAGCGATGAGCTGTCAGCGATGCCGGCGTAAGCAAGTGCGTAACCCGGTTCGATCTCGATCGCGCGACGGTACCACTCTATCGCGTCATGATGCCCGGCTTTCCTATGCTGGTGGAAAAGCTGCCTGCCACGCAGATAATACTCGTAAGCGCGCACGTCACTAACGGGGATTGCCTTGACGGCTTGCGCCTCTTTGGGAGTAAGCACGACGCGGAGCGCAGTCACGATGTTTTCCGCCATCTCATCCTGGATCGCGAAAACGTCGGCAAGCTCTCGGTCATACCGCTCAGACCAAAGGTGGTAACCGCTTTCAACATCTATGAGCTGAGCGGTGAGCCGCAACCGGGATCCGGCTTTGCGGACCGTACCTTCCAGCACATGCACGACATCGAGTCTTCTGCCGATCTCGCGGATGTCTTCGTTGCGGCCCTTGAAAGCAAATGTTGAAGTTCGCGATACTACGTCGAGCGCCGAGACTCTCGTTAGCGCGTTGATGATCTCTTCCGTGACACCGTCCGCGAAATATTCGTTGTCCGGGTCAGAGCTGAGATTGGCAAATGGGAGTACGGCGATCGACAGACGGCCTTTCGTTTTTTTGACGCCGGCTGTGGCGGCTTCGGGGACACCAAGCGCTTCGGCAAATTCAGCAGTCGTCTCAAACCGTTTCGGTGTCTCTAGAGCCAACGCGCGTGAGAGCGCGCGTGATATAGTATCGGAAACGTCGGCGGCGATGGAGCGAATAGGTGGCGGCGTCTCGAAGAACCGCTTGGCGATGATTGCCTGCGCCGATCCACCCGTGAACGGCGGGCTGCCGCCAAGCATTTCGTAGAGAACACAGGCAAGACTGTACTGATCGCTTCGCGCGTCCACGTCGCTCGCGCCGGCCGCCTGCTCGGGACTCATGTAGGCGGGTGTTCCGAGAGTGGTACCCGTACCTGTGAGATGCTCGCCTGCAAGGGACGTGAGCGCTTTGGCGATTCCGAAGTCGGTAACGACGGCTTCACCCTGATGAAACATCACATTGTCCGGCTTGATGTCACGGTGAACGATGCCAAGCCGGTGAGCGTAATCGAGCGCGCTCGCGACCTGCTTGGTGATGCGTATCGCCTCGGCTGTTGGAATTCGTTTCTCCCGCTCGAGCCGGTGTCGCAGCGTTGGTCCATCTACGAAAGGCATGACGTAAAACAGAACGCCGTCGATTTCTCCGGAATCGTGCAGCGGAACGATGTGTGGATGACTGAGGCGAGCGGCTGTTCGAATCTCCTGGAGGAAACGCTCGGAGCTTACACCGCTTGCGACGTGTGAATCGAGAACCTTTAGTGCTACATCGCGATCGTGTCGTGAATCGCGAGCGCGATACACGACACCCATTGCACCGCGGCCAATCTCTCCGGCGATGACATACCTGTCTGCGAATGTGTGACCGGCGAGGATTCTGGCTTGCGTCACGAGTAAGAGATTGACAGATAGAGGGATAGACAGATAGGGGGACATCTGTCAATCCGTAATCCGTCAATCTCTCTATCCGTCAGTCACTGTATCCCGAAACGAGCTCGTCGAGCTGGTCCATCGTCTCGCGCATCCCGTCTTCCATTCCTGACGCGAGTACACCGTCGCGCACTTCCTTCGACGGGTACAGCTCGTGTGAGGATACTTGCCACCAGGACGAACGTCGGCGTCGCAGCTGATGACAGAGAGACCACGCGACTTGGGCGCCCACCAGCGCCTCACGAGCTCAGGCTTGGTCCACGCGTCGAAAACTATCCGCGCCGGTCCGTTGTGCGCGTGATGACCAACTCCCGATCGGGCATCCCAGACCTTTCGGTAGCGTTCTAGCCATTTGGCGAAGAGCGCCAGGCTCGTGCGCAGCCACGCCGACCAGTCCTTATCATCATAGGCTCGAACCTTCATTTGCCCTTGCACAGTCTGCTTGTTTTCGGTCATGAATCGTTATGGATGTCGCAGTGAGTGATAACGCGGCTTCAGTGGACACGGTAGTGATCGGAGCGGGCGCTGCGGGATTGATGGCGGCGCGCGAGCTCAAGCGCGCCGGCAAGCAGGTGCTCGTCCTCGAGGCGAGCAATCGCGTTGGCGGTCGCATCATCACACTCTACGACGCGAACGCCGGAGTGCCGGTCGAGCTTGGCGCAGAGTTCATTCATGGCGACGCGCCCGAGACAACGCGACTGTGCGATGAAGCACGCCTCGCGACTGTGCCGGTGACCGGAAAACAATATCGGTCAGATAACGGCGAGTTTTCGCCACAAGGCGCGATGTGGCAGAAAATAGGTCGTCTTTACAGGTACATCGACTCGCACCGAAAGAATGACCGCTCGTTCCAGGAGTTCCTCGATGAGAAACCGGGCGGTCCGAGTCTGAGAACGGAGCGCGAGCTCGCACGCGGCTTCGTGCAGGGATTCTTCGCGGCAGATCCGAAGATCGTGAGCTTGAAGTGGATTGGACAACAGGGCAATCCAACCGAAGGAGCCATCGACTCGCGACGCATTGTGAATGGATACGCGGCGTTGATCGAATATCTGCGGCGCGACGTTGTCGCCGACATTCGATTCAATGTCTCGGTCAAGCGAATCAAATGGAACGAATCCGGCGTGCGCATCTACGATCAGCTCGGCAAGGAATATCGCGCGCGAGCTGTGATCGTCACTGTGCCGCTGCCGATGCTACAGGATGCGAGTATTGGATTCGATCCGGAAATTCCGATGCTGCGCCACGCGGCTAATCAGCTCGTGATGGGTCACGTAGCGCGTGTGAATGTCGTTGTGAAGGAGAGGTTCTGGGAGAAAAAGGCGGAGGACGTTTCGTTTGTGCAAACACCGACTCGACCGTTCAACGTGTGGTGGACTCATCATCCGATAAAGGCGCCATTGATAACCGGATGGTCTGGCGGACCGCC
>JBGQKT010000169.1:0-7238 GCA_041499635.1 Gemmatimonadaceae bacterium
ACGACCCGATAATGCTGGACAAGTTGTTCCACGCCGTTGACACGGCGAGCGTTCCGGTGTTTGCCGTGTCGTTCACTCTCAGCAGTCACGAGCCATTCACGGTTCCTGGTCGCGTCTTTGTCAAAGGCGCAAGCACCGAACACAAATTCCTGAATGCCCAGGCTTACTCGGACAGCGCGGTCTACACATTCATTGAACGCGCGAAGAAAGAACCGTGGTGGGACAGCACGCTGGTGGTGATCGTTGCTGATCACGGCAGTCCGTACCCGTATCTCGGTTCACCTCTCGCGTCCGCGTCGGGGCAGTACCGGATACCGATGCTGTGGCTTGGCGGTGCGCTCGCGGTGCGCGACACTGTGATTCACCGAATCGGATCGCAGACGGATATTCCGAAGGTGTTGTTCAACCAGCTCGGCATCAACAGCAGTCAGTTCCGCTGGTCGAAGGACTTCGTGAATACGTCGAGTCAGTCGTGGGCTTTCTATGCATTTAGAAATGGCTTTGGATTTGTCGACAATTCCGGAGCGTATGTTTTCGATAACGTCGCGAAGAGAGTAATCCAAGAGTTCGGCGCACCGACACCCGCGTCAGTGAGGGCGGGGCGGGCGTTTCAGCAAATGGTTATGCAGGCGTACGTCGATTTGTCCGCTCCTCGCGTGGCAGCCAACGCAGACCGCTGACTTCAAAGCTTGCGAGAGCCGAACGTCAGCCCTTGAAGCGTCTGCCGACTTCCTCCCAGTTAATCACGTTGAACCACGCGGCGATGTAGTCGGGGCGGCGATTCTGATACTTCAGATAGTACGCGTGCTCCCACACATCGAGACCGAGAATTGGGGCTGACTTTCCTTCCATGAGAGGATTGTCCTGATTCGGTGTGCTCGTGATCGTGAGCTTGTTCCCATCGCGGAGAAGCCACACCCAGCCGGACCCGAATCTTCCCACGCCAGCCGCTGTCCATTGCTCGTGGAACTTTTCTTTGCTGCCGAAAGAATCTTGTAGAGCATCGGCAACGTCTCCGGTTGGGTGGCCACCGGATGGGGACATTATCTCCCAGAACATCGAGTGGTTCCAATGTCCGCCGCCATTGTTGCGAACGGCGGGGCGCACAGCTTCCGGAACCTTGTCGATCCCGCGCATCAGGTCGTCGAGTGATTTATTCGCGAGCTCTGGCGCTTTTTCGATCGCGGCATTGAGATTGTTCACGTACGTCTGATGATGCTTGCCGTGGTGAATCTGCATCGTGGTCGTATCGATGTGCGGCTCGAGCGCATCGAAGGTGTAAGGCAATGCTGGAAGTGTGAACGCCATTTCTTCTCCAATTCGTGTAGAAGTGACTAACTACAATTCAAAATCGACTATGTCCGAGTTCGCAATTCATTGAGGCGCGACGACGCCTCGTTGTCGCCACCAGCTGATGAGGCCGGGAAGAATCGAGATGAAGATCACGAGAAGAACGACAATCTCGATGTGTTGATCGACGCCCGGAATATATCTTCCCAGGAAATACCCGGTGAACAGCATGCTCCATACCCAGAGGAACGTGCCGAGCACGCTGATCGTAAGAAACACTCGATATGGCATCTGCGCCGCACCGGCGACGACGGGAGCGAATGTTCTTATGATTGGCACGAATTGCGCGAGAACGACCGTCTTACGTCCATGCCTCTTGTAGAACTGCCGCGCGTTCAGAAGGTGCTTCTTGTTGAAGAAAAACGAGCTCTCTCTCTTGAAAATTCGGGGACCGGTTGTGTGACCGATCAAATATCCGCACGAATTTCCGCAAATCGCCGCCGCGTGCAGCATGATGCCGAGAAGATAGACGTCGAGAAATCCGCGAGCGGAGACGAGTCCCGCGGTCACCAGAAGAGAATCACCCGGAAGAAAGAATCCGACAAGCAAGCCGGTTTCGGCGAAGACGATACCTGTCATACCGAAGTACCCGGCCCATTTTATGAGACCTTGAAGGTCGGAGAGATTAGAAAAGAGCTCGCGCAGCTGATTCATTAATTGGTCGAGAGGGAGGATGGCAGAGAGGAGAAAGGCAAGTTCTACTTTTGACGAGCACTGGTCAACTGCAAGACGAAAGGGAATGAGTCCGAGGGGCGAGCGGATATTCAACGTCGCCTCTTCGATCGTCATTCTGTTTTTTGCAATTGCATGGTCGTGGTCAATCGCGCTTGCTCGCAGCAGCATCACGACTCGGCCGGCAACAGAGGCCACGGGGATTCTCGCCAGTGCACTCACGGAGAGTGACGCGCCTTCGATGGCTTACCTCACCGATGCAAGTCTTCGCGTCGTCGATCCCTTGCGCGGCGAAAGTGGAAAGCTGCTGGCTCAAATCGAAAATCCGGGCGAGCGTCTTCCCGCGGATACGCTTCCGTCGGGTGCAGTCGCGACTTACTCATCCGGCGCGCGCGCCGAGTCGAGCGCAGTGCTCAACGCACCGAAAAAAAGCGGGATCTGGTCACTTGCAATTGCGATCGGAAATGCGATTCGTCCCGTTACAGATTTTTCGGTTATCACTTTGTTGCCTGCGTCGCAGAAACACGGTGGACGCATCGGCTTGTACTACATCGGGAACTGGCCTTCAGGCCGAATTACTCCGAAAGCTGATTACACCCCGCCGAGCGGGTTCATCGAGGTCACGCCTGAAACGCAAAACATCGCGCTCTCCGAACATTTCAAGCTTCGAGATTTCTTCCCGCACGACCAGCAAGGCGTCTGGCCGAAGTACATCGCTGTGAAGATGAAGCTGATCGACAAGCTCGAGCTGGTGCTTCAGGACTTGAACGCGCACGGAATTCGCTCTGAGGGAGTAAGAGTGTTGAGTGGATTTCGGACGCCGCAGTACAACTCGACCGGTGGTGATCCGCGCGGGCGCGCGGCTTTGAGCCGGCACATGTACGGCGACGCTGCGGACATTTTCATCGACAACGACGGAAATGGGGCCATGGACGACCTGAATCACGATGGAAAGGTCAATATCGACGACGCGCGCGTCATACTGGCAGCCGTCAGTCGCGTCGAAGCGGCACATCCTTCGCTGATAGGAGGATGCGGTGTTTATGCGGGCACCGCGGCACACGGCCCGTTCACACACATTGATGCGCGAGGCTATCCTGCGCGCTGGATTGGAACCGGAGATAACTAATGGACAACGTGACTACTGAAGCGCCGCCGCCGGCAGACTCCGACGCAAACGAGGAGGCGCAAAAGGATCACCATCTTTTGAAGCCGCACCGCGTTGATCCGGCGATGCCGGTGAGGTCAGCCGACCTCGAGCCTTACATCGGACTCGGATATCTGTCGCGGCTGTTCAAGCTGATGGCGGTCGTGCTTTTGATTTTGCTGCTCTCTGAAGTCGTGACCGGACTCATCGCTCAAGGAGCTGCTTCGATACCGACGCTGCTCGGTGAGATCAGTCGTCTCATCGTGCTCGCTGGACTCTTGTGGGGGAGCGGCGATCTCGCGCTTCTCTTGATCGACATCGGTCACGATGTGAGAGCGACGCGCATTCTCCTGGGACGGCAGGCTTTACACGAGGAACACCCTGCTAAGAAAGAGCCTGGTGCGTTTGTGGAACGAGCGCGCTAGAGAGAAACACCCGCAGTTCGTAGTTGCGGTATGAGTGTTGCCGAGGGTAAGGGCTAAGCTGGCCAAACCTTTATCGAGGAAGAACACATGCTGTGGACGATCGCGATGGTTTTGCTCATCCTCTGGATTTTGGGCTTCTTCGTGGTACATGTCGGTGGCGGTCTCATACATCTGCTCCTCGTGATCGCAGTGATTGTGATCATTTATCGTCTCATCACGGGCCGTCCAGTCGTCTGAGTGACGATGCGAACGCCGGCCCCGGTGCAATCGAGCCTCGCACCTGGGGCCGGTTTTTTTTCACGTAGCTCTCGCCTCTCTGCGGTGAACGTCGTTCTATACGAGCCGCAGGATCCCGTAAACATCGCGGGCTGCGCGCGCGCGATGAAGAACATGGGAGTCTCGCGACTCAGACTCGTGCGGCCGGTCGCGTACGATGTTCAGCGACTGATCGGTGTGGCGCACGACACGATCGACATCGTTGAATCAATTCAGCATTACGACACGCTCGACGAAGCGCTCGTGGACTGTGTTCGCATCGCGGGCTTCACTGCGCGCAGGAGAGCGGCGAAGCGCGAGGTCGTTACTCCCGAAATCGCCGCGAGCGATGTGGTTTCCTTCGCGGAGCACGGACCAGTCGCGCTGCTCTTTGGACGAGAGGATCGCGGATTACCGAACGATGCGCTCGATCGCGCGCACGTCGTCGTGACAATTCCGACAACCGAGCACGCGTCACTGAATCTCGCGCAGGCGGTACTCATCGCGCTTTACGAATTGCATCTCGCCTCAGGCGACGCGACGAGGGAGCTCGCGCCGCCGAAGAAATTGGCCGACGCGCCCACCACCGAGCAGCTCGAGAATCTTTTCGCGGACGCCTCACGCGCGCTCGAGGCGATCGCGTTCTTCAAGACTCGAAATGAGGAACACGTGATGCGGTCGGTTCGATCTCTTGTCTTTCGCGCGACGCCTGACGGGAGGGAAGTGAATTTTCTTCGAGCGATGGCAATCGAAGTGTTGCGAACGATCGATCGGGTGAAGCGCGAGCGCTCTGAAATCTCCTGAATGATCGTGAGTTTGCCGCCTTGCGTGACAAAGCGGGTCGCAACCATATTCCGGCCACGTTTTTCACCTTGTGAAAATCTTCACAAAGCGCCTCAATGATTCGCGTATCAATGACTGCCGACTGATGAGACTGGAAAACCGCTGGGTTGCCATTCCTGGTCTCATAATTCTCGCCGCAACGGCAGCAATCCTCTCGGCTTACGCCGGAGCTTCATCGACTCAGGGAAACAGTCCCGAACAGCCAGTTCACTATTCGCACCAGCTGCACGCGGGCGGAGCGCTGAAGATGAATTGTCTGTACTGCCACTACACGGCGAATAAATCTCCGGACCCGGGGCTGCCTGCAGTTGGAACGTGCATGGGATGCCATACCATCGTGCGCACGGACAGACCGGAGGTTCAAAAGCTCGCTGCCTACTACAACAAGAAGCAGCCCGTGCCGTGGATTCGAATCCACAAGCTTCCTGAATACGTGCACTTCCCGCACATGCGTCACATCAACAAGGGTGTCGCATGTCAGACCTGCCACGGCGAAGTGCAAACCATGCAGCAGGTCTACCAGGCCAACTCACTCAACATGGGTTGGTGTGTGAACTGTCACACCGGTCAATCCAATCCGCCGTTCAGAGCGCGCTACGATTGCGCCGTGTGCCACTACTGACGATGAGCGACACGACGGCATCGAGCGGCGTCAAGCGCCGCGAGTTCCTCAAAGTCCTCGGCGCAGCTGGCGCAACCGCGACGGCGATTGGCTGTTCACAGGAGCGCGTCGAGCGCCTCATTCCGTATCTCGTTTCGCCGAACGATACAGTCCCCGGTGTTTCGACTTACTACGCGACGACGTGCCGAGAATGTTCTGCGGGCTGCGGCGTAATCGCGGAGACGCGCGACGGACGCACCATCAAGCTCGAGGGAAATCCGGATCATCCGCTGAGTCGTGGCGCGCTATGCTCGCGAGGACAGGCAGCGCTGCAGGGATTGTACAATCCCGATCGCTTCCGCGGTCCGATGATTCGGCAAGACGGCAAGTTGAGAAATGCAACGTGGGATGAAGCGCTGCAATTGTTCGCGCAGAAGCTTGCTGAGCTCAAGCGCAATGGTGGCGCAGGAAAAGCTGCGTTCATCAATGCCCACGAGAGCGGAAGCTTCAATGCATTTCTCGATGGATGGCTCGCCGGTTACGGAGTTCCGGGGCACCTGAGCTACGACCCAGACGCGGATTACACAGCGATCGCGGCGAATCGCCAGAGTTACGGAGTAGCGTGGCCGCGACTGGATTTTGGAAGCGCAAAGTTGATCGTCTCGATCGGCGCAGATTTTCTCGATTCGTGGGGCGCATCAGTTCCTCAACAGCTGGATTGGGGAGATGCGCGCGCGAAGGTGGAGACCGCGCCGCGATTGATATACGTGGGCGCTCGCCGCTCGCTCACCGGACTCAACGCAGATCAGTGGATCAATGCGCGTCCCGGGTCGGAGCCGGCAATCATCGCGATGCTCGCTGGAACAGTGACACCACAAGTCGCGTCGCAGGAAAGTGGAGTCGATGCGGCGGTTCTCGCTGCACTGCAAAAAGAATTTGCAGCAGCAAAACCGAATCTGGTTGTAGCCGGCGGTGGCAGTCCCGATGGTCTCGCGAATTGCCTCGCGGTAAACGCACTCAATCAATCGCAGGGCAACGTCGGCGTTACGGTGCGTCCCGCTGAAGCGATCACGAGCTTCGACGGTCTCGATTCTCCCGCGCAGCTTCGCGCGCTCGCTCAGAGAATGCAGGCGGGCACGGTGCCACTCGTAATGATTCGCGGAGTGAATCCCGCGTACACGATGCCGAAGTCTTCGGGATTCGCGGCGGCGATGAAAAAAGTTCCGTTCAAAGTCAGCTTCTCGAGCGTGCCTGATGAGACGACGGAGCTGGCTGATCTCATTCTGCCCGATCATCACTCGCTCGAGCAGTGGGGAGACGCGCAGCCTGTTCAAGGGACCATCTCTCTGCAGCAGCCGACGATGGATCCGGTGTTCGATACGCGCGCGACCTCTGATGTTCTGTTGTCGATCGCCGCTCCCACACCAGGCGCGGCGACAGCGGAGCCCGGAAGCGCATATCGGAAATGGCTCATCGAAAGGATTCCCGGTGGAGCAGCGGCTCTTGCTGGCGCGCTACCGAAGGGCGTCATGCCGGGTACGATCGCTGCTTCCACCGCAACTCGCGGACTTCCTGCGTTGACTCTGCCGGCGACTATCGGTGAGACGAGCGGAGATTTCTATCTCGTCGTGTATCCGCATCCGATGCTCGGCACCGGAGCTGGAGCAAACAAGCCGTGGCTTCAGGAGATTCCCGATCCGGTGACCAAGATTTGCTGGCAAACCGTTGTCGAGATGCATCCGTTGACCGCGAAGAGACTTGGCGTCGAGAACGGCGACCATGTGACAGTTCAGACAGCGGCGGGCAGCATCACGGCTGCTGCGCTCACATATCCGGGAATTCGGCAGGATACGATTGCACTTGCGGCCGGCCGAGGTCACGTCGGCGCGGGTCGATATGCGAAGGCCGGACACAACGCGTTCGATTTGCTTCCGTATGTCGAGGA
>JBGQKT010000170.1:0-7197 GCA_041499635.1 Gemmatimonadaceae bacterium
ATTGGGATTATCACCGCGCCCGGCGACCGGCGGAACGAAGATCTGCGAGAGGTCGGACGACTCTCGGCGCGGCTCGATCGCGTCATCGTCCGCGAGGACAAGTATCGCCGAGGACGCGAGCCGGGCGAGATCACGCAGCTGATCATCGAGGGATTGAAAGAAAACGGTATGATCGATTCACAGATCGATGTCATCTACAATGAGTCCGATGGACTCACGTCTGCGTTGACGCAGATGGAAGACAACGATCTCGTTTTTGTTCTCGCCGACGACGTGCCTGCGGTGCTGGCGCAGCTCGACCGCCTCGCCGCAGATCGACCACTATGACTGAATGACACTGCCCGACCCGACGGTCGAGCTTCGAATGACCTCGCTGCATGCGACGCGCGGGGCGAACTTCTGGTCTCGGCATCCGATGACGCGCATGGATATCGCGGTCGGGGCGTACGCTGAAATCAGTTCGGCCGACGCGCCGGGTTTTACTGAAGCGCTCGTGTCGACGATGCCGGGATTGGATGAGCATCGGTGCAGCATTGGTGAGCGTGGGGGTTTCATTACGCGACTCGAGCGTGGGACCTACGCAGCACACATCATCGAGCACGTTGCACTCGAGCTACAGAACATGATCGGCCACGAGGTGGGATTCGGAAAAACTCGAGGCGGCGACGTGGATGGTGAATTCACAATTGTGTTCGAGCATCTGCACGAGGGCGTCGGTTTACGCGCAGCAGCGCTCGCACTCGAAATTGTGCAGGGCGCATTTGCCGGAACGCTCGGCCCCGTGGATTACGCGACTGCAGAGCTGACAGCAATCGCGCAGACTCCGGATGTTCCGCCGGTGCAGCAGCACGTGCTTTGCGGAATCACCGGTGGATCCGGCAGAGTGGAGACGCGCGACGAGCTCGTGCGCAGGGGATTCGGAGGTGGTGAGCTGATTGTCGACGTATCGCCGGCGTTTTTGCTCCAGGCGGGACTTCCGTACTCGAGATCCGACATCGCGATCGTCCATGACGTTCAATTGACCGATGTTCCTGAACGCTATCGCGAAGAGGAGCGCGCGCAAAAGCTCGTTGCGACGGTTGCGGATGCAGTTGATCGTGGAGGAATCGTTGTGGTTCCAGCGAAGGAATGGGAGGTGCAGGATCTCGTTCGCGACGCGGGATGCAGAGTAGCGATATTTGCACCAGACGCAGACATCACGCGCCGGGATAGGAAAGTTGCGCGCGCTGCGGCATACTGTGACGGAGGTCGCATCGTTATCGAGACACGGAAGGGAGTCACGGACGGTGGGCCGTTGCACGACGATGCGCCGGCGAGCACGCAGGCGGCGGCAGCTATGGCAGCATTCACACTTCATGAAATGCATCCGCATCTCGGCGCGACTGCGGTAGCGAGTGCAGCGAGCGAGGGGAGCAAGCAATAACTCACGAGCAGCTGAATCCCGACCGACCGCACGTGGACGCGGATGCGCCCGCGCCGGGAACCGGTCCCGATTGGCACTCGCGCCCCCGCGCGGGAACGCTCGTACTCCTCGGTGGTGGAACCAGCGCACAAGGTGAAGCGCTCGGTGCGTTCGCCAGTCTCGCATCGTCGAATGGCTCAGGTCCGGTCATCGGACTGACAACCGCTTCGGGAAATGTCAGAGCAAGTGCGCGACGATGGCGGCGCGATCTTCACACCGCTGGACTCGAACACGTGAAGGTTCCGGTGCTCGAGACGCGCGATCAGGCGAGCGATCCACGTATCGTGAAGATGATCGGGGAGTCGAGTGGAGTTTTCCTCGGCGGCGGAAATCAGATCAAGCTGGTGAGCACGTTGAGCGGCACGCCTGTGGGCGAGGCGATTTGGGAGCACTACGCTCGTGGCGGACTCGTGGGCGGAACGAGTGCTGGTGCGGCGGCGTTGACTGAGCTCACGCTCGCGGGAAATGAAGTCGACGAAGAAGGAAAACTCGTCGAGCAGTACATCGGTCCGGGCCTGGGACTGCTCGGATTCAAGGCACTCATCGACACTCATTTCACGCAGCGCCGACGATTGTACCGGTTATTCGTAGCGATTGCCGACAATCCTGAGATCATGGGGCTCGGACTCGACGAGGATACCGCTATGGTTGTAAAAGGCGAAGTCGCGCGTATCGTAGGCAAGGGTGGGGTGACGTTCGTCGATGGACGCGGCGTGCGATTCGATAACGCCGATGAGGTGACGAAGGGACGTCAGCTCACATTGAGCTCACTTCGCGTCGGAATTGTGGGGACGGGTTACACGTTCAACCTTCGCCACCGGGAGCTGGAGGCTCTGCTCGATTAGGATTAATTGACAATGTTAATGAACATAATTAACATTATTTAATGAACAAGAAACGCACCGGCTCAGAGGTCCGCGAGCCACTCCAGATATACATCGCTCCTGATGAGCGCCGATTTCTCGATATGCTTTCCGAGGAAACCGGCCTTTCCCGCGCCGAGATTCTGCGACGGGGCATGCGGAGCTTTGCCGCAGAGCGCGCTGGTGACGACGGGCCGATGCAGAAATTCATGCGAGCAATGCGCCAACGTCGCTGGCCAACCGATTTCGCTTCTGCGCATGACGATCATCTCGCGGAAGCGTACACCGACCGTCACGGGGAGTGAGCAAGTCGGTTTTCGTCGACACGTCCGGCTGGTTTGCGGCTGCGAACGCGAGAGAGAATAACCACGCCGAAGCAGCTGAAGCCTACGACGATTTCGCTCAGCGTCGCGTCCGCTTGGTCACGACAAATCTCGTTGTTGCCGAGATGCACATTCTCACAGCTCGTCAACACGGTGCTGAAGCTGGCTGTGCCCTACTCGATGCGATTTATGCCGATCCGCTTTACACAGTTATTACGAGTGATCGTGAGCTGGAGTCAGTCGCGACAGATCGATGGCTCCGGCCTTACCGGGATCATCGATTCAGTCTAGCGGATGCCGTAAGCTTCGAGGTAATGCGACGCGAAAGAATCGGGGAGGCGTTCTCGCTGGATCATCACTTTGAGGTTGCTGGCTACAAACTGATACCTGGTTCTCGCCCGCCTGTCGAAAAGAAGAGAAGACCGCGTCGTTCAAGATGACTCACCGCCGTAGAGTCACCCGCACCGTTGTACCGAGACCAGCAGCGCTCTCCAGGTCGATCTCTCCGTGATGGTTCGTCACGATGCGCCGCGCGATTTTCAGTCCGAGGCCCGTACCGTTGCTCTTCGTCGATCGGTAGGGTCGCTTTGCATCCTCGATTTGCTCTGACGTCATCCCAATACCTTTATCAGAAACGGTGATCTCAACGGTGTCCGCATGTTCAACCGCCGACACCGTTGCCGAGCCGCCAGCGTTCAACGCGTGCGCTGCGTTTATCAGCAAATTAAGGAAAACCTGTTCAAGCGCTTCTGCGTCTGCCTCGAGCTCGATCGGTGGCATTGCCTGAACGACCAGCGACGCGCCGCGATCAGTAAACTCTGGCTCCGCGGCGCGGCGTGCGTGCTCGATGATGTCAGAGAGTGGGACGCGCCGGCCATGACCAGAATCGCCGCGTGACACGCGGAGTGCGCCCGTTACCGCTCGATTGAGTCGATCGATCTGTCGCAATACGCGTGAAGCGTTTGCACGAACCGCTGCCGGTGACTCTGCAACCTCTTCCAATCGTTGTAGGTCCAGCCGGATCGCGGAAAGAGGATTTCGAACTTCGTGCGCGAGCTCACTCGCAAACTCGCCGACCGCCGCGAGCGCTTCGCGCTGAGCGAATTTTCGCTCCACCGCTCTAGTCGTCCGGCGGGTGATCGTGACAAGCAGAATGGCGATCGCCAATGCTGCCGCGACAAACATCGCCGCGGCTCGACGAGCTGTCTGTTTGAACACGCCCGCATAGGGATCGAGCGCTCCCGCAACAGCAATCTCGATCGCCGGCTCCGTCAATTGCCGTCTCACCGTCAGCCATCGCGTACCACTCCATTGAACCTGGTCGTCCGAAAAAAGTCGCTCGTCTATCAGCGGCGACACTATCGACCGTCCGTCGGGAAGGAACACTCCAGTCAGCGGGCCATTGACCGGAGGCGGTCCCGCCGGAACAGGCAGCAGCATTACGGCCTGGATTACAGCATCCACACTGCCGATTGTGTCGCGACTAATCAGATCCGTGACGGGCAGGTGGACCGGTATTCCGCGAACGTCATCGTTACGGGCAGCAGACTGGCGTTGCAGGGACGCGAATCCGGGCGCATCCAGAGTCCACCGGACATGACCTGAGCGGTCGCGAAGCACCACGTGATTGAGCCCGGTCATCTGAGAGAATGCATGTTTCACGAAAGGCGGAGCCGACGACAATGAGTCAACGTCACGAGCGTTACTGAGCTCCAACCGAACCGCCTCATTCTCAGTCAGCAACAGAATGTCAGCACGCCGATTATCCCACCGGCGCAGAACATCGCGCGACAATTCTGACAGTTGTGAATCGAGCTGCGTTCGCAATAAATCAGCGCCGCTCCTCGCTGCGCTTTGCGTCGTCCACAAGCCAAGTGCTCCAAGCGGTATGACGGCAGCGAGAATCACGGTCGCGATGAAGCGGGCCCCAAGTGTCGGCGTCTCACGTGACGCCTGATCCACATTGTCAGGCCAAACCATGCTTCCCCAGCAAGCGGTCCAGCCGCGGACGGGAAACTCCCAGAATCTCGGCAGTACGCGTCTTCTGGCGGCCAGTCGCCGCATAGACCCGCGATATGTGGTCGCGTTCCGCACTATCCAGTGAGCCGAGCAGGCTGGCGCTGCTGTTCTGCGCCGATGAAAAAACAAGATGCTCGGGTCGTATCACTCCACCAGTCGCCAGCACGATCGCGCGAATGAGACAGTTCTCCAGCTCGCGCACGTTGCCCGGCCACGTGTGCGAAACGAGAAGTCGCATTGCGTCCTCGTGGATCGACACGGGCCCTGACTGCAACGCTTTGCCCGCGCGAGCGATGAGTTGCCGAACGAGCAAGGGGATATCATCAGTGCGTTCGCGAAGTGGAGGCAGTTCTATCTCGATGATGCGCAACCGATAGTACAGGTCCTCACGGAACAAACCGGACTTAACCATTGACTCGAGACTGCGATGTGTCGCCGCAATTACGCGAGCTTCGGTTCTTTCCGTCTTCTCTGATCCCACTGGCTGGTATTCACGATCCTGGAGAACACGAAGAAGCTTCGTCTGAAATTCAAGCGACGTGTCTCCAATCTCGTCAAGAAACAGTGTTCCCTTGCCTGCGATCGCAAATCGTCCGCGACGATCAGACGTCGCGCCGGTAAACGACCCCCGCACGTGTCCAAAGAGCTCGGACTCGAGGAGCGTCGCCGGCAACGCGGCGCAATTCACCGGAACGAAAGGATCCTTTGATTGCTCTGAGTTACGATGAATCGCGCGAGCGACCAACTCCTTGCCCGTGCCGCTCTCACCGCGAATGAGTACCGTGGTCAGAAGCGAAGCGGCCTGACCAATCAACTTGAACACCTGGATCATTCGCGGATCGCGACCAACGAGCAAGTCGACGCTGCCTGCGTCGGCCACTTCAGGCACCTCAGCACTTTTTCGACTTGCACGATCGTCAAACAACCGGTCCACCGTTCGCCTGAGCTCATGCAGATCCAACGGCTTCACGAGAAATTCCACCGCACCCGCGCGCATTGCAGATACAATCGTCGGCATATCATCGAACGCCGTCATCATGATAACGTCGGCGGATGGAAGCCGTTCCGTCAGAAGCTCCAGCAGCTCCGGCCCGTCGATCCCCGGCATTCTAACGTCGCAAAGAATCACATCGGGACGCCAGCGGTCGAGGCCGCTCAGCGCAACCGAAGCCGAATCAGCCAAACGCACCTCACGGTCGTGGCGCACGAGCGACTCGGCAGTGGAAGTGCGGATGGCTTCATCGTCGTCCACGATGAGAATGCGCTGTTTTGATGGCACTATTGTTTTGGCAATGTCAGCTTGACTATCCGCGTGCTGTAAGAATGGTCTGCTTCGAAGACAACGCTGCGACCATCGGGAGAAATCGACGGCACTCCGAAATTGCCGAGCTTGGATTCCGGCGCAGTTAAAACCCTGGGCGGGTCACCGTTCATCGGCACCTGAATGACCTCCCATTTTTCATAACCTGCGTTGCACGTCGGACACGCGCTGAGAATCAGGTCGCGACCGTTTGGGACGAACATGACATGCAGGATTTCGCCACCTATCGGATACGGTATGCGGCGCGATTCTCCCGTTTTGAGAGAGACGATTCGCGGCACTTCGTTGTCGCCGCCCTCGTCGGCGCTGAAACCAATCCACGCGCCGTCGCTCGACACACTGACGTGACCACCTAGAAAGTTTCGCACGGGCCCCGAGTATAGTGTTCGCACCGTTCCATGCACGAGAGAAATTCCGCGAATTTCCCTGGGTCCGGTGATCTCGACCAGAGTGTCGTTTATGAAATTGGCTTTTCCAAGACCTTCAGTAGCGACTGTGGTTAGCAGTCGATCTTTTCCGTCGAGGGAAATTTCGCGGACCTCATGCTTCGCACCACGGCCAGGGAGTACCGGCCCAAAGTATCGAACTGCCTGTCCGTCTGCGCGCCAGGCAAACGGCCACGCGAATGGGTCGTTAGGTGCGAAGCGTGCGTTAGGAACGATCTCGCGATCACGCCCGGACTGTACGTCGACGACATGGATTGCAAGAGGTGACTCTTCTCGATACGCAATGTGACGCCCGGTGGGTGACCACGAAATTCCCAATTCCGAGGTAATCCCTGCTTTGTTTAGGGCATGAAGGTGGGATCCGTCGGAACCGACGAGCATCAGTCTTCCTCCATCACGATGGCTCGAGAACGCGACAGTTCTTCCATCAGGCGAATAGACGGTGGCGCCGATCGAGCTCGAGTCGACAGGGGTAATCGATCGTAGCCTGCCGTCGGCAAGCGATACGATCTGAACGCTTGATGGAATAATTTCCTCAATCGCGGTCAGCTCGGTCGATGATTTTCGCGACCATGCCAGCACCGTAACATTGGGGGGAATGCGAAGATCATCTGCCAGATTCCCGTTAGCTGCATTGTAGATCAGCAACTCTGAAGGCTTTGCAAAGGCGATGAATTTCCCATCGCTCGACACGCCGATTGGACCGCCTGGCCGTTCTCGAAGAGAATCAGCTTTTCCCGACGCGACATTGATTCGGATGAGC
>JBGQKT010000171.1:0-7122 GCA_041499635.1 Gemmatimonadaceae bacterium
AGGAATCGCGAGCTCGTTCGGGCTAAGCGCTGCAACGAGCGCCGATAGTGCGCGACGCTGTGTCGCTCCATCGATGGGCCGAGTCTCCTGCGCGCCGTCGCCCCGCACGGCATTGCTGTATTCCATTCCGCCAATCGTCTTCGCAACAGAATTGATCGCGAACCGATGCATCAGATAAACGGGAACGAATCGTTCCTGAAGAAGCGCAACGGGCTCGCCGACGCGAATGTTGTGCTCATTGAAATGCGCCATAGCAACGCGTCGCACTCCCATTTCGTGACGCAGAAATTCGAATGGGTTCGCGGCGTCGTCCCATAAGTTCGTTCTCGGATCCGACGCGAACTCCGGACGCGCGTCAGCATCGGATAGAAAGAGCAATCCTCGACGCAATCCGTCGGCAACGATTGCGCGGAGTGAATCCTGCTCTGTGCCTGCCGGAAATATTCCGTAGCCCCAATGGATTGCGAAAATGTCGTATGCGCCAGGACCAACAGCGTATGCGCTCGAGATGTCGATGTTTCCACTCGCGTCGAGTCGGACGCGCGGCGGTGGATAATCCATAACCGAGCCACGCTCGTAGGTCGATGCGATGTAGTTGTGCGCGAGACCGAGAGTGTGTCCGACTTCGTGCGCGCTCACCTGGCGTACACGCGCAAGAACGAACGCGGTGTCAGCGGCCGCGGCGTCAGCACCCTTTAGTCCTGCGTAAAGATTGTAGTCGGTGCGCGCGCGATGTGAATCGAGACGAGCCATTGCTTTGATCAGCTCACCGGTGCGCGGATCACCGATCGCTCCACCGACTGACCACCCGCGCTCGTTTCGATTTTCCCACTGAACGACGTTGTATCGCGCGTCCATTGGATCGACACCTTCGGGAAGATCCTCAACCTTGAATCCTCCCTTCAGTCCGGCGCGATCGAACGCGTCGATCCACCAGCTCACTCCCTGCTTCGTGGCGGTGCGAATCGGCTCGGGGATTCCTCGATCGATGTAATAGACGAGAGGATTCTTGATTGGACTGTTCGGATCGCTCGGATTGACTCGCTCGAGACGATGCCTCGCGGCCCATCGCTGCTCGAGCGGCAGCTGAATGGGTTGCGCGTAATCCTTGAAAGTCACGGCGAAATAACCGACTCGCGGATCGAGTACACGCGGTTGGTATCCCGCGTCCGGCAGCTGAAGAAAGCTTATGTGTTGTCGGAGCGTGAACGAGCGCGAGTCGGGAACGATCGACGCGACGGTCTGGCCCGGCTTTCCCTGCGTTGCGAACGTCAGCGCGACATCGATCTCGCTGTTCTCCGGAAAGGCTTTCGTGTACGGGCGATAGATGCTCGACCGATCCCGCGCAACGGAATAGCTCCCTTCGTTGTTGGCGGTGAGTGTACCGCTCACATCGTTCCAGTCGCGCATCACGAAATCCGTCGCGTCGACGACCAGCTTTCCACCTTCTTGCGCAACAATCGGCAACGATCCCGGCGTACTCGGCGGAAAAGCTTCCATCACCGTGCGAACGTGCGCGGGATTGTCCGTTGCCGAGCTGCGGTAATTCCAGTTCTCGAATACGACGAGCACGCGGTCGCCGTTGCGATCGAAGCGCGTGACGTATGAATCGCCGCCTGATCCGCGATCGAGCCCGATTGGATTGGATCCAAGTCCCGTGGCGAGCGTGACGAACATCAGTGCGCGCATAGAATCGCGCGGGAGCTCGAGGAGAAGTTTCCCCTGCTTGTTGTCTATGTAGAGTGGAATGAATCCATCGCCGTGTTCCATGCCGGCAGTTTTTGCGGCGATCGTGGACGACGGAGCTGGCGACGCGGCCGTTGTCACGGGACTTTGTGTCGACGCGGAAGTGCACGCGACAAATGGAACTGCAATTGCAGCGATTATTAAGCTCGAAATTCTCATTGGGGACAACGATTGGAGACGCGCGATTATCCCACGCGCGTCGTGTCGGCGCAAGGTCGCCGCGCTACGATAATGCTTTTGCGAGACCCGCTATTTCCTTAGGACCGGTCCGACAACACCCGCCGACGATGCTCGCTCCGCTCTCGACCCAGCTCGGCGCGAGCGTGGCCAGACTCTCGTTGTCAGGCACTCCGGTCCATTTGCGCTCGACGATGTCCCACCGTTCACCTGAATTCGGATAAACGACGATCGGCCTGTCGGTGCCGGCTATGAGCTCCCGAATTGCCTTTTCGACAACTCTCGGATGAACGCAATTCACGCCAACCGCGATGACCTTGTCTTCACCATCGAGAAATCGCGCACAGTCGACGAGTTTCTCCCCGCGCGCGGTGTGGACGCCATCGGGCGAAGTGAAGCTGAACCATGCATCGGTCGTCGGATGCTGGCGGAGCACCTCGGCCAGCGCGCGAGCTTCATCAAGCGATGGAATTGTTTCGCACGCGAGCACGTCGGCAGTTGATTCTGACAGAACTGCGAATCGCGCCTCGTGAAATGACCTCAGCTCGGCGACGGTGAGGCCATAGTTCCCGTGATACTCTGAACCATCGTGAAGAGTTGCGCCATACGGACCGATTGACGCTGCGACAAATCGCTTCCTTCTGTCACCGCGTTCCGCGGCAAACCGATCGCGGGCAGATTCCGCGAGTGACACCGATTTGAGGAGAAGCGCTGTGGTCTCGTCTTTCGAGAGGCCAAGTTTTGCAAATCCGTCGTAGCTTGCCTGGTAGCTCGCGGAAATGACGCACTCGGCTCCCGCCGCGAGATAGTCGTAGTGCAGCTGCTCGATCGCCTCGGGAGTTTCGAGAAGCACGCGCGCCGACCATAGTGGACCGGAAATGTCATACCCGCGACGGTCGAGCTCCGTCGCGAGACCGCCGTCGAGAATCAGAACGTCACGGGCCGAATCAGTGGGCACGAGATCATTCTACATTGTAGCCGAGCGCAATCGCATTCTTGCGGATGCGCGCGTCACGTGTGACGATTGTCACAAGCTGAGGAGGGCCACCGAGCTGTTGTAGCGTCGCCAGGTGAATCGCATCGAGTGTTCTGACAGGCTCGGATGGAAAGGGATGCCCCGCGCGTACAAGCACCTGTTCCGAAATCATGAGGACGGTGCACTGTTCTTGGAAGGTGTGTAGCGTATCGAGCACCTCTCGTTCCCGTTCCGCAGTCAGCTTTCCCGACATTCGACCCCGAACAATTGCTCGGTTTGCCTCAGTGAGAGTCAGCGCCGAGGTGACTGCTCGATCGCGCGAACGAATAGAACGAATCGCCGCTGCCTCCTTCTCCAGGATAGCTGCGAGCAGGCCGCTCGACTCGACGTAAAAGGTCTGAGGACGGCCCTCAGATACCTTCCGCGCTGCAAGTCCCCTTCGCGGCGGTCGCTCAGCGCTCGCCACGATCCTCGTCCAACCAGGCGAGAGCGGTTCCACGAGGCAAACGGAAGGAAGGCAAATTCTCGAGGAGTGCGCCAGCTTTGATTGGCGGCCGAGCGAGTCCGGCCGCGATCAGCTCGTCCAATCGTGACTTCGTCGGCGACTCACCAGCGGACAAAGGCTTACCGAGCTCGGCGACCACTCGACCACGATCGGTAATCGCTATGCGCTCGCCCGCTTCAACCTTTTTCAGATAGCGACTCAGATTGTTTTTCAACTCACGAATTCCCACCGATATCATTTGTTAAATGTAGCCACTTGTAGCTACAACGCCAGTGTATACCGTGATTGCGATTGCCACGGACGCACCTCGCGCCGCAATTTCAACCTTGGCGGGTTGGCCATCGGCCACGAAACCCAATTCACACCATTCAAACCAAAATCATGCGCAACAGTGCGATTCTGATTGTCTTGTTCGTGTGGGGTGGCGCTGCCGCCGCTCAAACGCCCGAGCCGCGCCAGCTCGACTGGAACACGATAACCAGCGAGACCCAGCAGATCCTCCAGGATTACCTTCGCATCAACACGACGAATCCGCCCGGGAACGAGATGAAAGCCGCGCTCTTTCTAAAGGGCATTCTGGAGAAAGAAGGCTTTCAGGTTCAGCTCCTCGACTCTACCGAGCTCGGCCCCGGACGAGTGAATCTTTACACTCGGCTCAAGGGGAATGGATCGAAAAAAGCAATTGCACTCGTGAGTCACATGGATGTCGTTCCCGCGTCGCCGCAGTTCTGGGACGTCGATCCTTTTTCCGGAGTGGTGAAGGACGGTTACATCTGGGGACGCGGTGCGCTCGACATGAAGGGTGAAGGCATTATGCATCTCATGGCGATGATCGCCTTGAAGCGTTCGGGCGTTCAGCTCAATCGCGACATCGTGTTCATCGGCAACAGCGATGAAGAGCTTGGCTCAACCGGCGCGATCGTCTTCGTGAAGAATCATCCCGATCTATTGAAGGACGTCGAGTTTCTCGCGACAGAGGGCGGAGATAATTCTGTCGTGAACGGAAAGCTTCAGTATTTCGGAATTGGTGTTGCGGAGAAGCGAACGTTCTGGCAGCGATTGACTGTGAAAGGTGTCCCGTCGCACGGCTCTCGTCCGACCAAACAAAATCCGGTGCCGAAGCTCGTCGCCACGCTCGATCGTATCGCGCACTACGAGACTCCGCTGCATGTCACACCGGGCGTCGACAAATATTTTCGCGACATCTCTCGCATGTATCCCGAGCCAAGGAAGACTTGGCTTTCGAATGTTGCGGCCGCTCTGAAGATTCCCGCGGCGAAGGATTGGATTCTGAGCGACGTCTACTGGAACGCGATTTTGCGCAATACGATTTCGCTGACGGCGCTGAGTGGATCGAACAAGACCAATGTCATCCCGCCGGAAGCGACGGCGGAGCTCGATGTTCGCTTATTGCCCGATCAGGATCCTGCCGAAATGCTGGCGACGCTGAAGAAATTGGCTGCGGACACTGCTGTTCATTTCCAGACGTTGCTCGAACCGAAGCCGCGACTCGAGAGTCCGACGAGTTCCGATTTCGTTCGCGCGGTCGAGCGCGCATCACACGATCGCGATCCGAACGTCTTTGTTACGACGCCGATGCTGACCGGCGCGACAGATCGGCCGAGTTATCAGAGGGTGGGCATCAAGGCGTATGGGCTCGATCCGTTCAAGGTCGAAAAGGCGGAGTCACAGCGTGGCGTGCACGGAAACAACGAGCGGCTCGCCGTTGAGAATGTCGGATTCGGAGTCCGCTACGTCTACGACATCCTCCGCTATTTACAATAGCTGCGGACTAACTGCAGCCGACTAGTTCTTGTGCCGGAAGGTGATTCGGCCGCGCGTCAAATCGTACGGCGAGACTTCAAGCGTCACTCGATCGCCGGCGAGAACGCGGATGCGAAAGCGCCGCATCTTTCCCGCGATCGTCGCATGAACGTCGTGCCCGTTGCTGACGAGAACCTTGAAGGTCGCGTCCGGCAGTACTTCGGTCACCGTTCCTTCCAATTCGATTGCTTCTTCTTTCGCCATACGCCTCCGCGTCTGTGTGCCTGAATAATATGCTAAAAAGAACAGGGCCACCCCGGAAATCCAGAGTGGCCCTGCCAGTTAAAGCTTTGCTTCCAAGCTGATCAAGCGTTCAGCCGGGTCACATTCTCGGCGGCCGGGCCCTTCTGGCCCTGCACGACGTCGAACTCGACGCGCTCGCCTTCAGTCAACGACTTGAAGCCGCTGCCGCTGATGGCGCTGTGGTGAACGAAGCAATCCTTCTGTCCGTTCTCCGGGGTGATGAAGCCAAAACCCTTGGCGTCGTTGAACCACTTTACGGTTCCGGTGGTGCGCATACTGGTACTTCCTCTTGTAATGATGTAGGTCGGAAGTCCGGTATGGCCGTACCTCTCGACGTGCGATGTTGACCTCGCCTAACGTAAAAGGACCTGGTTTTATCCAGGTCCCATTTTTGTTCGCTGGCTAAGTCGTTGCACAACACTGTGCGTGCAACAGAGTATAAATGTACCCCATCGAGACCGCTTGTCAATGAAAACCCCTGCGTACAGGTGTTCCCTACCTTTGTGATGCTCGATTCCGTCTCCGGAAAGAATCGGTGAATCACATAGATCTCTCCGTTGGTCACAGATAATGAGGAGCATTGGATGAAGAGACAGAACATTTCGTCGGGAACAACGTGGGAGCCGATTGTCGGATACTCGCGGGCCGTGCGCGTCGGCAATCATGTGCACGTGTCCGGAACGACTGCGACCGGTGACGATGGAAAGATCGTGGGAATTGGCGATGCCGCTGCTCAAACGGTCCGGACAATTGCGAATATCCGAAGTGCTCTCGAGAAAGCCGGAGCGAAATTGTCAGACATCGTGCGCACTCGCATTTATGTCACGAACATCGCAGAGTGGGAAAAAGTTGGCCGAGCGCACGGCGAGGTCTTCGGCGACATTCGGCCGGCGACCTCGATGATCGAAGTCAGCTCTCTCATTTCTCCGGAGATGCTGGTGGAGATCGAAGCAGATGCGTACATCACCGAATCAAACGACGGAGCCTGATTAAGTGCCATTCGATTATTACATCGCCGACGTATTCACCGACGTCCTGTTTGGCGGCAATCAGCTCGCCGTTCTTCCGAATGCGATTGGACTCAACGACAGGGAGATGCAATCGATTGCGCGAGAATTCAATTTTTCGGAATCCGTATTTGTGTTTCCGCCGGAGAGCTCCAAGAACACCCGAAAGATCAGAATTTTCACGCCGAGTCGTGAACTGCCATTCGCCGGACATCCGACAGTCGGCACTGCGTACGTCCTCGGTCACATTGGAGACATCGCGCTCACCGGTGACGAGACTCGAATTGTTTTCGAGGAAGGGGTCGGGCCGGTTCCAGTTCTCATTCGCTCGCGCGCCGGCAAGCCGGTGTTCACTCAGCTGACCGCGGCGAAGCTTCCGGAGCGCAAACCCGCATCGATCGATGCCGCCGGGCTCGCGGACGTTTTATCGCTCGAGCCCTCTGATATTCTCTACGACGAATTCTTTACGCCTGAAGCAGTCTCCGCCGGACTGCCATATCTGATCGTTCCACTCAGAAGTCTCGAGGCACTCGGTCGCTCTCGCGTGAGAGAGGACGTGTGGGAGCGGACACTCAAGGGTGCATGGGCGGGCGAGCTTTTCGTTTTCGTCGAGGATGATGATTCGGCGAAGCGCACGGGCGTTC
>JBGQKT010000172.1:0-7067 GCA_041499635.1 Gemmatimonadaceae bacterium
CACGATTGTCTTGTAAGGCTTTGGATGGACAACTCGCTCTGCGCCGATCTCGCCGAGCGAGGGCGTGAGCACGCTCGAATGTGGGGGCCTGATCAATTCGCCGTGCGATTTCGCGAAATCGTGGGTGCGCTCACATGAGGCCGCCGCCGGTGAAGCAGTCGCCGCGACCGTTCGTCTCGGTAATCATCCCCACCTATAACCGCGCGGAGCGACTCAGGGCGACGGTCGAGAGCTTCGTCGCGCAGCAATATCCCTCGGATCGCTTCGAGATCATCCTCGTCGACAACGCATCGACGGACGACACACCCGCTGAGATCGAGCAACTTGCGACGGAGTTTCCAAGAATTCGCGGACTGGTTGAGCCGCGTCGCGGAGCGCATTGGGCGCGCAACGCGGGTGCGACCGTCTCGCTCGGCGAAATTCTTTATTTCACCGACGATGACATGCTCGCCGATCCCGATCTGTTGTGGAACATTGTCGAGCCGTTCTCGATGAAAGCGGACATCGCGTCGGTGACAGGTCGCGTCATTCCACGATGGGAAACCGAGCCACCCGTGTGGGTCCTCGAGCATTGTCGCAACGCACTGCTCAGCCTCAACGATCGCGGGGATGCGCTCATCGTGTCGGACGATGATCCCGGAGTATTCAGCTGTCATCAGGCAATTCTGCGCGACGTTTTCTTTCGAGCCGGCGGCTTCAATCCTGATACGAACGCAGGCGAGTTCGTTGGAGACAACGAAACGGGATTGAACATCAAGGTTCGAAAGCTCGGCTACCGCTTCGCGTATGTCGGAGAAGCAGTGACGCATCACATCATTCCGGCTTCGCGAATGACGCAGGCGTACGTCAACAGCCGCTTTGGCGATCAGGGTTATTGCGACAGCTACACCGATTATCGCGCGATTCGTCCCGGTGCTTTCAGGCTCATTCGGAGAATCGCGGCGAACGGATTGCTGGCCGCAGCAACCGTCTCGAAGGCGATCGCTCTGCGCGCGACAGGGAATTCGCGATGGAGAATCGATTTCGCGCGGCTCTACTACTACAGAAATCGCGCGCGGTACGACACGCGGCTCCTGTTGCATGAGAACTGGAGAACGTTCGCGCTGCAAGACGACTGGATCACGCACGACGCCAATACCACCGCGTATCCTAATCACCGGATTGGTACCGAGTGAGGCTCGCGTATGTAACGACGTACGATGCGGCCGATCCGACATTCTGGTCGGGGACCGCGCATCACATCGGCAAGGCGATCGAAGCGCAGGGAATCGACGTGTCGTACGTCGGTCCGTTGGAGGATCGAGGCGATAGCGCGCTCTCACTGCAACGATTGCTCGCGCGGGCCAGAGGGAAGCGCGTTCTCACGGAGCGCGATCCGCAGGTTGCTCGCGGTTACGCGGAGCAGGTCGAGCAAAAATTATCGGGCGTTGAGGTCGACTGGATTTTCTCGCCCGGAAGTATTCCTATCGCGGAGGTCGCGGGAACGACACCGGTTGCATTCTGGGCCGACGCGACGTTTGCGCAGATGGTCGGTCTGTATCCGGAGTTTCAACGGCTCACGACCGCGACCATCGAGAACGGCAACAGACTCGAACGGTTGGCGCTGTGTCGAGCGACCGTCGCCATTTACGCATCAGAATGGGCAGCCGAGTCCGCCGTACGCGATTACGGCGTCGATCCGGCGAAATTACGAGTGATCCCGTTCGGAGCGAATCTTCCCGTCACGCGAACCGACGTCGAGATAGATCGAATCATTGCGAATCGCCGAGGCGATTTGTGTCGCTTGTTATTTGTCGGTGTGGACTGGAAACGGAAAGGCGGAGACATCGCGCTTCGAATCACGAAGCGGCTGAACGATCGCGGAATTCGCGCGGAGCTCACGATCGTCGGTGGCAATCCCGAGATACCGGAGAAGCTGAAGGATCTCGTGAACATCGTGGGCTTCGTCTCGAAAAGCACCGAGAAAGGACGAGAGACGTTTCAGCAGCTGTTCGCCGCGTCGCATTTCCTGCTGATGCCGTCCCGAGCGGAATGTTTTGGCGTCGTGTTCGCCGAAGCTGCGGGGTTTGGCGTGCCATCCATCGCGACAAACGTTGGTGGTATTCCAGCGGTGGTTCGCGACGGAGTGAACGGTTACACATTTCCGCCCGGATCGATGGTTGAAGACGCAACAGATCGAATCGTCGAGCTTTGGGAAAACGCGCGCCGTTACGACGAGCTGTGTCGCTCCGCTTTCGAGGATGCGCGCACGAGGCTGACGTGGGAAGCATCGGGAAGGAAGGTGGCGCAAGTTCTCGCTGAGATGCATCCGTCGCACACAGTTCTTGGAGCGACTCCGGCGGAGGGAAAAACGGAAGGTGGCCGCCGCACTCGTGGCGCGAGAAAAAGTGGCTCTGCGTCAAAGCCTCTCATTTCCGTTGTCACGGTCGTTCGAAACGCCGCGCACCAAATCGAACAAACGATGCAGGCCGTGTTCGCCCAATCGTATCCGAACGTAGAGTACATCGTGATTGACGGCGGATCGACCGACGGCACGCTCGACATAATTCGACGATACGACGATCGCATCGGTTATTGGATCAGCGAGCGCGATGCAGGTATTTACGACGCGATGAACAAAGCAGTGAGCCTCGTATCCGATCCCGATTCGTACGTTCTTTTTGCAAATGCGGGCGATCGGTTGGCGACGAGCACGGCATTGGAGAAGGCCATCTCGCTCGGCGGAGGCGCCGACTTGATTTACGGGAAGATGCGCCTCACCGACGGCGACATCGCCGGAGTTCAGGGGCGCCGAGTCGAGTTGAACGATCTGGCGCGGCAAACGCTGTGTCACCCTGCGACCTTGATGCGCCGCCGGATCTTCGACGAAGTCGGCCGGTTCGATACGAGCTTCAGAATCGCCGCTGACTACGATCTCATTGTGCGATCGTTTCAGCATCCCGTGAAAACGAAATTCGTCGATGAGATTATCGCCGAGATGCGCATGGGAGGCGTGAGCGAAGATCAGTTCATGCTCTCGTGCAGCGAGCGAAAAAGAGTGGTGCGCGAGCGCTTCGATATGCCTGCTCGCCTGGCGGGCGTATGGCAGGTTAACTTGTACGACATTCCTCGCAACGCGGCGCGCCAATGGCTCGGTCGAGCCGGCCTGCTGCGCCACTGGCGAGCGCTCAGACGCTCGTAAGTAGCTCGATGCCACTCCAACTTTCTGTAATCGTTCCCTCCCACAAGCGCTGCGAGCCACTCGAGCTTTGCCTCGAGGATTTGTCGTCGCAGCAGGGCGGAGCGTCGTTCGAAGTGGTGCTCGTGCTCCAGGCGTATCCGGACGGCGCCATCGAGCGAATCAGGCGCGTGTTTGCAAATAAGCTGCAGCTCCAGATTGCGGAGTTTCCAGAGGGGCTTGGAACTTCGCGCGCGAGAAATACCGGGCTCGCAATGGCGCGTGGAGACATCGTCGCATTTCTCGACGATGACGTCCGTCTCCCACCGCGGTGGGTAACGGAGATGATCTCGTTTTATGACGACCCGAAGCTCGGCGGCGTCGGCGGGTTCGTAGATCATCCCGGTCACTACAATGTTGCACGCAACGCGATGTATCGCGTCCTCGGTCTCACCTCCAATCGATACAAGCTGGATTGGGGCGGCTTCAACGTCGGGCCGGCTAATCATCCGCGCGAAGATCAACCTGCTGCATGGTTGAGCGGCGGCAACATGTCGTTTCGACGCGAAGCCATTAAGGCCGTCGGCGGATTCGACGAAGCACTCGGCAGCTTCTGGCACGAAGACGTCGATGTAACGCATCGTGTCGCGAAATCCGGATGGAAGATCATTTCCTCGAGGAAGGTCGCGATCGAGCATTATCCAAGCACGATCAATCGGCCGCCGTTGTACGCGCAGATGCGCGAGCGTGAGCGGTCGCGCGTTCTGTTCGTGTGGAAGGCGATTGGCGATGAGCCACTGTGGCGCGTTCGATGGGCAACTCGACTCGTTCTCCATGCGCTCGCGATGTCAGTTGTCGGGATTGCGAAAGGAGATCCGAGAATTCCATACAACGTTTTGCGAGGCGGATGGGAAGGGTATCGCGGGCTTCCTGCCGCGCGCGCCGCAAGCGCACGAAGAACGGAGTCACTCGGCTGATGGCGCGGTCGGTAACGGTTCTCATCCCGACATACAATCGCATTCGCGCGCTGGAAGCGGTGTGGCCGTCGTATTTCGCGCAGCCCGATGTTGAGCGCGTGATCGTGATTGACGACGGCAGCAGCGACGGCACGAGCGAGCGCGTTGCCGAGCTCGCGAGATCGGCAACGATTCCGGTGGATGTCGTGCGTCACGACGTGCAGCGTGGTCAACCTGAAGCGCGACGAACTGGGATTGCCGCGGCAGAAACTGAGTGGGTGCTTTTCGGCGAAGACGATGTATGGCTTGCCGACGATTACTGCTCGACTCTACTGCGTGAAGCGGATGAGCTCGGTGCATCCGTTATTGCAGGAAGATTGGTGACCGCGTTGGTCCCTCGCGATTTTTCCCGCGAGCTGTTGATCGATCCACCATCGCCGGTGCGCGACGGGACCGAAGTGTTCGACATGGCCTCGATGGATGCGAATTTTTCCTCTCGCACAGCTGCGCCGATTCCAGCTCCATTCGTCCATTCGATTGCGCTCATCAAACGCGCCCTGTTTGACGCTGTTTCGTTCGACACATGGTACGAGGGGAATTCATGGCGAGAAGAGACCGATTTTTATCTCGCCGCCAATTCGCTCGGCGCGCGCGCATTTTTTTCTCCTGATACAGTTTGCTTTCATCTGCGAGGTCCTATCTGCGCGTCAGGCGGACAGCGTATCAACCGGCTCGTTTTCGAATACCTCGCGTGGCGCAACACACGGCATCTCGTATCGAAGCATTGGGAATACCTGCGAAAGGCGTACGGAGTGCGAGGACCGATGTTCATGTGGATGGTCCGATATTACGTTCGGCGACAGGTCGCGCAGATTCGGCGAGTCGCGCGACATGGAATGAGGTCGACGTATGACGGATAGTGCGCTTCCTGCACTAGAGTCCAGCGCCGTAGCACAGCCGCGGGCCCTGCGCTTTCCAGGGCTCGTTGGTATTTTTCTCGGGTTTTCCCTCTGTCTGCATCTCGCCGCCATCGTCTACTACGCATTTGGCGACACGCTCCCCGCCTCTGTGTGTGTCCTTTGCGGGCAATTCCTCCTTGGCCTTTCGATTTTAAGGCTCGTCGACGGCGCATTCGTCTTTCAGGACATCAGACTTTTTTTTCTGATCTTCTTTTTCTTCTACGGCGCGACTCTCCCGATGGTGGTTGTGCTCGGGCTGCAGGGAGAGACGACTGGGATAGCGGGCGCGGGGTTCATGTATGCCACGGGGATGTTCGCGTTCAACTTTGTTCAATGGTGGTACAGACAACCATGGCATGATGTACCACCAGAAGTCTTTGCCCGTTACAGACCTTCGTTTGCGAATGCAGTCTTGGTGTTTCTAGGCTTTGCGTGGATCATCTACTACCTCCTTTCACGCGGCACTGTGCTGGGCGGTGGCATCAACCGGGAAAGAGCGAACTGGATCGGCACACAAGTGTGGGTCGTGTCGATGTTCGTGATGAACGGTCTGGTGATGTACGGCTTCATTGGATGGAATCAGCTCACTCGTCAGGCCAAAGTAGTTCTCGCTCTGACAGTGATTGCGTTTGTTCTCCTTCAGGTTTCATTCGGCAACCGTCGCGACTTCATTCCGATGTTCGTGTTTCTCGCGGGAGTATTCGCTGCGCGACGTCACGCAGTCATTCGCTTTTGGACAATTCTGCTCGGCATCCTTGCCTTTGCCGGACTGACGGTTCTCGGAATACTTCGCCAGGTAATTGCCGCGCCGGTTCTTCTCGCCAGCGATCCAGTAACGATTCTCATCACGCAGAGCGAGTTTGTCTCACCGATTCAGACGCTCATCTATTACGTCGCGAAACCGCACGCGCTGCGTCTCGGCTGGACGTACATCACGGCGCCACTTCTGTTCATACCACGCATATTCTGGCCAGGGAAGCCCGAGAGTCTTTCGCTTCAGTTCATGCGTGACGCGTTCGGCTCGACTGAGTTGATGGGCTACGCCTACACGCCGGTAACGGAGGCGGTGCTGAATTTCGGATCCGTCGGGCCGGCGATCTTCTTTGCGATTCTTTCAATTCTGATGGTGAAGCTCGTGAAGAACGCTGACCTGCGTCCCGGATTGTATTTCATCTGCTTCTCAGTCGTGATCGACTTCAACCGCGGCGATGTCGGAGGGACGTTCTACCAGCTCGTTTGTATGGGTGCTGCATTCTGGTTCATGCACCTTGTATCACGAATCCGGTGGGCGCCGAGAATCTTGCGCGACGCGTTTCCGGAAACGGACCAGGTAAATGCCTGAGCAATGCTGATTGCGCTGAATCTTCTTTATTTGATCCCCGGCGTTGTGGGTGGCACGGAGACGTACGCGACCTCTTTGATACACGCGCTCGCGAAGGAGGACGGCGAGAACGACTACGTCGTGTTCGTGAACAAGGGCGCAGCCGATCTCGATGTTACGCCGGGTCCGAACTTCCATCGCGTCGTGTGTCCCTTCATCGCTCTTCGTCGCATTGTTCGTTACGGCTGGGAGCAAGGGATCTTTCCGTTTCAGCTTCGCAACCGTCGTCCTGATCTTGTGCATTCACTCGGCTACGTGTCGCCGCTCGTGGGCCCGCGTCCGCAGGTCGTGACTGTTCCCGATCTCAATTACATCAGGCATCAGGGTCGTCACACGGCCGCCGGACGACGGGTGCTTCGATTCTTCGTCGAGCAGACGGTGAAGCGCGCAGATCACGTGATTACAATCTCGGAATTCTCGCGGGATGAGATCGTAAGAAATCTCGAGGTCGACGAAGCTAAAGTGACAGTCACCCATTTGGCGGGAAGGGAATCGACCAATGGCACATCCGCCGCGAATGGAATGCCGCCGTCGATCCCTGCGCCTTACATCATGGCGTTCAGCAGCTTGAGCGCGCACAAGAATCTCCCGCGCCTCGTGGCGGCGTTCCAGAA
>JBGQKT010000173.1:0-6940 GCA_041499635.1 Gemmatimonadaceae bacterium
GTCACTCATTTGGCGGGAAGGGAATCGACCAATGGCACATCCGCCGCGAATGCAATGCCGCCGTCGATCCCTGCGCCTTACATCTTGGCGTTCAGCAGCCTGAGTGCGCACAAGAATCTCCCGCGCCTCGTGGCGGCGTTCCAGAAAATCGTCGACGCTGTTCCTCATTCGCTCGTTCTCGTCGGACACATGCCGGAGAATCCTGATTTCCGCGCTGAGCTCGAGGGAGCAATCGGTGACCGCGTGCGGTTCACCGGCTACCTCCCCGACGATCAGGTCATGACTTTGATGCAGAACGCGTCGCTGTTCGCGTTCCCATCGTTGTATGAAGGTTTCGGCCTGCCGATACTCGACGCGCAGCATGCGGGCGTTCCGGTGACTTGCTCTGCAGTTGCGGCATTGCCTGAAGTTGCAGGCGATGGCGCATATCTGTTCGATCCGATGTCGGTGGATGCGATTGCGAATGCGCTCAAGGCCTGCCTCCTCGATCTCGATTTGCGCGAGAGCCTCATCGAGAAGGGCTTTCGAAATGCCGCGAAGTTTTCCTGGGACAAAACTGCTCGTGAGACACTCGCCGTGTATACAGCCGTTGTCTCGTGAAGAAACAGCGGACCTTCGTTTTTCTATCGCAGGTTTACGTTCCCGACCCGGCCGCGGTAGGGCAGCATCTCGCAGATGTCGCTGAAGAGCTCGCTCGACGCGGCCACAGGGTAATTGTTCTCACTGCGGATCGGGGATACGACGATCCGTCAATGAAGTACAAGAAACGCGAAACGATTCGGGGCGTCGATGTTCGCCGCATTCCGTTTTCCTCGTTCGGAAAAAGCTCGATCCCGATTCGTACGTTGGGCGGAGTTTTTCTCGTCCTTCAGGCAATAATTCGAAGCATCGCGATTCGCGGAATCGATGCGGTGGTGGTCAGCACGTCGCCTCCGATTGGATCGCTTGGCGCAGTTGTCATCGGCATGATTCATCGCGCGCCGGTGAAGTACTGGGTGATGGACGTCAATCCCGACCAGATGATCGCTCTCGGAATGATTCGAGAGCGCGCGTTGCCGGTAAGAGTGTTCAACTTGCTCAATCGCCTGGTTCTCCGCAGAGCGAAGGACGTGATCGTACTCGATCGATTCATGGCTGACCGCATGCAGAGCAAATTCGACGTCGCGGACAAGCTCACCGTTCTCCCGCCGTGGCCGCCGGAAGATTTCGGAGCCGTCGTCGAGCACTCAGAAAATCCATTTCGTAAAGAACATGGTCTGAACGGAAAAATTGTCGTGATGTACAGCGGTAATCACGGACCATCGAATCCATTGACGACGATCATCGAAGCAGCGAAGCGCCTCGGTGATGAGCCGCGGCTGGTTCTGCTTTTCGTAGGCGGTGGAGTAGGGAAAAGCGAAGTGGAAAGCGCGGAATCTCCAAATATTGTTTCTCTGCCGTATCAACCGCAGAGTGAGCTTCGTCACTCGCTCGCGGCGGCCGATGTTCACGTCGTGACCGTTGGAGACCGAATCCCGGGCATTGTCCACCCAAGCAAGGTCTACGGCGCGATGGCAGTTGCGAGACCGATTCTCCATGTCGGTCCGAGTGAAAGCCATGTCGCCGATCTACTCGATGCGCATGATGTCGGCTGGCACATCAGTCATGGTGATGTGGATGGCGCAGAGCGAATCCTGCGGGAAATCGTGTCAGCGTCACCGGAAGATCTCCGTCAGAAAGGACGTCGTGCGCGCGATCTCATCGAAGGAATGGGAGGGAAGGCTGTCGCCTGCAGTCGAGTGTGTGATGTGCTCGAGCGCGGATTGTGACGGTCGGTCCGGTTCTGGTCACGGGCGCGAGCGGTTTCATCGGCCAGCATGTCTGTCAATCATTTCTCGATCGCGGCGAAGAGGTCGTCGCACTGACCCGCGGAGATGGGCCGGCCGCTCAAGGAATTCGCGTGGCTCGGGTGAGTGACTTGCTCGACCGCAACGCGTTGCGATCTGCACTCAACGGAATTCAGACCGTCGTTCATCTCGCAGGGCGAGCGCACGCGAAAAGAGAGGGGAAGGATGATCCCGACTCAGAATGTCGGCGCGTGAACGTCGAGGGTACGAGGGCGCTGCTCGATGAAGCGGTCGCGGCTGGAGTACAGCGCTTCGTCTTCATCAGCTCGGTGAAAGCGGTCGCAAACGAAAGCGACGTCGCGCTCGATGAGAACACTCCTCCGATGCCGGTCGATGCGTACGGAGCGAGCAAGCTCGAAGCGGAACGACTCGTCCGAGTAGTCTCTGTTCGCGAGAATCTTCACGCGCCCATCCTCCGACTTCCGGTCGTGTACGGTCCGGGTATGAAGTCGAACATGCTGCGCCTCTTTCAGGCGGTCGCTCGGGGAGTTCCCCTCCCGATTGCAGGAATTCACAATCGCCGCAGCGTTGCGTATGCAGGTAATGTCATTCATGCGATTCACTCGGTTCTAGCGGCGTCCGCGGCTGCGCATGAAACTTTCTTCGTTAGCGATGGTACGGACTTGTCGACGCCCGAGCTCGCAAGGAGAATCTCGGTAGCCGTCGGCCGTCAAAGCCGTATGTTCACTGTTCCGGTTCCCGTCCTCCGCGCCCTAGGGGGCACCGGATACTTGCTCTCGCAAATTACGCCGTTCCATTTTACACTTGACTCACTCTCGGCCCTCGTGGGCTCCCTTTTCGTCGACACTTCGAAGATCCAGCAAATGACCGGTTATCAACCTGCAGTCTCGGTCGATGAAGGGCTCGCCCTTACAGCGAAATGGCTGAGTGCGCGATCGGGCGCACGCATGCAATGACAGAACGAATCGTCTTCATAGTTGCTGCCGCCATTTTGAGCTGGCTTCTTGCCAGCCGTGTCAGACTCTACGCACTCGATCGACTCCTCGACATACCCAACGAACGAAGCTCGCACTCGCAGCCGACTCCGCGTGGCGGAGGGCTGGCGATCGCCGTTACGACGATTGGCGGAATTCTTCTCGCGGCGATGTGGCGATGGATAAGCTGGGATCTAGCGATTGCGCTGTCGGGCGGCGGTGCCATGATCGCTCTTGTCGGATGGATTGACGACCATCGTGATCTCCCCGCACTCACGCGCTTCGCGGTTCAGTTCATCTCGGCAGCGTGGGCGATCTTCTGGCTCGGCGGTCTCAAGTCACTCACCGTTGGATTTTCTGAAGTCCATCTGGGAGTTGTTGGTTCGGTGCTAGCGGTCATTGGAATCGTCTGGGCAATCAACCTGTACAATTTCGTCGACGGCATCGACGGACTCGCCGCGGGTGAGGCAATCAGCACCGGAGTAATCGGTGGATTGTTGCTTCTGAAGACAGGCAATACCGGACTGGCGATGGTCGCATTCCTTATTGCGGCTGCGAATGCGGGATTTCTGCCTCTCAACTGGGCGCCCGCAAAGCTGTTCATGGGAGACGTTGGAAGCGGACTACTCGGCTATCTCTTCGCCGTTCTTGCGATTGCCTCAGAGAATGTTGGATCAGTTCCTCTCTTGCTCTGGGTACTTCTGTTGGGAGCGTTTGTGTTCGACGCGACGGTGACGCTCTGCAGGCGCATCGCGCACGGTGAGCGATGGTATCACGCGCACCACAGCCACGCCTATCAGCGAATGGTTCAGGCGGGAAGAAGTCACGCGACCGTCAGCTCGACGATCCTCGCGATCAACCTTGTGCTCGCTGCTCTTGCGATCGTTGCCTGGCTCTGGCCGGCACTATTTCTCGCGTCGATGGGTGCGGGCGCAATTCTCCTCAGCATCATCTACATCTCGGTCGAGCGCATCCGGCCGATGCATGCTACCTCGCGCGGCTGATCTCCGCGCGCAGGTGGTACAGATGAGCGCAACGCGATGAGCCGCCGCAACGCCCCGCGCGCGCCCAAGATCGATCCGCTCCTCAGACGCGCGCGTGAAGAAACGTCTTTGATCGGATTCGTCAATGTGCTTCTCAGGCATCGACGACTGATTGTGATATGCGGCCTGATCGGAATGGTCATCGCTCTCGCGGGGTCACTCAGCGAAACCCGGTACTACTCCACGAGAGTGGAGTTCACGCCGCGCGGTGCCAGCTCGGGCCTGCTCGCAGGAATCGCGGCGCAGTACAATCTCTCGATTGTGGGCTTTGATCCGTCGCAGTCAATCGAGTTCTACGAGGGATTGGTCAAATCGAACGAGCTTCTGCGAAGAGTTGCTGCGCGAGAGTATCAGGTGCGTGTGAATGGTCGGCTGGTTCGCGGCACACTACCCGGTTTCTTTGGAATTCACGCGGGGTCGAAAGCAGCTGAGATCGATCTTGCCGCCCTCGAGCTGCGCGATCACATCGCGGCTTCTTCGACCCATCGCACGGGTATCGTGACGTTCTTCGTATCGGCTCCACACGCGGATCTGACGCAGCAGATTGGGAACAACATCGTGACCGAGCTGGACGTCTACAACACCGAGCGTCGGCGCTCCCAGGTCACGCAGGAGCGAGTGTTCATCAGCAAGAGAGTCGATGAAAGTCGCATCGCTCTCTCCCAGGCGGAGAACGACCTTCGCAATTTCCGGGAAGTCAATCGCCAGTATTTATCGTCACCAGCCCTCACGCTCGAGAACGACAGGTTGCAGCGAGAGGTTGCGAGGCGCTCGGAGATCTACACGGCGCTCGCGCAGGCAGAGGAGCGTGCGCGCATCGAGGAAGTTCGTGACACGCCCGCGATTACGGTCGTCGAGCCCGCAACACTCCCATTGTCGCCCGACATCGGTAACGGCATTCGCGACATACTGCTCGGCGCGATCGCGGGAATGCTTGCTGGAATTGTGCTGGCGTTTGTGAAGGAGAGAATGAGGGAGACACAAGCCGAGCATTCGCCGGCGTATTCAACGTTCACAGATCTCAAACGAGAGACAATGAGTGATCTCTCTCGGCCACTCGCGCCGGTTGGGAAATTATTCCGAGCGAGGGGCTGAAACAAAAACGTAACGTAGAACGGCACAGCCTGTTGTCTGTGTCGTTCTACGTTACGCTTTAGAAGTTTTGTCGAATCTGTAGCGCAAAATTTCCGTTGTACTGATCCGCTCTGAAATACCGATTGAAGTCGGCAGTGAATGTCACTCGACCGAGCACATCCAACGGTCCGATGAACCGATTCACCTCGGCTCCAATGGAATTCTCGACGTCGACGCCCTTGTCCAACGCGGGCCCACGACGATAGAGGGTGGGGAACCTTTCCTCGTGCTGCGTCTGCCGCCTGACGAATGCGGTCATCCTCCCCATAGTATTGAAACGGTCGTACGCAAATTCCAACGCCGAGCCGGAGCCGGGGCCGACATCTGCGCCGAGGAGTTGTCCGCGCTCTGTGTGGCCCTGTCGCAGAACGCCGTGGACGTATGTCTGGCCCTCGCCGCGCGTGCGTGTTCCGGCGGTCGACTCGTAGGTGAACATTTCGCCACGCACAGCTTGCATCGCCGCGCCTGTGGGGTCGAGCCAGGCTCTTCGAAAGCCCATGTTCCACGAGGAGGAGTGGTCAGGCTCGAGTACGATGTCACGCCGATCCAGCGCGTGATCTTCACGCCCGTATTCGCCGTATACGTCGAATCCGCTGCCCGGCGGGGCCCACCTGAGGAAAACAGACGCAAGCTGATTTTCTTTGAGTGCCTGTGTGCCCCCGAAGACGGCCGTGTCGCTTTCTGAAGGCAGGTTGTACTTATACAGACCTTGCAGCGGCAGCTTCAGATCGTGAACCGAGAACCAATAACCGAGCGCATCCGTTGGGCCGTGAAAAAACCGCGCACCTCCAACTTCCAATCCAGGGATTCCGCGCGGCTCGAGTGATGCGACCAGCCCCGCCATGAACCTCAATCTCCCAGGCTGCGCGTAGCTGACGAAATAGCGCGGGCCCGTTACCGGCGAATACTGTGATTGATCGAGCTCGCCATAAACCAGTCGCGCGTGAAGCCTCGCGACCCAGAGGTTGGCCGGCTCTGAAGTTCCGAAAAAGAAATGCTTGAACCCGGCGGCATTGTTGCCGAGGATGTACGGAAAATTGTTGGTCGGGCCCCACCATTGATTCGCCGTGCCGACTCCTGCGGTAACACCGAATCCGTCGAATCTGAATTCACTCTGTCCGATGTCGACCTGAGTGTACGGATCGACACCGAATCTTTGTGGAAGATCGATGTATGTGGGGAGTTGACCGTGCCCGAAGGCGAGACGGCCGGTCTCTCCATTCTGCATTAGCGGAAACGACTGATTTTCCGAGCGAAAGGCGATTGGAGCGAACGTTCCGGAGAAGTAACCCCAGCGAACAGAGAAGCCGCCTTGCATCGCAGTCGTCAGTCCCTTTCCCTGCCATACGGGTCCATCGTTGCCGCCGTACGGGTACGCGCTGTTGACGTAGAAGCTCAGCTGAGGACGAACGTAGGTCCACTCGAAGCCGTGGTGCTCGCGCTTTTGGAGATCATAGCGGCGCACCCATGGATGAGCGCTATCCTTCGCCGCGAGCTTGTCGATCTCTTTGGCGGAAAACGCGCGCATCGTGATGGGATACGGGTCTGATTTTCCGAGAGACTGGAGATATCGCAGGTAGCTCTCGAGCTCACTGCCGGCGAATACTTCGTTGCGGCCGCCGACATTTCCCTGCGCACGGATCGTGATTGGCGCGAGAGAAAAACCTATAAATACAAGAGCGATCAGAGTCTTCCAGCCAAACGTCGAGCGCGCGGGCCTCGCCGTCAGAAAAGCATTGATCATCAAGTGATTTTCAGTTGGTGAGGTTTGCAGGCTTTTGTGCTCGCCGCTAGTTTAACGCGGGCTTGGGCTGCGCTTTCGGTGAGGGACTATACTTTCGCGCACAGCACCGGGCAAGCGCTCGAATTGTTTCTGTCTCAGTAACGCGCCCGAATCTACCATTTTCCCGGCATCGATGCGTCAATCTTTACGCCGCACACA
>JBGQKT010000174.1:0-6902 GCA_041499635.1 Gemmatimonadaceae bacterium
ACATCGATTCGCCAGCTGACATTCGGCGGCGAAAATGCCGAAGCCTATTTCAGCCACGATGGAAAATGGCTGACCTTTCAAACGAGGCGCGACGGCCACCCTTGCGACCAACAGTACGTGATGCGCACCGACGGCACCGGACTACATCGCATCTCCGACGGTCGCGGCAAAACCACATGTGGCTGGTTCTTTCCGGGCGATAAGCGTCTCTTTTTCGCCTCCTCGAGCGCGCATGATTCAACGTGTCCGCCCAAACCAGATCCATCGAAGGGATACGTGTGGCCGCTTGATCGCTATGACATCTACACTGTCAATCGCGACGGCACTCACCTCAAGCGCCTCACACACTACGATGTCTACACAGCAGAGGGCGTACTCTCTCCGGATGGAAAGAAAATCGTCTTTACATCCCTCAAAGACGGCGACCTCGACATCTACACGATGAACGCCAATGGGACCGACGTTCGGCGTTTGACGAACACACCGGGTTATGACGGTGGTGCGTGGTGGTCACCTGATGGAAAGCAAATCGTGTATCGCGCGAATCATCCGACCGACAGTACTGAGCTTCGTGCGTATCGCGACCTCCTCGCCCAACGTCTCGTGCGACCCGCGAAAGTCGAGCTCTTTCTAATGAATGCCGATGGATCGAATCAACACCAGATCACCCACCTGGGCGGCGCGAATTTCGGCCCGTCATGGACTCCGGATGGGAAGAAAATCATTTTCGCGTCCAACTACCTGAGCCCGCACAGCGGAAACTTCGATCTTTTTCTTGTGAACACCGATGGGAGTGGACTCGAGCAGCTGACATTCGACGAAACGTTCGATGGATTTCCGGAATTCAGCCCTGACGGGAAAAAATTAGTATGGGCATCGAATCGTCACGCGGACAAGCCGACCGAGACAAACCTCTTCATCGCCGACTGGCGTTGAATAAATCCAAACAGGAGCCAACACCGTGAGCGCCAATTTGCAGATGATTGTTCTGCGCCTGATACACATCATCTTCGGGGCCTTCTGGGTCGGCGGCGCCTTGAGCGTCGCGTTTTTCATTCTCCCTGCGCAACGGGCGATTGGTCAGCCAGGGATGTTGTTCGTGCGCCAGCTGATGATGGGTCAGAAATTCCGATCGTACATGATTGGAGCTGCCGTGCTGACGATTCTCTCCGGATTGACGATGTACGTCCGATATGCAATGGCGGGTAGCGAATGGTCGCAGACCAATACCGCAAAGATTCTCGGGGTTGGAGCATTGACAGCAATCATCGCCGTGGGAATCGGCACCGGATACACCGGAAAGATCGGGAAAAAGATGCTGGAGCTCGGCGGACAAATTCAGGCGTCAGGGGGTCCGCCGACTGATGCGCAAAAAGCGGAGATGGAATCGCTCCAGGGGAAAATGCAGAGCGCATTCCGAATCGTCGCCATTCTCTTGCTGATTACCGTTGCCGCGATGGCCAGCGCGCGATACATGTAACCGCGCGCCAGCCCTCCGGCTTCACTTCATCTATGACTTCAGCGCTTCATTAACTTCGGCGCGTTTCTCATTAGACGCGCGAATTGAGTGAAGCGTTTGCGTGCGCGAACGCTCAGTTTTTTCTGCGCGGCCAGGTTTTGTCCAGTGACCTGTTGTAGCGCGAGAGCTTCGTTCCTCCTGGTCCATACAAATCCTTGCGCAGCCGTAGCGCGAACCAGATTGCTGACGTGATGCCTGCTGTCACGGCAACGACGGTCTTGATGTCGTTCCTTCGTGGAGCTCTGACCTTCCGCTTAACAGCGTCGATCACATCACCAGGTTTCATCGCGACCTCGGCATCGTCGTCGTGCGCTGAAGAAGATAGCCGATCAATTATTTCAATGCGAAGGCGACCACGTAATCACCAAGCGTTGTTCCCAGGCTCCCGTGGCCGCCGGCAGCGATGACAACAGTCTGTCGTCCTGTGACTGGCGAGCGATAAGTCATCGGCGTCGCTTGACCGCCTGCGGGAAGCTTGCCTTTCCAAATTTCTGCTCCGGTTTCGGTGTCGAATGCGCGGAGATAGTCATCCATTGTACCCGCGACGAAAATGATATCACCAGCAGTGGTGATTGGTCCGCCGAGCGAGATGGAGCCCCACTTGTCGCTACCGGCGTTTGACGCGAGTGGAGGTATCGTCCCGAGGGGAACCTGCCAGCGAATCGCACCAGTCGAGAGATCGACTGCAACCAATCGTCCCCACGGGGGCGGATTGCAGGGAACGCCTTTGGGACTGAGAAGGAATCGACGAGTCATTGCGTAGGGCGTCCCCCGCATGCTGCCGACTTCGATCCCGAATCTTCGGCCGGCGTCAACGGCAGCTTGCATGCTGTCGCGTGGAATGACGCGGACCACTTGAAAGAGTCGGTTAATGCTCGTGATCAACAAGCCGCGATTGCCGTCGACCGTTGCGCCGCCCCAGTTGGTTCCACCGACTGCACTCGGATAAACGAGCGAGCCCTCGTTGCTCGGCGGCGTGAACATTCCGCTGATGCGCGCGCCGGCCAACATCGCTTTGCACGCGGCGCGATCGTCGGGTGTCAGCCCCCATGTGCTGTCGGCGCTCATGACAGTGCTGCCGAGCAGGTTGCCAGTCGCAACAGGGAATGGTTGAGTTGGTGAAGCGGATTCTCCCGCGATCGAGCTTTGTGGAACCGGGCGTTCTTCGACGGGCAGCAGCGGCTTTCCGGTAAGGCGATCGAGGACGAAGAGATGGCCTTGCTTGGTCGACACGGCCACAGCTGGAATGTCTCTTCCATCACGACGAAGTGTAAACAGCGCCGGTTCGGCAGCGACGTCGTAATCCCAGAGGTCATGGTGGACGACCTGAAATCCCCAGATGAATTCGCCTGTCGATGCACGTAAGGCAACGACCGAATTTGCGTAAAGATTTTTGCCTGGACGGAGTCCTCCGTAGTAATCGGGCGATGCGCTCCCCGTGGGAATGAAGACGAGATCGCGCGCCGGATCCGATGAGATCACTCCCCATGCATTAGCGGCGCGAGTGCGTGCTGCGGCTGTAGAATCCCAGCTTTCGTAACCAGCATCGCCGTGCTTTCGGGGGATTGGATCCCAATCCCATTTCTTGGCGCCGGTGCGAGCGTCGAATGCGCGAACAGTTCCGCGCTCGAGATCGACTCCGCGATTGTCGCCCATCGATGAGCCAACGACTACGATCCCATTGACCACCGCGGGCGGCGACGTCACATCGTATTGGCCTTTCTGAACAGGTCCAACATCGAGGGTAAGATCGATCGTACCGGCATTTCCGAAATCGCTGCACAGCTTTCCATTCTCGGCGTCGATAGCAATCAATCGCGCATCGATCGTTGGAAGGAAAATCCGGCGAGCACAAGCGGAATTAGCTTGTGCGGTCGGATCAGCCCACGCCGATACGCCGCGCGACGCAAATGCTTCGTTGTAATTCACCATGCGATCGATCTTCGGATCATACGTCCAACGCTCGGCACCGCTTTCAGCGTCGAGTGCAATGACGCGATTGAACGGCGTGCTGAAGTACAACGTTTTCCCGAATAGAATCGGCGTCGTCTCGAATGTGCTCTTGCGCGGATACTGGCTGCCATCGGACATGTCGCCGGTTCGATAAGTCCAGACGACGTGGAGACCGCTGACGTTAGACTTGTTGATCTCGGTGAGCGGCGAATAGCGAGCGCCGCCGGGGTCGCGACCGTATGTCGGCCATCCGTCGGCTGGATCGGAGTTAACGTTTGTGCGTGTCGATGGAGCAGCGCAGCTTACCGTCGCTGCAACGAGGAGTGTCAGGCGGAAACTTCGTGATGACACGTTGCGTACCTCGGATGTGAGCGTAATACTGACTTCGGGAGACCAGATGCCAACAGAAGAGCACAAAGTTTCGGGGAAGAATCTACTCGACCGCGTGAAGCAGATCATTCATGAGGGGAACGTGCGGCGAATCACGATCAAGAATGCCGAGGGGAAGTCGGTGCTCGAGATTCCGTTGACAATTGGGGTAGTCGGAGTTGTTCTGCTGCCGGTTTGGGCGGCTGTTGCGGGAGTTGCTGCGCTCGCTTCGGACTACACGCTCGTTGTCGAAAGAACCAAGTGACTGGTAGGTACCCGCCGCCCGCTTCCCGCTACCGGCTCTCGGGTATCGGTCACCGGCTATCGGCTACCGGTTACCTGCGGCCGGTTTTCAGTAGGGGTTTTGTAAAGCATAAGTGTTCTCCCAACAGCGACAACATTCCGCCGAATTCGTGCGTACTACAAATGGCGGTGACAAGCAGTACTTGTTGGAAGCGAGGCCGGTTGTGTGGTGGAGCACAGCCGGTTCTCGTCTTTTAGGCGGAATAAGTAACTATTCGATACTAATTTTTGGTCCCGTGACCTTTTAACTTTCAAGAGCGCTCACATGTGGGCGCTCTTTTTTCGTCACCCGCCTCGAGATTCCAATTGGCTCCTCAGTTCATCTATGTAATGAAGGATCTGCGCAAAGTCGTCCCGCCATCGCGGGAGATTCTGCGTGGCATCTGGCTGTCTTTTTATCCCGGCGCGAAGATCGGCGTGCTTGGCGGCAACGGCGCGGGAAAGTCGACGCTGCTCAGGATCATGGCTGGTGTCGATCATGATTTTCAGGGCGAAGCCTGGCCGCATCAGGGGACGAAGATTGGATATCTGTCTCAGGTGCCCGAGCTCGACGCGACGAAGAATGTTCGTGAGAATGTGGAAGAAGCGGTGAAGACGCAGCGCGATCTTCTAAAGGAGTTCGAGTTCCTCTCGATGAAATATTCCGACAATATCAGCGTTGACGAGATGGAAAAGCTGGGACTCCGTCAGATGAAGATACAGGAGAAGCTCGACGCCACGAATGGGTGGGACCTCGATCGCAAGATCGAGATAGCGATGGATGCGTTGCGGTTGCCTCCTGCTGAAGCGGATGTGACTACACTCTCGGGCGGTGAGCAAAGGCGAGTTGCGTTGTGTCGCACGCTGCTGGAAGAGCCCGACATGCTGTTGCTGGATGAGCCGACAAACCATCTCGATGCGGAGTCGGTCGCGTGGCTCGAGAGGTATCTCGCTGAATTTCCGGGGACAGTCGTGGCTGTCACGCACGATCGTTATTTCCTCGACAACGTTGCGAAGTGGATTCTCGAGCTCGACCGCGGATTCGGAATTCCGTGGGAGGGCAATTACACGTCCTGGCTCGAGCAGAAGAAGAATCGATTGGCGACTGAGGAGAAGCAGGCGTCAGCTCGTCAGCGAACCTTGGAACACGAGCTCGAGTGGGTGAGGATGTCGCCGCGTGCGCGCCAGTCGAAGTCGAAGGCGAGGCTTCAGCAGTACGAAGAGCTAGTGAGCGAGAAGCAGAATGAGAAGATCTCGCAGAACGAGATCGTAATTCCTCCTGCCCCGCGACTCGGCAACGATGTCGTGATCGCGAAGAATCTTCAGAAGGCGTATGGCGACAAGGTGTTGTTCGATGACTTGTCGTTCTCGCTGCCCCGTGGTGGAATCGTTGGAGTGATCGGGCCGAACGGCGCGGGTAAGACGACTCTGTTTCGTCTGATTGTTGGTGAAGAAAAAGCGGAAGGTGGATCGTTAAAGGTTGGTGATACCGTGCAGCTCGCGTATGTCGATCAGGGTCGTGATCTCGACGGGTCGAAGACCGTGTACGATGAAGTGAGTGGTGGTCTCGACATGATTCAAGTCGGGAAGCGTGAGATCAACACGCGCGGGTATTTGTCGAGCTTCAACTTCAAGGGTGCTGATCAGCAGAAGACTGTCGACAAGCTTTCGGGTGGTGAGCGGAATCGTCTCCATCTCGCGAAGCTTCTGAAATCCGGCGGAAATTTGTTGTTGTTGGATGAGCCGACGAACGATCTCGATGTCGATACGCTTCGGGCGCTCGAAGATGCCCTTCTTGATTTCTCAGGATGCGCGGTGGTGATTACACACGATCGATGGTTTCTCGATCGTACCGCAACGCACATCCTTGCCTTCGAGGGAGACTCGGAAGTTGTCTGGTTTGAAGGGAACTACCAGGCGTACATCGAAGATCTCAAGAAGCGAAAGGGGGCTGATGCGGATCAGCCCCACAGGATCAAGTACAAGGCGCTGGTCAGAGGTTAGCCAGCGCCTGCCGGTTAGTAGCTCAGGGCTGTGAGCTTCTTCACTGAGTCTGGCACCATGCGTCCGAACTCATCGAATAGTTTGATGCCAGCCTCCTGCGCGACGTCCTTGAACTGTGCGTATGTCAGGCCCGCTCTCGAGAGGAAGGGCTGAAGCGCGTTGATCTGCGTCTGCAGATCGCCCGTTCTCTTCGTGCCGAGCATGCCGCCCATGTGAGTTGCGCCGTCGGCGAAAGTTTTGCTCGCATTCGGATCTGCCATCAGCCAAATGGCAGCGCTTCGGGCTTTGGTTCTCGTCGAGTTCTGAGCCCGTTTCACCGAGTCGGCTTTTGCGGCCGCTTTTTTCACCGAGTCGGCTTTGGCGGCGGCCTTCTTTGCCGCTGCAATTTTCTTGAGAGAGTCGGCGATCGCCTGCGAATCAAGCTTCGGGGCGGCCGCAGCCGCAGTGCTCTCAGGCGTTGCCGCAGGCAAAGGCGCACCTGCCACTGGCGGAGGCAGCACCGACGTGGAGTCGGTGACTGCAGGAATGACCTTTGGCGGAACAGTGTTATCCGAAGATCCGCCTGAACGCGTCAACATGAAAATTGCACCTGCCGCCACCGCCAAGGCCACGACAACGCCGGCCACGAGCGATTGCTTCCCTTTCTTTTTCGGGGGACTGTAGCCGATCTCCTCGACGTGGTCGGTTGAAGTCGGTTCTTCAGTGACTGCAGACTGCTCGCTATCCGGCGTTGATGACACCGGTGTGCTCGATACCGGCGTGTTGGATACAGGTG
>JBGQKT010000175.1:0-6853 GCA_041499635.1 Gemmatimonadaceae bacterium
GGTCTTTTTCGCGGCCATTCTTTCCGAGCCAGCTCAAGCCCAAGTCGGATCCACAACTGACATCATCATGGGGCAAGTCGTAAGCCCCGAGGGTCAGCCTATCCCAGGCGCGCGCGTCGAAGTCACGTCGACTGAAACGCAGATCAAGCGAACCAAAACCACGGGCGCAGACGGTCGATACACGATCGTCTTTCCCGATGGTGGCGGAAGCTACACGCTGCAGGTAAACGCGATTGGTTATTCGCCGGTACGTACCAGCGTCGCACGACAATCCGACGAAGATCGTCTCGTAGTTGACGTCAAAATGGGTCGAAGTGTCGCGGTCCTTCAATCTGTCGAAGTTCGCGCTGCACCGCGCCCGCGGCAGGCGACTGATCGCCCGGAAGCAGGTTCAACTGAGAAAGGACTCCCACCGAATCTCATCAACCGTCTTCCTATAGAAGCGGGCGATTTGAATACACTCGCCACACTCGCGCCGGGAGTCATCGGTGTCGCCGCGACTGATTCGACAAGCGCGGCTTTTTCCGTGGCAGGACAACCGACGAATCAAAACAACATCACTCTCGATGGATTGAGCTTCGGCACCGGAACCGTCCCACAGGAAGCGATTCGCAATACGCGAGTCATCACCAACACATACGACGTTGCACGCGGTCAATTCACCGGCGGTCAGGTTGCGTCGACGACGCGAGGCGGAACGAACGTCTCGACTGGCGCACTCGATTATTCGTTGCGCGATCCATCGCTGGAGTTCGCGCAGGAGGAAGAAAACACATTCGCGCAGAAGTACACTCAGAATCAGTTGAGTGGCGGATTCGGTGGGCCGATAATCAAAGACAAGCTCTTCGCTTTCGGCGCTGCATCGTTTACACGTCGCACCGATCCGCTTCAGGACCTACTCGCTGCCGATCCACTCGCCCTTCAAAGAATCGGCACAAGCGGTGATTCGGTCGCACGCTTCATCAACATCCTGAATCAGTACGGACTTCAACCGACGTCCGCGCTGATTCCCGACGAGCGGCTCAACAATACGGCGTCCGCCATCACGCGCTTCGATTACAACCTCGGCGAATCGCACACGTTGATGCTGCGCGGTGATTGGCGCGGCTCGACTCAGGACGCAACTCGCATTTCGGCTTTCTCGGTTCCCCATAGCGGTGGGGATGGCAAAACATCGGGCGGTGGCGGGATGATCACTCTCACCTCGCACTGGACGAATCTCATAAACGAGCTGCGCGCCTACACTTCGATCGACAAGCGCAACACCGACCCATATCTGATGGTTCCGAGTGGGCGAGTAGTTGTCGCTTCAACGCTCGACGATGGGACGAGCGCAGTGTCGACACTTCAGTTCGGAATAAATCCATCGCTTCCTCAGGAATCTCGCACGCGACTGACTGAAGTCAGCGATGAAATCTCCAAAATCTCGACGAAGGGAACTCACCGGGTGAAGCTCGGCGGATTACTCAACGAGGACAATTCGTCGACAGGTCAATTCTCCAACGTCCTCGGCACCTACGCGTTCAACTCTCTTGCAGATTTTGAAGCGGGCGCACCTGCGTCGTTCACTCGCACGCTGTCCACGCGGCTTCGAGAGGCGAAGAGCATAAACGGGGCGCTGTATCTTGGAGATTCGTGGCGTGAATCGCCGAGACTTCAGCTCACTTACGGGGGAAGATTCGAGGCGTCGAGCTATCCCGACAACCCGCAATACAACCCAGCCGTCGATTCGCTGTTCAACCGACGAACCGATTTCTTCCCGACCGAAAAACATTTCAGTCCCCGCCTCGGATTCAGTTATAGCTACGCCGGCATGAACGAGCGACAGGCACTCGGCAGCATCCGCGGTGGAATCGGTGAGTTTCGCGGACGAGCGCCATCACAGCTCTTCGCATCAGCCGCCGATGCAAATGGTTTGACCAACGGACAGTCGCAGCTCGTATGCGTCGGACCGTCGGTGCCAACTCCGGATTGGCCGGAGTTCATCCAGAATCCAGCCACCGTTCCTTCAACATGCAACGGACCGAGCCAGGAATTCGGAACTCAGCGCCGAAACGTTACCGTATTCGCGCCTGATTTCGGCGCGCCTCGCGCATGGAGAAGCTCGCTCGGATTCAATCGCCGGTTTTTCGAGCGCTACAATTTCTCCGTCGATCTTTCGTATGCGCGCGGTGTTGCGCAGACGAGTGCGATCGATCTCAACCTGAACACGACTCCAAAATTCACACTCGCAACGGAAGGCGGCCGGCCCGTATACACGCCGGCGAGCTTCATCGTCCCGTCCACTGGAGCTGTCGCACTCATAGGCTCACGAATCCAACCGCGATTTGGCGTAGTGAGCGAGATGAATTCGAATCTCCATTCGGACACGAAGCAAATCACCACGAGCCTTGGTGGATTCACAACGCGGGGAATCAATTTCAACGTCGCGTACACATTTATGCGCTCGCGCGATCAGGCTCAGGGACTTTCGAGCTTTGGCGGCGGGGGATTCGGGGGGAGTGGATTTGGCGGAGGTGGCGGTGCCAACACGGCCGGAAATCCGAATCTCGCCGAGTGGGGAACGAGTGATCTCGAGCGTCGTCATTCATTCCTTGGTACGGTGACGTGGCCGGTGAAACCGGCGTTCGAGCTCACCGCGATCGCTCGTTTGAATTCGGGGGGATTCTTCACGCCGACGGTCTCAGGCGACGTTAATGGGGACGGATTGCGCAACGATCGTGCGTTCATCTTCAATCCATTCCGCGCGCCCGATACCGCGGTTGCTAATGGGATGTCGCGTCTTCTAGCGTCCGCGCCGGATCGAGCGAAGGCATGCCTTGAATCACAACTCGGTGCAATTGCATCACGCAACAGCTGCTCTGTGCCGTGGTCACCATCATTTGATTTGCAGGCGAACTTCAAGCCCGCATCGTTCGGGTTGAATCGCAAGCTCACGATCTCGCTTGTTGGACTCAACACACTCAGCGGACTCGATCAGCTGCTGCACGGGAGTCACAACCTTCATGGTTGGGGTCAACCAGTATTCCCGGATCGCACGCTATTGTATGTGAAAGGCTTCGATCCGCAGGCGCAGCGATACGTCTATCAAGTGAACGAGCACTTCGGTGCACAGAACGGATCGCGAAACGCATTCCGGGTTCCGTTTCAGCTTTCGTTGCAGGCGCGACTCGCAATTGGAGTTGACCCCGCGCGCCAGCAGATGGCCGCGGTATTCGGTGGCGGCCGCGGCGGTCGGCCAACTGTGGATCAATTCAAGGAGCGACTCGCTCGCGCAGTTCCAAATACGTTCCAGGAGATTCTCGATTTGAACGATTCGTTGAAGCTCGATCTCACGACTGATCAGCAGGCGAAGCTAAAGGTCGCAGCCGATTCGCTACAATCGAAAGCGGACACACTCGTGAACGCGCTCGCGCAGACGCTCGGCACTGCCGATAAGAATGCGGATCCGATGCAGCTTGGACTCAAGATGCGCGGGAAGATTCAGGAAGGCCGCAAGCTCGCGGAGAATGCGATTACTGAAGCCCAGAAGATTCTCACGCCGGAGCAATGGGCGAAGGTTCCGAAGAACATCAAGGAGCCCACGCAAGGCAGAGGGGCCGGCGGTGAAGGTGGTGGAGGATTCAGACCCCCCGATCGGTGAGGATTGGAGACGGACTGAGAGAGGGAGAACTGCAATTCGCGGCAATCGCAGTTCTCCCTCCCTCCAGCAGGCTCATCGTTTGCGGAGTATCTCTCCACCTTGGATATTCCCCTCGTAAGTCTCTAACTCTCGGATTCTTCAATGTTTGGATGTCTTCGCCGGATAGGTTGTCTCATAATCCTGCTGATCATCGCCGCAGGAATCTGGTATTACTACCTCCCGGTCTCGCACCGACTGCGTCCCGGTACGTCGTCGAATGCTGGGAATACATGGGAGCCGCTTTCGCAACAGAATGCGGTGCGTGGACAGAACGCGGTCGCGTCTCTCGGTCGTCGCTCTGGACCGGTCTACGCGAACCTCACGCCTAGCGAAGCCGCCTCTTACATCTTCCTCGCCGCGTCGAAGCAGGCGCTTCCGCCATCCGCGCAGAATGTCTCCGCCGCGATTCTCGGCGATCGTCTGTACGTTCATGCAAATGTCGATTTGCAGGAGATCGGCGGAAGAAAGGTTCTCGGTCCGCTTGCTAATCTCCTCGCCGACCGTGATTCCATAACGCTTGGCGGAACGATGAACGTGATTCGTCCCGGGCTCGGGCAATTCGTCGTGCAGGATGTGAAGATCGGCTCGCTCCCCATCCCTTCGCCTCTTGTTCCGCGACTCGTGCAGGAAATCCGCAAGGGCACAATCCCCGATGGAATCGCACAAAATGGATTCCCGATGCCATTGCCGACTTATATATCCGACATGCGCATCGCCAACGGGCACATCACGATCTACAAGAACACTCCGTGAGTAGACGCATTCTCGTCGTCGACGACGAGCAGGGAATACGCGGGGCGCTTGGCCAGCTGCTCGAGTATGAGGGATACGATGTTCGCACCGCCTCGAACGCGTCCGACGGAATTGCCGAGTATCAGAAGTGGCGGCCCGACCTCGTCTTCATGGATGTGAAGATGGGCGGCATGGATGGGCTCGAAGCGCTGAAGCGTTTACGCGAATTCGATCCATCAGCTACCGTGGTGATGATCAGAGACACGCGACAATTCGCACTGCGGTCGAAGCGACTCAGCTCGGCGCTTACGAAATATTGGAGAAGCCGCTCGACACCGATCGCATTCTTGTGATGCTGAGAAATGCGTTCCAGCACCTCGAGCTGCGCGAAGAAAACACGCTGCTTCGCAGCGTAAGCACGACGCCTTACGAAATCGTCGGCGACTCGGGAGCAATGCGCGCGCTGAACGATAAAATCAAAAAAGTTGGCACGACTCCCGCTCGCGTATTGATCACCGGTGAGAACGGAACGGGAAAGGAACTTGTTGCACGCGCTCTGCATAAGAATTCACCCCGCGCAAAAAAGACTTTCGTCGAGGTGAATTGCGCAGCAATTCCGGGCGAGCTCATCGAGAGCGAATTGTTCGGCCACATGAAGGGGTCGTTCACTGGAGCAACTCAGGATCGCGCGGGAAAATTCGAGCAGGCAAATAACGGAACGCTTTTCCTCGACGAGATTGGCGACATGAGTCTCGCTGCGCAGGCAAAGGTTCTGCGCGTTTTGCAAGACAACGTCATCACGCGCATTGGCAGCGCGAAGCCCATTTCTGTCGACGTTCGTGTCATCACCGCAACGAACAAGAATCTCGAGGCAGAGATTGCAGGGGGAAGATTCCGCGAGGATCTGTATTATCGCTTGAACGTCGTACCGATTCACGTGCCGCCGCTCAGAGAGCATCGCGAGGACATTCTGGCGTTAGTCGATTACTTCATCGCAGTTCTTTCGGCGCGCGAGGGAGTAACTCCGCGCAAGATGAGTGGGGGCGCACTTGAGCGGCTGAAATCACTCGATTGGCCGGGCAACGTGCGTGAGCTGAGAAACACAGTCGAGCGGTTACTCATTCTCGCGAGCGGGCCTGAGATTTCGGCGAAGGACGTCGATCGCCTCGCCGGTGCAAGAACCGCCGACGATACCGGGCTCGGCAATCTCACTCAGTGCAAGACGTTCGAAGAATTCAATGATGCCGCCGAGAGGGCGTATCTTCTCGGGAAGTTGCGTGAGTTCGATTGGAATGTTTCGGAGACGGCACGCGCAGTCGAAATGCCAAGGTCGAATCTTTATAAGAAAATCGAGCGCTACGCGCTTACTCGCGAGCACTCGTAACCAGATTATCAAACGATGAAACGATTCAACAACTTCATTGCGGGTGAATGGGTCGCTCCGGATTCAGGCGCGTACTTCGAGAACAGGAATCCGGCGGATGCGACCGACCTGATTGGAGAATTTCCCCTTTCGGGCGCGAGCGATGTCGACCGCGCGGTCGAGAGTGCGCGACGCGGATTTGCGATTTGGCGAACCACACCCGCTCCCGGGCGCGGGGACATTCTTCGCACCGTTGGCGACATTCTCACTCGCCGAAAAGAAGAAATCGCCGACGCGATGACTCGTGAGATGGGGAAGCCGCTCACGGAGACGCGCGGCGACGTGCAAGAGGGAATCGACACCGCGTATTACGCGTCGAGTGAGGGCCGCCGGTTATTCGGTCACACGGTTCCCAGCGAGCTGCGCAACAAGTGGGCGATGAGTTTCCAACGGCCAATTGGCGTCGCTGGACTTATTTGTCCATTTAATTTTCCACTCGCGATTCCGACCTGGAAAATGTTTCCTGCGCTTCTCTGCGGAAATGCGGTCGTGTTCAAGCCCGCCGAAGATGTGCCACACACGGGCACACTTCTCGTCGAGATTCTACTCGAAGCCGGCCTTCCTCCCGAGGTAATTCAGCTCGTTCATGGACTAGGCGAAGATGTCGGTGCCGCGATCGTCGAGCATCCCAACGTTCCACTCATTTCATTCACCGGCTCGACCGACACCGGAAGAATCGTCGGCGAGACGTGCGGACGAATGCACAAGCGATTGTCTCTCGAGATGGGCGGAAAGAATGCGCAGATAGTGATGAACGACGCCGATCTCGATCTCGCGTTGGAGGGCGCGCTCTGGGGCGCGTTCGGAACGACGGGGCAACGCTGTACGGCCACCAGTCGTCTGATATTGGAGAGAGGGATTCACGACAAATTCCTTGGGCTTCTTGTCGATCGTGTGAAGGCGCTCAAGCTCGGCGACGGACGAAAGGAAGGAACCGACGTGGGCCCGTTGATCAATGCCGCGGCAATCGAGAAGGTGGAGCGATATGTGGACATCGGCCTGGAAGAAGGAGGGAA
>JBGQKT010000176.1:0-6752 GCA_041499635.1 Gemmatimonadaceae bacterium
ACATCGAGATGAACCCGATCCGGTTTCTACCGCGGCTTCGATGGACTGGAACAATTTGACACCCAGAAACAATTTCCCTCTTCTCCATCATCCGGATGATGACACGCCATCCAGCAGAAGCTCACCTATGTACCGGTTTTTCGCTCACCCATGTGATCGGTCTGTACCCGCGAAACGGCGAACGGATTGACTCAAAACTCCCGACGCGCATACTGAGCGGTTATCAAATAGCCCAGTTCTTCTTCGAGAAACGCGATGCCGATTGCCCATGATTGGTGAGCGGCGGCGGCATTGTAACGGTCCGTTTGTTCGTTGAAGAACGCGTGACCGCACTCCGAGAATTCGACGTCGACGAATTCTTTTTTCGCTACTCGCAATGCGTCTATCACCGCACGGTGCTGTTCCGGCGGAATGCCCAGATCTTTTCCGCCCCAGAAGAAGAGCTGTGATGCGTGGAGTGTCGATGCGCGATCGAGTAATGTGGGAGCGATTCTTCCGCCGTAGTACGAGATCGCAGCACCGAGAGGGAGTGCACTGTTAGCAAGATACGCTGCGCGTCCGCCCATACAGTAGCCGACTGCTGCGGTTTGCACAGCCGACACTTTTCCTTCGGAGGTGATCCATTCAAATGCTGCGGTTACGTCGGAGATCAATCCTTCGGTTGTGAGCGCTTGAACGAGCGGCATAACCTCTTCCGTGACGATCGTATCTGCTTCGTATCCGGGTTTGATTCTGTGAAACAGATCCGGAGCGACTGCGACGAATCCGAGCTCTGCGTACCGGTCGGCGACGCCGCGGATTTGCGAATTGACGCCGAGTGCTTCTTGAAGGACGAGGATTCCGGGATGCGGACCGGCCTTCGATTGATGGCTCACGTATGCGTGCATCTCGCCCCCATCGTCGGGCGTGAGTGTGACTTGTTTCACTTTGATCGGCATCAAGGTTCCGTGGCAGAATTGGTGACGTGATGTTGCACGTTCGCTGCCAGTTGTCGCGCCTCGATGCGACGGGTAGATTCAGCTTTCCTCGCGGAACATTGCGACGGGACGTGGCGCAGCCCGGTAGCGCACCTGAATGGGGTTCAGGGGGCCGCGGGTTCAAATCCCGCCGTCCCGATTGATTCTAGCACAATGAAAAAATAGGAGGGGTCCCGTCGGGACCCCTCCTATTCTTCATGACCGTCAAGAAGCGATGGTCAGGCAATCGTAGACAGCGAGTCGTATTGAAATGTCTCGACCGTCGGCTTTCCTGACATTACCGGGCGAAGCACCTTGTCCAGCTGCGGATAAGTCGCCGTTTCGTACTTACGTGCGGAATCCACGTTGTTCCAGACGCTGATGGCAAGAACGTGCTGATCCTGCACGAACAACAGTTCGTTCTTGAAGCCGTCCTGCTTCTTCAGCATCGGAAGCACTTGGTTTCTGAAGAGCGTGTGAAACTCTTCATTCTTGTCCGTCGCGATGTCAAAACGAATGCTGCGCGCGAACTGTCCGTTGTTGATCTTCTGCATATAGAATGTCTCCAACACCCCGTCGGAATTTACCGGACCCCTGCGTGCGAGGATCTACCGCAGGCCGGCTAACGCCTCAAACCCTGGCGCTTAACCCGTCTCAAATCATGTTAAAGTAGTATAACACATCGAGTGCTCTAAATGTCGATTTCACAATAATTTACCGTAAGTGGCGCGGGCCGCGGCGGTTACCCGATTTGGACGCAATCCTGGGTGAGCGCTAAACAGCTTTGAGGGGGCCTAACTACGCAGCATAGGCCTAAGAGGCGCGGCAAAAAAAAAAGGGGAGAGCTACTTCGCTCTCCCCCATTTCATGATAGAATTTTCCAGGTCGCTCAATGCCAGGGATTCACCGTCTGGTTCCGTATCAGGAAGCTGGACACTACTTCCGCATGCGGAATCCTCGCCATGGCAGCCGCCGTGCGCGCCTCCGCGCTGCCGTAGTGGGCACGAGTCAGAGTGTCGTTGCGTGCGCCGAATCCATCAAGGATTCCCCAACTCTTGTAGGACACGACAATTGCCACGCTCCAGTCCGCCGGATTTTCGGTCGTAGTCTTCGTCGACACTGAGTAATCGGTGATTAAACCTCTTCGCTTCTGCTCTTCCCAGATTGGCAAGGAATGCTGGCGAATGTCCTGCCAGAACATGTCGGCATGCCCAGGGTTGATCCGCAGAAGTGTAATGCGTGATACCGTGCCCGGCGTCGTGTTCGCCGATCCTGCCTGGGCCCCGAGCAGCGGGGCACACAAAACCATACCCAACACCATCGAGAGCGAGAATACTTTCCGCATTCACTACTCCGCGTAAACGTGGGCCTGCTGGAGGGCGCGAATGTAGCTCCAATGGGATGGCATCTCAATGACCGATGATCGTACCGCTGTCATCATTCCAATCGATCTATCTGATCTGTGTCTGCTGTGCGAGCGAAGCTACCTGCGGCGCAGGTGGAAGCTCCGCGACCGAGCGTTGAGATGATCATCGGTATCGCAATCACGAGTACGACGCCGACTATCAGGCCCGTATTGGACATTCCTAAGAAGCTACCCATTCCCTCCTCCTTGATGTCTCTACGGCACGAGCCGGCCGGAGTTACGCCGTTTCGTGATCGTGCCGATGATGAATGTCAGGATAATGTGCGTGGCTATGCACGATCGGCTCGTGATGGTGCCGATGAGAGTGCGGACGCGGATCGGTCACCGGTGGATCGTCCGGTCCATGCGCATGTTGATGGTGCTCGTCGTGGACGTGCGCGTGTGCGTGATCCATCGACACGTGCGCGTGATCATGCTCATGCACCTCCGATACGTGCAGCCATACTCCCAACGCCATCAGCGCGCCTCCAATGAGCAGGCCAATCGTGATCGGATCGCGCCAGACGATGAACGAGACGATCGCACCGACGAAAGGTGCGGTCGAAAAATAGGCGCCCGTTCGTGCCGTACCGAGTCGCCTGAGCGCAAGCACAAAAAACACGAGGCTGACGCCGTAGCTCAGAAACCCGAGCAACGCTGCGCCCGCGATGACTCTACCCTTCGGGAGTATCGCCCCGAGGGCCAGAGCAATGACGAGATTTGTCGTCCCGGCGACGAGGCCTTTTAACATCGCGATCTGAACCGGATCGCTCGCGGAAACTTTTTGCGTGAGGTTGTTGTCGATTGCCCATGCGAGACACGCGCCGGCGATCGCGATTGGACCGATGACGCTTCCCAATTCTGCGCGACCCTGCCACGAGATCACGGCGCCGCCGGCAAGGATCGCCGCCATGCCGAGTGCGATGCGACGATCGAAATTTTCACGAAAGATGAACCAGGCCACGAGAGCGGTGAATGCGCCTTCGAGATTCAAGAGCAGTGATGCACTCGATGCGTGCGTGCGAGTCAGGCCGATCATCAAGAGCAACGGGCCGATGCAGCCGCCGGCGAGAACCGCTCCAGCGAGCCACGGTAGGTCACTCCTCGTGAGACGAACCTCTACCGTGTCACGCTCGCGTCGCGCCAGGAAAACAACGAGCAGACCAACTCCGGAACCGAGGTATAATATTCCAGCGAGAAGCTGTGGAGCCGCCTCTTGCAACAATCCCTTCGCTACCGGTGCGCTTGCGCCGAAGAGAAGCGCGGCGAGAAGTGCGAACAGAACGCCGCGGTCCGGTCCTCGCTGTTCACGCGACACGACGACCATCGCTACGGCGCGTATGGCGACAGAATGCGAAGCACCGGTTTCCCGCCGACGTCTTGAAGCGGCAGATAAACCATGTGCGTGCCGGGATCAACCGCGACTGTGTGCGCGTGCGGCGCGCGATACTCGCCAAGCGAAACGAGTGATCCCTCGCGCTCCTCGAATACCGCGACTGCTCCTGATTCACATCCGATGTAAAGTCGCTGCAATCCGTCATCGAAGGCGAGCACGTCCGGTTCGTTCGGAATCTTGAGTGAAGTAATTGTCTTCATCGTTCGCAGATTTACGATCAACAACTGCGAATCTCCCTCGCATGTGACAAAGGCAAGCCTTTGAGCCTCATCGATCAGGAATCCGTGCGGATGATTGCATGGCACTCCGTAACGTTGCACGACACGATCGGTCGTTGGATCGATCGCGACGATCTCGTTCTTCGTTTGTACGGCGACCACGATGCAATTGGATGGTGCATCGTAGTGCGTGTTGCCCGCCTCGCCACCTAACGGTATGACGCCAATCCTTGCGTTCGTGCGCGCGTCGATCACGAGATCAGCGGCGCCGCTCTCATCAGAGACGAAAACTTTCTGCTCGGCCGGCGCATATGCGATTCCGTCCGGAAACTTCACACCCGTTACCCGTGCGACGACAGCAAGCGTGCGATCGTCGACGACTACGACTTCATGTCGCCCAGTAACGGAGACATACACCTTGTGCAGTTCCGGAACCGACAACACTCCCGTTGCCCCCGGAAATCCTTCATTGCTAGCGATGAGTTTTTGCGCGCGTGTATCGAACACGTCGAGCCGGTTGCCATACATATGAGAGATGTAGAGGCGACCTGTCTTGGGATCGAAGCTTTGATAATCGAAGCGCCTGGCCGCACCGGGAAGTGGAATGTCAGCGATGACTCGAAGAGGTGCACGAACGCGAGCCGCCTCTCGGTTCACGGTCGGCGTCGCCGCCGCCGTTCCGATCGAATTCGCGGAGGCATTGCATGAAGTAGTCAGAGCGCCAAGTAGCGCGATGAGATGACCGACAAGCATCGGAGTTAACGGTTGATGGAGTCGTAAATGTGGTGCCTCGCCGCCTATTCGGTATACTCTAAGGTCCCTGTCGAGGAATCCTTTGCGGTTTCTGACACCTCTTGCTCTTCTTACATTCGTTCAACTCGTCGGGTGCACTCACGCACCGCCGGCCAATGAACCTATCACGGACATCCGCGCGATCGCCGGCAACGATACTCTGAGCGGGATGTTGATTCTTCTCGATGGAAAGCGCGTCACGGGCGACATGAGACTCAACATCTTGCCGGCCGAGGTTGGGCCGATCGAAGTGATGAAACCTCCCCAATCAGAAGACATCTTCGGCCCTGACGCTCGCAACGGAATCATGCGCATCACCACGAAATCCCACGTCGCTCCGCCCTCAGCAGTTGGATGCACGCCGCACACTGAACCTTATTTCGAATTTCAGGTGAGCCGTCCGGCGATTTACATCCAGAACGAAATCAATTTTCCTCAACCGATACCATCAGCAACGAGCGGAGCTCACAGCACCGGATTTCTCGTACAAGTCGTAGTCGACACACTCGGCATGCCCGACGCGCGAAGCTTCAAGATTCTTCGGATACCAAACCAGTCACTCGCGAGGGCAACTCGTTACGCGATGCTTGGCTGGCGTTTCATTCCCGCAATCTTTCAAGGATGCAGAGTGCCGCAGCTCGTTCAAACTGAAGTCGCCCTTCCTCGATAGGAATTCACATGGATTCGTCAGATCGCGCGAAGTGGCTACCTGTCACGATACTGGTAGGAATCATTTACCTGGTGGTCGGTGTCGTGTTCGCCGCGCTCGCTGCTCGAGCAAGCTCTCATCAAGGAGTAGTCACGTGGCGGCTTGCCGCGTGGGTGATTAGCGGCGCCGCGTTCGTCGCGCAGATAGCATATGAACAAACGCGGTTCCGCATCTCCCCGCGCACATCAGCATTCCACGCGGCATTGGCTGCCGCGCTCGGCGCATTGGGACTTGCAGTGGCGGCCGTGATTCATCGGCACGGTGTCGCCGGACCCACAGGTTACGTCGCGTTCCTCGTGTGGCCCGTCCTTGTCTTCATACCCGCGTTTGTCGCGGCGTTCGCAGTCGCTACTGTGCTCCGCCGAGCAGGTAATCGATGACGTCATCGGCGGTGTAGGTCTCGCGTCCGCGGAGAAATACACCGATCGTCGCGAGATCGTCGCCGCTCGTCAGCAACACCGGCTCATCTCCATCATCGCGTAACTGTGCCTGGCCGATGTTGGCTGTGAGTGCGTTGCACAGACAGCGCCGACCGATAGTATCCGTCTCGATGCCGCCCTTCCTCACATAATCCGCGACTGGTTCCGCAGCACACCGATAATCCACTCTTCCGTCGGGCCTGCGATACGCAATGCGGAGGTAGCCGAGGTCACACTTTCTTTCGCGAATCCGTTGCAACGATTCGTCGTTTTTCCAACGCACGACCTTGAATGGATAGCCGGTCGGGGACGCGCGAGGATCGGTAATCACGTCGACTTCCCCGCGGACTGCATGATCGAGAACATCACTCTTGAGGTGATCGGCGAAACCTGATTCCTCGCAGAACGCGAACAGCGTCCCGACTTGAATGCCCGATGCGCCGGCCGCGAGCGCTTCGGTCAGGCGTTCTGGCGAACCCGCGCCCCCAGCCAGCCAGAATGGAAGTCCGAGATCACGCAGCTTGCCGAGATCCACGACGTCGCGATCGCCGTACAGTGGCTCGCCGCGCTCGTTGAATCTCGCCTCGCCGCGCGGAGGAGCATTGTGCCCGCCTGCAGTTGGACCTTCGACGATAAATCCTTCGACCGTTCCGTTCGCTTTGCGCGCTAGAGTCGTCGCCAGCGAGCTGGCCGAGATGATAGGAAGAAACGCGGGACGCTTGAGAGGGATCGTTGTGTCGACGCCAAGCTCAGACGGATCGAGAGTCAGTTGCTGCACTTCTTCCGCCGGCATCCCCTCGACATCGAATCGCAACGACGCTACACGATGTTGCGACAACGCGTCGAGCGCACCCGGT
>JBGQKT010000177.1:0-6732 GCA_041499635.1 Gemmatimonadaceae bacterium
CGCCCCGATGAGCGTGCCGGTCTTCATCAGCTCAACCACGCCCAGACCCGGAAGCGGAAGGCCTGTGATCGTCGCGTACGGATTCTTCGTAGCCGGCGCATCACCCATCTTGATGTTGAACTGCTCGCCGAGTTTGTATTTCGACCAGAGGTTGTCCTGGAGCACGAGGGGCAGTGCCTCGTGACGGATGATCACCATCGTGCTTGTGCCTTCTCCGGGATAGCTCGCTTCCGTCGTCAGGAGATAGACTCGGGGCCAGATCACCGGGAATCCACTATTTGCTTCTGTAGCATCGAATACCACACGATGCTTTCCGGTGAGCTTGCCGAACCACGCCTCGAGTTTCGGATCGGCAGGTTTGGATGTCGCGGCACTTGCCGCTTCCGGTGCAAGGCTCGTTACACCGAGACCCAATGCAGCGGCGGCGAATCGTCCGAGGAAGCCGCGACGTGGAGTGGAGGAAGTAAACTCGTCGAGCATGGTCGTCTCCTGTGAGATTCGGTTGCGTGACCTGCCGCGCTTGTTATTATACGCGTCACTCGTAAAATCAAGTCGCAGCACAATGAATTTGAGACGAGTCCCCGAAGAGCACAACATGGCCTTCCAACTTCCGCAAAGATGAAACTCCTTGGGAAGATTCTCGCGGGGCTCGTCGCCCTCATCGTACTGCTTATTGCCGTTGCCTATATAGCCTCGTCCGGTAGTGTCGGAAAGCGGTTCACCATAACCGACCCTGCCCCGCCAATTCCAACCGACTCTGCCAGCATCGCCCGTGGAAAGCACTTCGCGCGAGCTATTACCAAGTGTGTGGCCTGCCACGGCGACGACCTTGGCGGCGAGGTAATGATTGACAACCTGCTGCTCGGTCGCGTTGCATCGGTCAATCTCACCAAGGGCACCGGCGGCCGGGGCAATTTGCTGACGGATGCGCAGATCGTCACCGCGATTCGCCACGGTGTCGGCGGCGACGGGCGGGGACTCTTTATCATGCCATCCGCCACGTATCAATACTTGGGCGATGACGACGTTGCGGCAATTGTCGCCTACGTGCGCAGTGTGCCTCCGGTGAATCGCACGCAACCCGTGTCCAGGCTCGGTCCACTCGGTCGTGCTATGGTCGCTGCCAGGAAATTTGAACCCTCGGAAGCATTCGGGATCGATCACACGGCGAAACGAGAACCTGCCCCAACAGCAGGTCCAACGGTGGAGTATGGCAAGTACCTCGTGACCGTTGGTGCCTGCAAAGTGTGTCACGGACCTACGCTTTCGGGCGGCGAGATTGAAGGCCCTCCGTCGCCGGTGCCGGCCTCCAACATCACGCCCGAGGGACTCAAAGCATACGATGAAGCTTCATTCTCTCGCGCGCTTCGCGAGGGAAAACGACCCGGCGGTACGCCGATCAACCCGTCGATGCCGTGGAAGTTGACCAGGGAAATGAACGACGTTGAGATTCGTGCCGTGTGGAATTATTTGCAGACGGTACCGTCCAAGCCGTTCGGCAACCATTGATTCGGATGCTTGTCCATTCATAACTGCCCAACCAGCCGCTCGATCTGATGCGAGTGTCTCGTCAGGTGCACGATGTGAATCCTGAACCCGTCGCCGAGGTTCATCTTCGGCGCCCACGAGGGTAATGCGGGAGATTTTATTCTAATCGCTCGCCAGTCGTAGGACATCGCATCATCCATCTCCTTCACGAATCCCAATTCGCGCGCGAGCAGCTCTTCCACCACGCCGTTACGCGGAGTTGGACCGGGGCGAAAAACTTTCGGGCTCTTGAGTTTCCCTGGTTTGAGGAGAGAACCGGCGATCATCCCGCCAATGAATGATGGCTTCCACTCCCGCGTCGCCGCGCCCGCGTCCCTGGGCGCACTTTTGAGCAGATCGGCAAGTGAAGTCTCATATCTTCCGTCGGCGTTGCAGAGATGCTCGAGAACCTGACCGACGCTCCATCCGTTGGGCTCCGGATGCTCGTTGATTTTCGACAGATCGAGCGGCTTCACGATCGCCGCAATTCTTTCGCGCGTTTCGATCAGCTCGGCACGCAGCTGCTGGTGGAGATCACGTTGTGGTAAGTGCATTGGCAATGGTTGAGGTTTAGCGGACATTCGAGAGACAACAATATCATTCTAATTAACCCTGACGGTCACGTGATCGATCCGAAAATCATTCCGCGCTTCGGCAAGCCACAGTGATATCGCGCACCTGCGCACTCGCTTGCATCCTACTCGGTGGGTGCGCGTCTGCTCGCACCGCTTCATCGCCTCGGTTCACTCCGCGCACCGTCGCAGAATGGGTCACAACCGGTGATCAGTCGCGACTGCTCGAGAGAGAGCCCGACCTTCGTTTCAATCGCGTCGCGATCGACTCGAGTGTCCCTGTAATTGACGTCGACGACACTCAGCGATTCCAATCCGTAATCGGATGGGGCGCGGCGATGACGGATGCATCAGCGTATCTCATTCAGAAAAAACTCAGCGCCTCGCAGCACGAAGCGCTGCTGCAGGAGCTTTTCGGACGCGATCCTGGAATCGGTTTGAGCTTCGTTCGGATTCCGATGGGCGCATCCGATTTTTCTCGCTCGCATTACAGCTACGATGATCGCCCCGCAGGCGAATCCGATTCGACACTCGCGCACTTTTCGATCGACGTCGATCGCGAAGAAAAAATTCCGACACTCAAGCGCGCGCTCGCGATCAATCCTCAGCTCAAGCTGATGGGCAGTCCATGGAGCGTGCCCGGCTGGATGAAAACGTCAGGCAGTCTCATCAAGGGCACACTCCTTCCGCAATTTTACGGAGCCTTCGCCGAGTATTTCCGTCGATGGATCGAAGCGTATGGCGCGGAAGGTTTGCCGATCTTCGCGATCACTCTTCAGAACGAGCCGCATTTTGAACCCGAGAATTATCCGGGAATGCGCCTGTCACCCGCGCAACGCGCGGCGGTGATCGGCAACTATGTTGGTCCGCTCTTCGCAAAACACGGAATTCGCGCGCAGATCTGGGATTGGGATCACAACTGGGACGAACCTAACTCTCCTCTCGCTGTCCTCGGTGATTCTGTCGCGCGACGATACGTGTCTGCGGTCGCATGGCACTGTTACGGCGGCGATATCTCAGCCGAGAGTGACGTGCACGACAAATATCCGGACAAAGACACATATTTCACGGAATGCTCGGGCGGAGAGTGGGCGCCCGTGTGGGCCGACAATCTCAACTGGTACGTATCGAAGATGGTGATCGGCAACGCTCGCGGATGGGCAAAAGGTGTTTCGCTATGGAATCTCGCGCTCGACGAGGATCACGGTCCGCACCTCGGCGGATGTGGTAACTGTCGAGGAGTCGTCACGATCAATTCAACGAGCGGAGCGGTGACACGGAATCCCGAGTACTATGCGCTCGGGCACGCGAGTCGATTCGTGCGAGCGGGTGCGGTACGTATCGCTTCGTCTGCACCGAGCGGTTTGGAAACCGTCGCGTTTCGTAACGCCGACGATCAGTCGACAGCGCTCATCGTGCTCAACACGACGACCTCGCCAAGTCAGTTCGCGGTTCGGGCAGGTGCGATGTCGTTTAACGCTTCCCTGCCCGCAGCCGCGGTCGCGACTTTCACGTGGAAATGATTGAGCGACCCAATACCTCGTTCAATGGCGCTCCACAAACGCCTTGAGTCGACCCAACGCTTGGTCATGAGGATCGCATTGAGCGTCTTGGGCGTTTTGTGCTTGCTGGTCGGCTGCGTCTTTTTCCTTCAGGGAATCAACGTGATTCCTGGCAGCTTCATGACCGGGCAAACGAAATGGGCGATCTATGGCGCCCTTACCGCTATCGTGGGGATTGCTTTGCTGGTCTTCGCGAATCGACGGAAAAACGCAAGCTGACACTCACGGTACGACCGTGAAGCCGGCTACGGCGAAATGATGGTCAAGAGCGAGCGCATCCCGAATTCCCCGGTCAGACATCACGGCAAAGCTCACCGCGTCGGTGAACGAGAAGTCCTGATCGTCAAACTTGTCCAGCCAGTCGGTGATCGCGCTTTCTTCGTAGTCGGGCGAGCTCGAGATCACGATGTTGGGCGAGCGGCTTACCTCGCGCGCAAAAGTCAGCGCGACTTTTCGGTTCGTGCGGCGCAATAGCAATGCGTGCGTTTCCGCTACGACCAGGTTCGTCGTAACGACGCGGATCCCCCGTTGAACGCGGTTGCGTAGCGCTTCTGAAACCTTCCGGTGTTGGGACTCCAACGAGAGGGCCGCCACATACCAGGCGCTCGTGTCAACGAAGAGTTCAGCCGCCACGCTTGCCCTTCCTCGCCGGTTTCCACGACTTCCGCTCCGACTCCGCGAGATAACGATCGTGCTCGCGTGCGACGTCGTAGTCCTCGCCCTTCGTTGTTTCGGCCGATGCAATGCCGATGATGCGAAGTGCCGGATGCTCGGCGGGGTCCGACATCTGCCGCTTCAGCGCTTCGAGGGCGTTTCTGACGACATCGGATTTGCTCAGGCCCAGGTCTGAGGCAAGCTGGTCGAGCTGACGTCGCTGGCCCGCGTCCAAATAGACCTGCACCGGCTCAGAAACTCGCTTGCCAGACTTATCATGACGTTGTGTCATGATATCATGATATCATGTCATGATAGACGAGTCAACGGGAATGCACTTATTATTAGCTTCGGAATGACGGATGATCGCACTCTGGTGATCTAGCATAGTGTCCAAGCTGCGCCTGCGAATCTCGATGTCGCTCGACGGATTCGTCGCCGGGCCAAATCAGAGCGTCGAAAATCCACTCGGCATCGGCGGAATGCGTCTGCACGAGTGGGTGTTTCCGCTCGCGGAGTGGCGAGCAATGCACGGCCTCGAGGGCGGAGAGGTCAACGAGAGCGCACAAGTCGTGAAGGAATCGCTCGACAACCTCGGGGCGACGATAATGGGTCGGAACATGTTCGGCGGTCACCCCGGCCCATGGGATTCAAAGAAACCGTGGAATGGATGGTGGGGAAATAATCCCCCGTATCATCATCCGGTTTTCGTGCTCACGCATTACCCGCGTGAGCCGCTCTTGCTCGAAGGTGGCAACACTTTCACGTTCGTAACCGACGGCATCAACTCGGCACTCGAACAAGCTCAGCGCGCGGCTAACGGCAAAGACATCTCACTCGCCGGCGGAGCGCGCGCCGCGCAAGAATATCTCGTCGCCGGACTCGTCGATGAGATGGAAATCAGCATGTCACCGATACTACTCGGCAGCGGTGAGCGATTGTTCGATGGTGTCGGCGACGATCTGCATGGACTGAAACTCGTGCGAACCGTTGCAGCGCCGGGCGTGACGCACCTGAAGTTCGGTCGGTAGAACGATCGCGCAAATAAAATTTGCGACAATCGAAGATGCGCCGGCGATCGCAAAGCTTTATGCGCCGTTCGTCGAAAACACCGCTGTCTAGTTTATTTGAGCAGATCGTGCTGAACGACGTATCGCACCAGATCGGCCTTCGACTTGAGCCCCATCTTTTCGAGCAGCCTCACGCGATACGTGCTCACGGTCTTCGCACTGAGGCGCAGTTGATCAGCCACGTCCTTGACCGTCATGCCGCTGCCGAGAGCGCGCAAGACCTCGAACTCACGATCGCTCAAGCGTTCGTGGGGCGCGCGAGCCCTCCCGTTATCCATCATCCCCGCCAAACTTTCGGCGAGTGACTCGCTTACGTATTTACCGCCGCGCGAGACTCTGCGGATTGCCTCGACCAGCTGCTCGGGCGAATGATCCTTGGTGAGGTAACCCGACGCTCCCGCCCGTAACGCGCGCATCGCCCACTGATCCTCCGGATGTACACTCAATACGAGCACCTTGATGCTCGGGTGTTGCTCCCTCAGCTCGCGCAGGGTTTCGACAAATGTCGCACCGGGCATGCTCACATCGAGCAGCACCACGTCCACCGCTTCTTCGGCGAGCAGTCGGAACAACTCAGCCCCGGTCGACGCCTCTCCCATGACCGAGATGCCAGCGTCCTCGCTCGCGATTCGACGAAGCCCCTCGCGCACTATCGGATGATCGTCCGCAATGGCGAGCCGGATCATTGCTCCGCTCCGTTTTGCAGAGGAACGCGCAGAAACACCGTAGTGCCTCGGCCAGGTTTGCCCGAAATGCTGAACTCGCCACCACACGCGAGCGCGCGCTCCCGCATGCCGATCAGTCCGAGTGACATGGTGCCCTCGAGCTCTTCAGGCGAAAGTCCAATACCATTGTCGGAAACCTCGAGAGTGAGAAGCGCGGGACTCTGCGCGAGGCGGATGATAACCCGAGTCGCTTTCGCGTGACGCGCGACGTTGGTCAGCGACTCCTGAAGGATCCGGAACGCGGAACTTCCCAGATCGTCTGAAATTGTGCCGCCGACCATGAGCTCCATGTCGACTTCGATTCCGGTACGCGCGCCAAACTCCTGCCCTTGCCACTCGAGCGCCGCCGCGAGACCGAGCTGATCCAGCACACTCGGCCGCAGCTCAGTCGCGATACGCCGCACCGCGGTTAGCGTGCGATCGATTCGCTCGATGATCGACGCACACTGAGCCATCATCCCATGGTCGTGAGGAAGACGATGTTTCATCCACGCAATGTCGAGCTTCAATCCGGTCAGGGCCTGGCCGAGCTCGTCATGAATCTCTCTGGCGATTCCTGTACGCTCGTCTTCGCGAACTTTCTCGAGACGCGCGGCCAGTGCGCGCAGCTCTCGTCGCGACG
>JBGQKT010000178.1:0-6688 GCA_041499635.1 Gemmatimonadaceae bacterium
CCGTCGCGTCGAACGTGGATTCGCAGACACCGTATGAAAGAAACCGCGATCCGCGCCGAGGGAATTTCGAAGTCTTACCAGATCGCCCGCGCGCTCAAACGACAACCGTACCGAACGCTCCAAGAGGAAGTCATCGCGCTTCCCAGAACTTTGTGGAAGCGCGCGCGCGGCAGAACGGAAAAGCTCGAGACCTTCTGGGCGTTGAACGACGTGACCTTCGATGTCTCTGAAGGTGAAGTCGTTGGAATCGTCGGACGAAATGGTGCAGGGAAGAGCACTCTTCTAAAAATCCTGTCGCGAATCACTGAGCCCACGTACGGGCGCGCTGAAATCTACGGACGAGTCGGAGCGCTTCTCGAAGTGGGAACAGGATTCCATCCCGAGCTCACCGGTAGAGAGAACATCTACCTGAGCGGCGCGATTCTCGGAATGCGACGCTCGGAGATTGCCCGCCGCTTCGAGGAGATCGTAAGCTTTGCGGAAGTCGAGCAGTTCATCGACACGCCGACCAAGCGGTACAGCAGCGGGATGTATACGCGGCTGGCATTCGCAGTCGCAGCGCATCTCGAACCGGAGATACTCCTCATCGACGAAGTCCTGGCCGTTGGCGATTCGGCGTTTCAGAAAAAGTGTCTCGGAAAAATGGAAGATGTGGCGGGACAGGGTCGCACCGTTTTCTTCGTCAGCCACAACACGCAAGCCGTGCGGCAGCTGTGCACGCGTTGCATTCTGCTCGAGCACGGCCGCGTTGTCGCCGATGGTGCAACGGATGCGACGCTTGCGGTCTACAATCAGCGCCTTCGTGAAATGCGCATCGATGCGGAAACGGGAACCAATAATCCCGAGAATCGTCGCGGATCGGGAGCCATTCGCTTCACCGGCGTTTCCGTCGAGGATGTCGACGGCGAAGAGCGGTACGGATTCAAGATGGGCGAGACAGTGCGTTTTCGTCTCTCGTACCAGCTCAATGAGCCGATGCGCGGCGTAACGATCTGGATCGCGCTTCGTTCGGGAATCTCGCGGGAGATCGTGACGTCTGCGCGTCACGTTGTAACCACTAATTCGCTTCCGGCAGGCGCGACTGGAACCGTCGTCATCGACTTTCCGGACATTTACATCAGGCCGGGCGAGTATCCGCTTTATCTTCACATTAGCGAAGCGGTGCCTACGAAAACGAATTACGACGTTCTCGACGATCTCACTCCGCCCCTCGTAATCGCACCGGGCGGACCACGAATGCACCAGAATTTCGACCCGGCGCAGCCACTCGGAGTATTTTCTCTCCCGTCGGTGATGACGATTGAAGAGCCAATACAACAAGACAATCACACTGCAACAGTGAACGCATAAGAATGCTCAACGGAAAGTCAGTACTAGTAACTGGAGGTACCGGCTCCTTCGGCCGCCGCTTCACAGAGATCGTTCTGGAGCGATACAAGCTGAAGAAGCTCATCGTGTTCAGCCGCGACGAGCTGAAGCAATTCGAGATGCACGCGCACATCGGCGAGGATCGCTACCCGAACATCCGCTATTTCATCGGAGACGTTCGAGATCGCGATCGTCTCTACCGCGCGTTCGATGGTGTCGACGTGGTGATACACGCGGCGGCGCTCAAACAGGTACCGGCTGCTGAGTACAATCCAATCGAGGCCGTGAAGACGAACGTCCTTGGCGCGGCAAACGTCATTGACGCTGCAATCGATCGGGGCGTCGAAAAGGTAATCGCGCTGAGCACGGACAAGGCGGCAAGCCCAATCAATCTCTACGGTGCGACCAAGCTGTGCTCCGACAAATTGTTCGTTGCCGCGAACAGCTACTCCGGAATGCACGCAACGCGATTCAGTGTTGTGCGTTACGGAAATGTGGTGGGCAGTCGCGGCAGCGTGATTCCGTTTTTCCTCAAGAAACGGTCGACGGGAAAGCTTCCGATCACTGATCCGAAAATGACTCGGTTCTGGATCACGCTCGATCAGGGCGTGGAATTCGTGCTTGCCTGTCTCGACAGGATGACAGGAGGAGAGATCTTCGTCCCGAAGATTCCGAGCATGAAGCTCACTGATCTCGCGCGAGTGATTGGACCGAATTGCGAAATGGAGATCATCGGAAAGCGGCCGGGCGAAAAAACGCACGAGCTCATGGTCGGAGAAGACGACGCACACAACACGCTCGAATACGAGGACTATTACGCAATCCTTCCTCCTCTCCGCAGCTGGAACAAGGATCACTACGCCGAGAAGAATGGGGGGCGTCCTTGCCCTGAAGGGTTCCGATACAGCAGCGAAACGAACACCAGGTGGCTGACCGTCTCCGAGCTCCAGCAGATGATCGGCTTGGAGAAGCTTTCCGCGGAGTGAGCCGCTTCCTCATCACTGGAGCCGGCGGCTTCCTCGGCGCAACCGTTCTGTTCGAAGGACGTGCGGCGGGGCGCGAGGTCATTGCTTCCTATCATGAAAAGCCGGTTCGCGGCGAGGGAGTGCGCGCAAAAGCTGCGGATCTTTCGCGACCCGGAGCCGCGTACGAGCTGCTCGTTTCACTCAGGCCTGCCTGGGTCATCAATTGCGCGGGCTTCGCGAACGTGGACGAATGCGAAAAGAATCCGGCGCTCGCTCGCGAGCTCAACGTCGATCTTCCGCGCGCGCTCGCTGCGGCCTGCAAGGAATGGAATGCGCGGTTGCTTCACATCTCCACAGATTCTGTGTTCGACGGAGAGCGAGGCGGATACACCGAGGGTGACGGCCCCGGCCCCGTAAATGTGTACGCGCAAACGAAGCTCGAGGGCGAGGCCGAAGTGTTGGATCAGCTGCCCGACGCTCTCATCGTCCGCACCAATTTTGTCGGGTTCTCTGCGGAAGGAAAAACGGGCCTCGCCGACTGGATTATTCGAGACCTCTCGCAGGGGAAAAGAATTCCCGGATTCGCAGATGTCATATTCAGCCCGCTCGTCGCCAACGATTTTGCACGCGTTCTCTTCGAGATGATGGATCAGGATCTCTCAGGTTTGTTTCACGTCGCTGGCTCGAGCGCGATCAGCAAGCTGGAGTTTGCCCACATGCTCGCGCGAGAATTGGACCTCGACGAGAAGCTGATTCAGCCGGCTCGCCTTGCCGACGCGCACTTCGATGCGAGGCGTCCGCGAAACACGTCGCTCAACTCGGCGAGGGTGGAAGCTGCACTCGGAAGGCGAATGGCATCGATCGAAGAATCAATCGCGCTTCTCGGTGAAATCAGGCAATCCGGCTACACGCAGCAAGTCGCTGCGCTCATTGGATAGACGATGCCAACATTGAAGATCGGCGAAAGAAACATCGGCGAATCGCACCCGACTTATTTCATCGCCGACATCGCCGCCAATCACGATGGCGACCTCGATCGGGCTGTCTCGCTGATTCACCTTGCGGCCGAGGCCGGTGCTGACGCGGCGAAGTTCCAACACTTCCGCGCGCCGAAAATCGTCAGCAAGTTCGGATTCGAGACTGGACCTCAGCTGTCGCATCAGAGCAAGTGGAAGCGCTCAGTGTTCGAGGTCTATGTGTCCGCGTCCGTTCCGTGGGAATGGACAGCGACTCTCAAGGAAGCGTGCGACGCAGCCGGGATTCACTTCTTCTCGTCGCCTTACGACATGGAAGCCGTCGACATGCTCGACGAGTACGTGCCCGCGTTCAAGATCGGATCCGGCGACATCACGTGGATTGAGGCTCTCGAGCACATGGCGAAGAAGGGAAAGCCTCTCCTGCTCGCGACCGGCGCATCGGATCTCGGAGATGTGCAGCGCGCTGTGGACGCGATTCTCGCGATCAATTCGGATCTCCTGTTGATGCAGTGCAACACGAACTACACAGGCAGCACCGAGAACTTTCGTTACGTGAAGCTCAATGTTCTCGAGACATTTGCTGCAATGTATCCGCAGCTCGTTCTCGGTCTGAGCGATCACACTCCCGGCCACGCGGCAGTGCTCGGCGCCGTCGCGCTCGGTGCGCGCGCGATTGAAAAACATTTCACAGATGATCGCGGTCGCGAAGGTCCCGATCATCTATTCTCTCTCGACCCGGCTGCATGGCGGGATATGGTCGACCGCACGCGCGAGCTGGAGTACGCGATGGGTGACGGCAACAAGATCGTCGAGCCGAACGAGAAGGACACGGTGGTGATTCAGCGGCGCTGTCTTCGCGCTGCGCGGGATTTGACTGCCGGCACGGTGATTCGTAAAGGAGATCTCGAAGCGCTGAGGCCTGCCCCGCGCGACGGAATTTTCCCGTACCAGGACAGTCTTGCCATCGGTCGCAAGCTCCTGCGTGATCTCAAACAGGGTGACTACCCGAAGTGGACCGATCTCGGCTGAAGGTTCTCTATATATCGAGAGGCTATACCGTTCACGACCGCCGGTTTCTTGCGTCGTTCGCGGGGCGCGGCTGGAATACGAGTTATTTGCCGTTACTCGAGGAGCGCTTGGAATACGCTCCGCTTCCCGACGGCATCACGAAGCTCGAGTGGGATTCGGAAGTTCGCGAGCCGCTCAGCACTTCTGACTGGAAGAATCGGGAACAGAATCTTCGAAGATTGTTGGGAGAGGTATCGCCGGATGTTGTAATTGCCGGGCCGATTCAATCGGGCGCATATCTCGCAGCGCTTGCGGGTGCGCAACCGCTCGTTGCCGTGTCGTGGGGTACCGACATACTTGTTCACGCCGACAGAACTCCCGAACTGAAGAAAGTGACAACGGAAACGCTCGCCAGGTCGGCCGCCGTGTTCGGCGATTGCCGCGCTGTGCGCGAAGCAATCAAGCGACATTCGGCGCTCAAAGATCAGGACATCGTCACGTTTCCATGGGGAATCGACCTCGATCGATTCACTCCCGGAGAATCATCGCTCGACCTTCGGCGGCGATTGGGATGGAATGGAAATGATATTTACATCTCGACGCGTACGTGGGAACCCGTTTACGCGATCGACGTGCTCGTCGAGGCATTCGCCCTCGTTCATGAAGAGAATCCAGATGCGCGACTTGCGCTTCTTGGCGATGGATCACAGGAAGAAGCGATTCGAACTCTCATTCGGGAACGCGATCTTGAATCCGCGGTGCACGCTCCAGGTCGTGTCAGCCACGCGTTGCTACCCGATTATTTCCGCACAGCGAACGTCTACGTGAGCTCCGCACTCAGCGATGGAACTTCGGTGTCGCTTCTCGAAGCGATGGCGACTGGACTTCCTGTTGTCGTCAGCGACAGCTATGGCAATCTCGAGTGGGTAGAGCCGGGCACCAATGGCGAGCTGGCTCGGCCCGGCGATCCCGAGTCACTCGCTGATGCGATGCTCGCCGTCGCGGGCGATTCGATGAGCGTCGCGCGAATGCGCGCGGCGAATATCGCTGCCGCTCGCTCTCGCGCGGATTGGACGCGCAATTTTCCGCTGCTGGCGAAGAAAGTCGAATCACTCGTGGCTGGGTGAAGACCGTCGCGATTATCCAGGCGCGGCTCGGCTCGACGCGCCTGCCTGGCAAAGTCCTCCTCGACGTTGGCGGTCGCTCAGTGCTCGAGCGAGTGGTCGAGCGAGTGCGTCGCTTCACAATGATCGACGAAATGATCGTCGCGACGTCGGATCAGCAGGCTGATGACGCGATCATAGAAGAGTGCGACCGAATCGGCGTCGCATCTTTTCGAGGAAGCGAATCCGACGTGCTCGCGCGCTTTTTAGGTGCGGCGAACCAAACCGGCGCCGACGTCTGCGTGAGGTTGACGGCAGACTGTCCACTGCTGGATCCGTCGGTCAGCGACAGCATCATCTCGCTTTTCATCGAGGCGAACGGCGCGGCGGATTACGCGAGCAACAAGATTCCTCAGTCGTTTCCACGTGGGCTCGACACCGAGGTGTTTTCCATCGATGCTCTCGAGCGCGCTGCGCGGCGAGCGCGCGAGACTTACGAGCGCGTTCACGTCACGGCGTACATGTACCGTCATCCTGAAATCTTCTCTCTGATGAGCGTCACGAGCGACATCGACCGGGCAGACTGGCGATGGACAGTCGACACGCCCGAGGACCTCGAGTTTGTCCGCGAGGTCTATCGGCGGATGGACGAGCGTGGAGAATTCAGCTGGCACGATATCGTCAGGCTGCTCGAGGAAGAGCCATCACTCGTGTGGATCAATTCGCACATTCGGCAGAAGGATGTGGATGAAGGATAGGAGTGAAGCGAGACGATGAATCTTTCATCTCTATGAACTCGCGAGTTGTTTGCATCATCGAAGCCCGGTTCGCTTCAACGCGATTGCCGGGCAAAGTGCTCAAGCCCATCCTCGGCGAGCCGATGTTGGCGCGGATGATCGAGCGACTGCGCCGCGCAACAACGCTCGACGCTCTCGTTGTCGCGACCTCCACGTCACCCGCCGATGATGCAGTTGCAGACGCTGCCGCGCGCGCGGGAGCCGAGACGTTTCGCGGCAGCGAAGAGGACGTGCTCGCACGAGTCGTCGGCGCCGCGCGCGCAAATCACGCTGACATAATCGCCGAGGTGACGGGGGATTGTCCGCTTCACGATTCACCGATCGTCGATGCGGTAGTCGCGGATTATCTGACTGGCGGCGCAGACTTTGTATCGAACATTCATCCTTACACGACGCCGCGCGGCACTGATGTGCGCGTTTTTTCAGCGGATGCTTTAGCGGAGATCGAGGCAACCTCTGATGATCCGGCG
>JBGQKT010000179.1:0-6671 GCA_041499635.1 Gemmatimonadaceae bacterium
GGGACAACTTGTCATCGAGGTAAAACGCTGTTGTGGCAACCGCGGAAATTGAAGAGAATGACCGCGGCCTGTCGAATCCACGAACGCCGTTGAAAGTCGAACCGGATGGTAATTCGATATCAAATTGGAAACCTTTGCCGTTGTTCGACTCTCGACGCAGCTCGCTGCCGAGTCGCAGCTCGTGTGAGAAACCGAACGCATCGCGATGATCGAAGAATTCAGCGCGTGTGTAGGCGACCGTGGGCAAACCGTCGACATCGAGGCGCGCGTTGTAGACCCCACCGATATATTTGCCGATTGCTCTGCCCGCGGTAGTGCGATCCGTAATGGGTGTGGCGGCGCGCAATTGGTTGCCGCGCGCGAATGAGGTCTGGTGTCCGTGCTCGATCGATCCGGTGAATTCGAAATGTGAATCCTTTCCAGTGAGCAGGCGGGCGCGCTCTGAGATTCTTGCACCAACGTCACGCGATCGCGACTCCTCGCCGGGAAGCGATGGCTGTTCCGGACGATTGTCGATCAGGTGATATAGATCGGCGCGAGTGTCGAGGACGAGACGTGAGTTCGTTGCGGCGTCGTTTCCCGCAAGATCACTTTGGTCTAATCGTCCGAATAACGCGCGGTGTGCTAGCTGAAGGGAAAATCGCGTTGCTTCGTCGTTGCGAAGCCCGGTCGGTAAGCGTGTGCGAGCTAAGTCAAGTGTGAGCGTACCAGTTTGTCGCGACCCGAGCTTTGTGCCACCCACGAAACTTGTTTCTGTTGTGCGAGCGTCGAATCGCAATGATACAGTGGGATCAACAACACCTGCGCGTGTGTCGACGATCACAGCTCCCTGGGTGAGATCGCCGTATCGCGCTGAAGGCACGCCGCGAATTACTTCGACGCGCTCGAGAGTACTGGCTGGAATTCTTCTTAGATCGATGCCGCCACCCGCGGAGCTGCTGAAGCTGAGGTCAGACCGCGTGCCGGCGCTTTGCAGATTTGCGTTGTTCGACAGCGGGACACCATCAAGAATGACAAGAGTACCGAACGCCGCAAGATTTTCCGCAGAGCGGTTCGTTGAGTTTGGATCTCCGGTAGAGATCGGGACTGAGCGCAGCGAGATCTGTTGTACGTTATCGAGCCCGGGTGCTTGGAGAGGAACGCCGGGAAGTAATTCAAGAACGCCAGCGACGCTCGCGGCCATCTGATTCTTGATTGCATCGTGCTCGATCACGCTCGCTGTCCCCAGCTCTCCGCGAGCTCGACTTGTCGGATCTGCGATGACCTCAACCCCTTTGAGGTTGAGCGCGTGACGAGCCATGACAATGTCATGGGTAATTATGCCTTGCGTTGGAACGACCATATCAATGCGTGATGGCGCATAACCGATGCGCTGAGCGCGGAGAACTTGAGGGCCAGCGGGCGCTCTGTTAATCCGAAAGTTTCCCGCGCTGTCAGTTGATGTCGCGGATGTTGTTCCTTCCAACGTGATGCGGACGCCGGTGAGTGGCTGGTTCGAGCTTGCGTCGGTGACCCGACCGATTATTGAAGCGCCGGCTTGGGATTCCTGCGCGCCGAGAAAAACGTGTGGGACGAGCAATGCGCTAACAACGAGCGTTAGCAGATTGTTTCGTGACACGAGACGTGTCGACCTCATTCGGTCATCAACTTATCACTTTGTTTCCACTGGTTGTCGAATATGATGTCAGTGACAGCGAATTGTCACCTCAGTAGCGCAACGGCGGAATGTTGAATCGCTGCGGTCTTAATAAGTTTTGGCGGTTGTTTCTTCGCGGGAAGAACTCGAAGCGCTGCGCTTACAACCGAATCTTCCGCTACGCGTGTATCGATCACGCCCCTCCGAGTATAGATCACGCGTCCTTCCGCGTTGAGCACGAGCGTCTGCGGCACGACACTGGCGCGAGAGAGACTAACAAGCTTTCGCTCAGGAAACGGAACGATCGGAAATGCAAAACGTTGAGCTCTCGCAAACCGTTGTGCTTCCATCAGCGAATCAGTTGTGAGCGCGATTACTGACAAAGGGCGTACGTGTGTCGCGTGAATTCTATTCGTGATCCTGCCCCATGATGCCAGCGTACGTCGGCAGTATGGGCATGTCGATGTAAGGACGAAAACGATTTGTCTCGCAGAACTGTCTTCGGCGTGAGCGACGGTAATCATTTCGCCGTCCGTAGCGCGAGTCGTGAATGTCGGGATGAATCCGCCCCGTTCCGCGCGCATATCTGCGCGCCGATGTTCGATGAACTCTTTTCGTAGCGAGTGGTTTTTGTAAGACAGCGCAAGCACGAATAAGACGGTGCAGGTGATTAATACGCCCTGCACAATCCGCAACAGTCTTCCGACGTTCGATCGCGCTTCGCCGACAACATGATGAAATCGTCCTGACAAGGAACGCATGGCCTCTCCCTGATTAATTATTTGGCTCGCGTTTGCGAAATGACTTCTGCAGGTGAGACGGGAAGCGGTTACTGCGAGACGTTGTAACCGATGTGCGTCTTGATGACAGAGGCGAAGAATTCACTTCGCCTCGGGCGGAATGTCCGCTCAGTCTTCTCGGGAGGGGAGATGCGTACAACCAAACTGCTACTGCGAATCGTTTTAGTGTTGTCGATTCTAAGTAGCTTCACGTTCGGGGCGACGGAGCTTCTTGCGGCAAGCCCGGCAGAGACGTGTTTCAACGATGGGCACAACACGCTGGGCGAATGCGTCTCGCCCGAGAACTGCAACGAGCGATGCCAGGCGATCGGTGGTGTATTCGGGGATTGCCCTGGGCCCGGCGTCTGCTGCTTCTGCGAGTTCTAGGAGTGATGGCTCGGCTCAACGGCATTGAGCCGGGCCACCGCTAGCGCTTGTCCGTGCGCATAGGTAACGTGCAAAACATGGTTTGGTCATTCGAACATATTCCGGCTGCGAGTGGGTGGAGAAGCGCTGTCGCGTCGCTATTACTGTTATCAGCATGCGCAGGCGGAGACGTAAAAATTGTAGAACCTCCGCCAACGGGTGGATCGACGCTAACGATCACGATTACCGCCGACGCGGCAGACGCACCGGCAGCGCAGCAATTGGGATGGAGCGCAGGGATACCAGGAGCTGAAGTAAGAGTCGCGCCAGCGGATTCTACGGTCAGTTCATCCAAGCTGTATACATCAAGTAGCTCCGGCCAAGTGACCTTGCCGGATGTGAAGGATGGATTCTACACGATAGATGTAAAACGCGCGCTAAGCTCTCAGGAACTCGCAAAACTTGGTGCCGCTCCCGATGTTCGCGGGTTTGTAGGGAAAGCCAGCATTCAGATATCCGCAGCGTCGAAGTCGGCAACGGTGACAATTCCGGCTAGTCGCCGACGGTCGCTTATTTTCAACGAGGTGTCATGGCGAGTTCTCTGTGACATTGGAACGCTTTGCTACTACGAGAACGGTTTCATGGAGTTGTACAACAACTCGGACACGACGATTTATCTCGATGGTATTACGATCGGTTTAGCGATGGACACGTTTCGAGATTTTCAGAACTTTCCCTGCTCGATGTTTGAATCTCTTCGAAACGACCCGGCAGGGATATGGACGCTCTATCATCACATGTTCCCGGGTACCGGCCACGATCATCCGCTGCGATCAGGTGCCCTTGTGACGATAGCGCAGGATGCCATCGACCATTCGGTTTTTTATCCGGGTCTTCCTGATTTGAGAAATGCTGATTTCGAGTTTCGCGGGCCGTCGGACGTCGATAACCCAGTAGTTCCAGACATGATTAACCGGAGCTACGACAGTCCTCCCGCAGCGGCTGGTCACGGAATGTTCAACATTCCGAGCGGTGGCGCTTTCTTTTTGGCGACGCCCGTTGACCTTAATTCACTTCCGCGGCAGCGTGACCCGCGGAATGAGAGAGTTTACTGGAGATTCCCTGCAAACAGTATTCTCGATGTTTTTTCGACTGTGTATGATGAGACAGTAGAGGCAACCTCAAGAGCGCAGTTTGGCCCACTGTGTCCGCAACTCGTTAACAACGCGTTCGAACGCGAGACTGGCGCGTTCTTTGGTTCCGACGACAAAACCGATTTCAAGAATTCGGCATCCCGAAAGGTGATCGGAACTACCGAAGATGGACGTGCGATTCTACAAAGCACGCGCTCGAGCGCAGTCGATTTCGTAAAGGGACCATTCTCGCTTGGACGTCTTTGAGGGAAGTCACCTTGAGACCTCCGTGGCCAATGAGGGAATCCACCTCAACAACTCTTGACGTTCGGTTGGTTCGAGCGTCGCAAGGTATTTGACCGAAGCGCGTCGCAAGCGAATTCTCAATCGATGCAGGCGCACTTTTACAGCGGAAGTCGAGATCCCCATACCTTCGCTGATTTCGCGAGTTGGCGCTTGGAAAGCGACCCAATCAAGTAGCGCCCGATCCGCCTTGCTGAGTGGGTTGAGAAGCGCGGTTATGAATGTTGAGAGCGCCTTAGACGATTGGTCCGACGCCTCTGCGCGAGGGCCGGATGCCGATCGTATCGCGTGCTCCGAACAACAGCTTGCGACAACTCTCTGTCCCGAGCCTGGTAAAGTTGTAAGTGCCTCGGCTAAACGACGTTCGCGGAAGAAACGTTCCCGATGATAATCGACCAGTCGATTCTTGAAGGAGCGTGCTACGTAGCTTTCGAGGTGGACCGGAAGAATTTTCACCTCAAGCAACCCTAGCATGATGTCGGATACGAACGACGTGATCAGCTGATTCTGCACATCCGCGGAGAGACCACTCGATCTCGCTAGTCGTTTGACTAGCTGCTGAAATCGGCTGTAGAGTGCCGTGGTGGCTGAGGGGTCGCCCATTCGCGCGCGATAAAGAAGGTCTAATGACGGCCAACGGTGCTCATCAGAAAGAGTGCTCGCCGATCCTATGCGTAGCACAGGTCGGCTGAGCGGCTGGGCAGAAATAGATCCTGCAACTGCAGAAACGGGCGCTACCAACGGTGCTGCTATGAAGCCTACAACCCTGCTCACATTCCAGCCAAACTCCAATGTCTAGCTTAGAGTATGACGTGTACCGCTACTCCGATATGCCGGTTTTGTATCACGAGGTGCTGTTTTTGTACATCCGCATCGGGTCGATTAGACGGTGACTGTCCCGTTCAAGGTTCAATAGGTCGTGATCAATCCCCGTTGATCTCTATTCCGTCGAGGAGCGCTCCTCATTCGTGGCGACGACTTTCACGCTTTTGATGTTGACGAACTCGCGGATTCCAAATTCCCCGAGCTCTCGTCCGTAGCCCGAGCTCTTCACACCACCGAATGGTAACGCAGGTTCAGATGCGACCATTCCGTTGATGAAAACCAAACCTGCTTCGATGTCGCGAATAAAACGCGCGCGTTCGGTTGCATCCTTTGTCCATGCGCTCGCGCCCAATCCGAAGCTCGTTCCATTCGCTCTCTCAATCGCTTCATCTATAGAAGAGACTCTCCAGACTGACGCGACCGGTCCGAACAATTCCTGCGACTCTGCCGGCGATCCCGACGGAATGTCTGAGAGAACAGTGGGTTCATAGAAATATCCCACCCTCTTTATCCGCTTGCCGCCGACGAGTACACGAGCACCGGCTTTTACCGTCGCCTTCACCTGCCTCTCGAGATCCTTTCTTATCTGGGCTGTCGCAAGCGGGCCTACCTGCGTCTTTGGATCCATCGGATCTCCAACGCATAATGCCTTCACACCCGCCACGAAGCGGTTCATAAAACCGTCGTAGATCTTTTCGTGGATGATAAATCTCTTCGCGGCAATGCACGACTGACCATTGTTGATCATTCTCGCTGTCACCGCAGTTTTCGCAGCGTTATCGAGATCAGCGCTCGGCATGACGATGAACGGATCGCTGCCACCAAGCTCGATCACAGCCTTCTTGAGATTTTTCCCGGCGGTGCTCGCCACCTCGCGCCCTGCGCCTTCACTTCCGGTGAGCGTGACCGCAGCGATGCGACGATCAGCAATCATCGTGGCGACCGGAGCCGTCCCAACCAGAAGAGTCTGAAAAACACCATCAGCGAATCCGGCGCGCTTGAACACATCTTCGATCGCGAGAGCACATTGCGGGACATTCGACGCATGCTTGAGAATCCCGACATTTCCCGCCATCAAAGCCGGCGCCGCAAATCGGAACACCTGCCAGAACGGAAAATTCCACGGCATCACCGCCAGGACGACACCTAGCGGCTGGAACGCAATCCACGCTCGGCCATCCTTGACGACAACATTCCTCTCCGCCAGAAAATTCTGCGCGCATTCGGCATAGTATCGACATGCGAGCGCGCATTTTTCGGCTTCAGCTATTCCGGCTGCGATGGGCTTCCCCATCTCCAGCGTCATCAATTTGCCGAACTTGGCTTTCTCGTCCTCGAGAATTTCGGCAGCTCGCGTCATCAAAGCAGCGCGATCCGCAAAGGAGAGCAATCGATGTTCGCAAAATGCTTTTGCAGCGCGAGTCAGCGCATCATCGATTTGCTGAGCGTTCGCCGGCTCAAATGTTCTGATAGTGTCGCCGGTCGCAGGATCAACAGTGGCAATGCTCACGCGTCGAATCCGTTTCCATCGGGGAAATCCGTGGCTCAAGTTTGATTCGTACCGCGATTACGTCGAGGCCGAACCTTTGCAGTTCACAGGATTCAAGCTGTTCTACCACAATGACACGA
>JBGQKT010000180.1:0-6661 GCA_041499635.1 Gemmatimonadaceae bacterium
AGTGCATTTTGGAGGTATACCTCGACAGCAGAAACGCGCATCGCAACTTGCCAGGAGAGCATCGTATGACGGACATCAACTGTCCATGGCCCGGTATGGCTGTGCTCAACTTGAAGGCGTCGTGCCGTCAGGTATCGCGTCGAGCGTTGGGTATCCGCTGGCGTTGGGAATACCATTGCCAGCAAGGCATTCAGCCCGCGAATATGGCCGTTGTACTCCTCGTATGCATGAGTTCCCCAATCGGGGTGAAAGATCGGACCTTCGCGCGCCTCCCGAGGCAAGTCATCGTTTTTCGTAATGACGCAGAGTATGTCCTTATGATGACTCCGGCATTTTTGTCCGGCAGACTAGTCGGCAGGAGCGAACCAACGCAGGCGCGACGCCTGAGACGATTCCACTTCTTAGCACTGAGATTGCCGAAACGCGTTAGCCTCACATCGGAACTCCTCAGTAAGTTCCGCGCTCGCAGCGAGAAGCATCAACAACTAGTGAATGCAACCGAGATGCATCTGGCCGAATTGCTTAATCGCCGCCATGGAAATTTTTTCGTTGCATGTAGGAGCGATGTATATCGCGCATGTCGTATCAACCAAGCCCCGCTCAATTTCCAATTTCAATGTGGGATCAACAAGAGTACGACGAAAGAACTGATACCGGAGTCGCGCCCATAACTCAAATCGTAGCGGCCATTCGTCGCCGGCATCCTCCGTGTCTGGCATGGGCTTTATCATCTTGGAAACGCGTCCCAATCCGGAAAGGAGCATCATGCTTGACACGTGAGCTACAAGATCCGCGAGCTGTATTCCGCGAGTCCCGCGAGAGTCAGATTCGAACTGAAAGGTGATACGTGGTGGTACACTGAGCTCCGTGGCGACTTGGTGCGCAGCGGCAACGGATGGAAAAATCCCTTCATCGAAATGAACGATTAGCTCACCACGTAAGCCGTTTTCTCGAACGATTTGCCGCAGACCTGAGATAGCGTGTCGGCCGAACTGAGCTTGCGGACTTGCTGGCATTATCGCCAGACCAATTTTGCTATGCCTCAGGATGCCATACAGTTTTTCTCTTAAGATTGGATACCTGTGGTCGCGAGAATGCTGGTGTCCGCTCTTGTACTCGTCCTTCTCCGGATCGAATCCCGCGGAGGCGAGCGCGGCGCCAATATCGGTCTGCGGGTTCTGCTCTACCACCACAAACGCGCCGATCGCAAAGTCATCTGAGAGATGCACGCTTTCATCAAAAAAGATGTGCAAGGGTCTTCTCGATATCATTTAAGAAAAGGCGTCGGATCTCGGTCCATTAGAAGATTAAAAGGCAAGATGCGGCGCTTGCCATCGCGACGTAACAATTCAATGCGGTCACGGTCTTCAGATCCGACGAGCAAAGTTGCGCGAACGCCCGAGGATACTTGAAACCGTTCGAATACAGCTTGAGCGAGCCCGCTGTGAATGGTCGAAGTAATCTCCGTCTCACCGGAATTGACGCCACGCGGAGCAAACACAGTGAACGAATGAATGTTTCCGTGCGGAAAGGCGATTGCATCCCCCACGAAAATCAAACCGACAACTCGCTCGGGTATAGCGTTCCAATCGAGCCGCGAGATCACTTCTGCGAAAGGAGCACCATTGGTCCAATAGAACGCGGCCCATCCCAATCCAGACGCCGAGATTTGTCTAGCCGCTTCTTGTTCAAGGCGTAAGCGAACCCGTCTCGCGTAATTCCGCTGACCACCATGCCCCACGATAGCTACTGCGCCTAGGCCTCTTGGGAAACCAGGAATCTCTCTCGTCGCGAGCGACGCATCGATTTCGAGTCTACGTGGATCAACAGACGACAAGTTGATCTGGTTTAGGTCTAGTTGAGCGTGAAACGTCAAGAGTCCCTGGGACGGGACGAGCGCGTCGAGCGCTGGATGGACCCTGCGACAGAATCCGGTTTCTTCATCGGACAAACCAATTGCCTTGAACTCGACGCAATGCGGCTTCTCTCCGGGGAACAGGATCTGATAATCTGGCCGGCTACTTCCTCGATCGCTGACCTCCATTTGGAAGTGCGATCCAACGGCAGTTCGCGAGAGCAGAACAGCTGCGCGCAACTCCGCCCACGTCGGCCAAACGTTGCGATCGCGACGCAGCTTCGCTAACAACTTGCTTTCCGGGATTCCCGCAACGGTGAGTTCTTGAACTGCTTCGCCCAAGAGACTTGTTGCTACGGCGTTGTCGACGCTCGGACCCTCTAGCAACTCTTGATGGAGGTGTTCAATGCGCCACGACTTTACTCGCGCAGCCGACTCCAGGTACCGGTCCTTCTCGAGTCCTGTTAGTCTAAGAATCCATTGGTGAAATAGTTCGCTATAAAGAGGCGGCGTCACATAACACGGTAAGCTGTACGCAACTGAAGCGCCCAGTGTTGCGAGGGGAATTGGCGCGCAAAAAAAGTATGGCGACGCAGTGTTTTACGCCTCATTTGTGCATTCGGCGCAGCCTGGTTGCGCATGTCCCAACGTATTTGCACGTTGGTGCTTCACTCTCTACCCCGGACCGCAGCCATGATCAACCGCCGCCTCGTTGTTTCGACGCTCGTGCTCCTGATCAATTCAGCGGCGGCAAATGCGCAGCAACGCTCGATCGATTCGCGCCTCGAAGGATTCGACGCCTACATGGCGCAAGTTCTCAAAGATTGGAACGTCCCCGGCATTGGAGTCGGCATAGTCGTGAAAGACAAGCTCATTATTTCTCGCTCACGAGCCACTGGAAGCGCGGATCCTTTCGTAGCGGCGCGAGGAGTGGATCGACGCGAAGCAGCGAACGCGAAGTGTAGCTTGGAACCGAGAGAACCTTACTGAACGCGTCGATGGCCTCATCGAAATTGCCGGCCACTGCCGCGGAATACCCCAAGTTCAACAGCACTACTGACCCGCGGATCGCGTCCCGACTGATCGGAATACTCGCAACTGTCTTACGCATCTCGCGAAGCCCGCGCGCACTATCGCCGCGTATCACGTACGCCATTGAAATCGCACCCATGAAATCGGCGTCGATGAACGCGCCCTTTAGAACAAGTGGCGCCAGGCGAATGACCGAGTCAGCAGCAGCGCGAGCGCCGGCAGAATCATGTTCATACAAAGCCAGGCTCTGTTTTCCTCCGAAGAAAAGAAGTTTCTCAGGTGGACCGGAAGGTGCGCTGGCATTATGCATCACAGCGGCCAACTGACGATCCAATACCGCAGGAAAGACCAGGGAGCCCACGAACAGATCAGTCGCGAGTTGATCCGGGTCTGTTTTGGCAGCCGCCTTGGAAAGAATCCCAAGTGCTGCATTGACGTCGCCAGAGCGCATCAGCGCGTCGTACGCTAAATAACCCCAGGCATCCCACGAGGAAGAGTCCAACGCGAGAGCTCTACCGTACAGCTCATCGGCCGACCGATAATCCCGCGTCACCGTATATGTCTCGGCCAGATCAAGGACGTTGGTGATGTTCCTGGGATCGAGCGCCACGGAGCGGCGGTAATCGGCAATTGCCTCGTTCATGTTCCCACGCCGCCGCTCGACTCTTGCTTTCCACGCGTACGCGTCTGGATCATTCGGGGCGAGGCGAGTAGTGATCGCAAATTCCTCGAGCGCACGATCGTAGTCCAGGAATCCGTGATACCAGTAGTTGCCCATCGCATTGTGTGCGGCGGGTAGATTCGGATTGATCTCGAGCGCGCGATCGATCGCGGTTTTCGCCATCTTCAGTCGTTCCGGAGTAACATCGGCGAGATCCCAATACGTCTCCGTGTGCGCATTTCCGAGCGCGGCGAAAGCGAGAGCGAATTTCGGATCGAGCTGTGTCGCATGCTCGAGGAGCTTCGATGCACGCAGCTTCACCGCTCCAAGAGTGCCATGCTCCAGTAATTCGTTTCCGCGCAGATAGTAATCGTACGCCGCGAGATTCTCAGTGGGTCGCGACGCGAGCGTTTGCTGTTCACCCGAATTGAGATGCAGCTGCAACGCTTGCGCGACACGCTCAGCGACTTTCGTCTGAAGCTGGAAAATTCCCGTGAGCTGATCCTCATACGGCTCCGACCAAACCTCGGTGCCGTCGCTCGCGCGGAGCAGTGCAGGGCTCACGCGAACACGACTCTTTGCTCCGGAGCGATCCCATCGCACTGTACCAGTCAAGAGATAAGTGACACCGAGCTCTTTGCCGATTTGCGGAATGGTCTTGGTCGTATTCGCATAACCGCGCATGCTCTGACGTCCAATCACTCTCAATCCGGAAAGACTTCCTAACCGACTCGAGATTTCATCGGTCATTCCGTCAGCGAAATAAGCATCACTCGCGTTGCCGAGATTCTCGAAAGGAACCACAGCGAGTGTCGGCGTTTTGTCAGCCGCGACAGCATCACTCGCGGCGCCGGAAGCCGCGGGCGCTTTGCCTCGGTACAAATACCAGCCAGTCAATCCGACGAGAATCACAACCGCTGCTGCGCCGGCAGCGATGAATCTCGAACGCTTCGGCGAACTCAATGGTCGAGCGGGCAACATTCCTGTCGGAGAAGTCGCACCGCTCGGCGTTACTGCGGCATCGAGCTCCGCCAACATTTCACGCGCAGTCTGAGGTCTGTCTGCCGCGTACTTCTCGAGCGCACGCATGATTACCGACGCGAGAGCAGGTGGCACGCTCGGCCTCCGCTTCGTCAGCTGCTCCGGCGCTTCTGTCGCGTGAGCGGCGAGCATCGCCTGAGGGGAACGCGAGCTGAATACCTGCTGACCGGTCAACATCTCGTAACCAACTGCACCGACGGCGTACAAATCAGAGCGATGATCTGCTGTCGGATCAGCGGCGGCCTGCTCGGGCGACATGTATGCGGGAGTGCCGAGCGCCATCCCGAGTGACGTAATTGAAGCGCCGGGATTCGTCGAAGCGCTCAGCGCCTTTGCAACGCCGAAGTCAGCGACGACTGCGTGCACATCGGTGAGAAGAATGTTGTCCGGCTTGATGTCACGATGCACGACGCCATGCTCGTGCGCATACGACAGCGCGCTCAATGTATCGCGCAGAATTTTTACTGCCTCGTTGACCGGGAGCGGCCCGCCGTGCGCAATCTTTGCGCGCAGCGACTCGCCCTCGATGAATGGCATAGTATAGTAGGGAAGTCCGTCGCTCACGCCCGCGGCAAGCACTGGAACTATGTGCGGATGCTGAAGTTTTGCGGCGAGCTGAATCTCTCGGCGAAAGCGTTCGAGATTGACCGCGGCCGCGAGGTCCGGCGGCAAAACTTTCACCACGACTTTTCGCCCGAGCGACAACTCCTCGGCGACGAACACACGCGACATGCCTCCGCCGCCGAGCTCGCGCTCGAGGGAGTAGTTGTCGCCGAGTGTGCGTTGGAGCTGCTCTTTTAGCTCGGGCATTCAGTGTTGTGAGGCGAGTTTAGCGGGCCAAATGTAGAACGCCGCACAGTTTTCCGCCCGATAATGAACTATTTGGACGCCGGACTCGCTGGTAAGATCTTCGGCGGTGACCATGCGGCTCGCCACTGATCGATTCGCTGCTCGATCTGAGGAACGGCATCGCCCTCTGTCGGGTTCCACTTGAGCAGGTCTTCAGGTGGCGCCGGTTGCAGTGCACTTGCAAGGTACACGAGCGCCGCTTGTATTCTGCGGCGAGCATCGACGTTGGAATTGCGTAAGGCGTATAGGAGGCCGTCTGCGATTGACTCTTGGCTTATTGCCTTGTGATCCCGAGCGGCCAACAAGACCTGGATTGCGGCGTCAACCCGTGGCATTGACAGAGTCGGATCGCGCAGCGGTTCACGCAGCGACGCGAGCCAGAATTTCCTCGTCGAACTGTCCCCGGCGCCGTTCAGCCGCGCCATCAATTGGCCAGTAACGCGAGCGAGATCGGGGGCCGAGCCGCTTTGTTTCTTTAGGCGATTGACAAGATATGACCGCTCAAGGCGCGCGCGGATCGTTCCAACGTCTCCGCCACTGCTTTGGACGCTAGCACCGAGGGCAAACCATATGGCGACCACCACGATGACCGTTCCGACGAGTCGGCGCGGCCATCGGCCACTGAAGTATTTGTATACAAGGCCTTTATCGATCAGGTTGTGCTCGACGATGAGCTTCCGCCAGTTGGAGTCTCCTTGGATCTCCTTGTACACCTGCTGGGCAAGCCTAAAGTTCACGGCATCCTGATCAAGGGCCGGCACGGCCGCGCTGAGCCTTTTCCTCTCGGCCTCGAGATCAGTGACAAACTTTACTGGATCAGCAGAGAGCTTCTGCGCCAGTTGAGTTGCAGGACCGAACTTGTTCGCGTTCGCAATCTCCTCGGAGACCTTTTGGTCGAATGCCAAGGCATTGGTGCGTGCGCGTTCCAGCAAGGATTGGTCTATTTGATCCCGCCACCACGAAAGAAAGTCCCAAATCGGAATGGTGGAACCCGGAGCTTTGTACTCCGAGCCGCCCTTTAGGATTTGTGTGTACGCGACTCCAATGATGGCAGCACCGACGATAGAGGTATCGGTGACGGTTCCAGCGCGATCGAGGAACCAGAACAATAGTGCTGGAGTCGCGGCGAGAATCAGTATCAGGGCCCATGTGCCGCCATGTCGCCAGATTCCGCGCGGATTGCCAAGCTTTTCGATGACCTCCCGCCAGCCGGTCAGCGCGCC
>JBGQKT010000181.1:0-6653 GCA_041499635.1 Gemmatimonadaceae bacterium
CGCGAGACGCTCATCGATCGCGATGGCGCGCTGCGGCGCCTGAAGAAGAAATGCTGCCGCGAGGAACGGAATGATCACGCGTTAAAGCTAGCGGGGGGCTGGATGCTGGCTGCTTCCAGTGGGACATCATAGCTTAGGCACTCGCCCGCAAAGGAGCTGTGTGAAGTCTGCAGCGGTGTGAATCCTCGGGCCGCCCTCCGCGTAATGGATTAGATGAATCCACAGGCAATCGCGATTCTGCAGATCGTTGCACCCAGCGTCATCGCCATCGTATTTATCATTGCCTCGGCGACAGTTGCCGGCAGCTGGTTCGCGAATCGGGCGAAGCGATTAGCGCCTCAGGATACGGCCGCCCAGGCCCGGATAGAAGAACGGCTGAACCAGCTGACCAATGCGGTAGACGCGATAGCAATAGAGGTCGAGCGAATCTCCGAGGGCCAGCGCTTTACCACCAAGCTGCTGGCGGACAATGCAGCAACGTCCAGCGTACCGTTGATCAGCGACCGCGCCGCGACTTCGCCTTGAGCACAGATATCAGTGGGCGGGCGCTTCGAGATCAGTGAGTGGCTCGACGAGTACTTGAGCAGCGAGTGACGGCCCAATCGACTGAAGTGTCGCACCGATGCGAAGCGTGATTGGCCCGCTGAAGGGCGCCTTCGAAACAATGAGAAGTTCCGCGCCTGGTGTAATCTCGAGCTCCGCGAGATAGCGAAGCATTTCCGGATCTTCGTCGCTCACCCTCACGACTCGAACGCCGAGCCCCGCTCCGAGCTCGGCGAGAGGAAAATATTCCGTCTCATCGACGAGTCCCTCGCGCGAGGGAATCGGCGCGCCGTGCGGATCGACGTTGGGCTCACCGATCGCCGACGCCATTCTGTCTACGAGCTCGTCAGATGCGGCGTGCTCGAGGCGCTCGGCTTCAGCGTGCACGCGATCCCACGGATACGAGAGTGCCTTCGAGAGATACGATTCAATGATTCGATGACGCCGAAGTGTGCGAAGAGCAGCGCGGCGCCCGCGTTCAGTGAGCTTCACGCCATGATAACGCTCGTATGAAAGGAGTCCCTGATCCGCGAGTCGGCGAACCATTCCGCTCACAGACGCGGGTGCGATCAGCAGTCGCTGCGCAATATCGTTTGTCGCGACCGCACCTGTTCCGCGCCCGAGCGCGTAGATCGCCTTGAGATAATCCTCGACAGGTCCGGTGAGGGCATCGCCTGTCGACGTGCTCATTAGATGAATATCTGCACGCTTGGCGTTTTTCATTTGCCATCCTTGTCCTTCGTCGGCGCACGACCACGCACCATCAAAACAGGAACGAGTGATTTGTGTCGGACCGTGTTGGCCACGCTTCCGCGAATCAGGTCACTCAGAAATCGATGACCGTGCGTAGCCATCGCAATCAGATCGCATTTCTCACGCTCGGCGGCCGCAACGATTTCATCAGCAGGATCACCAGACGCGAGAACTGCTTCCGCGTCGAGACCTGCGAGCTCGAGAGACGCTGAGATCTGCTCGATGTACTGAAGATCGCCGTGCATCTCTTCGCTCTCGCGCAGCTGGAGTTGGCCGATGTTGCGCGCTGCCCATCCATCGGCGACGTGAATCAACACGATCGACGATCCATGCTCACCCGCCAGCAATTTCACGTGCGTGAGGATTGCTTCGTCGTAAGAGGAATTCTCCACGGGGACCAGTATGCGTTTGTACATCGGGTCATCCTCCGCGGAAGATCAGGAGCAGCAGCCAAACGTTGAGCACGGCGATAATCACGGCAACCAGATAGGCAAGCGACTTGAGCCAGCCACGATTCACGAACTCGCCCATCTTCAGTTTGTCCGACGTGAAGCGCACAAGCGGGAAGACGGCGAACGAAAGCTGCATGCTGAGTATCACCTGACTCAATATCAGAAGCTTCGCCGTTCCGCTTGCTCCATACATGACTGCAACTATCGCGGCAGGAATGATCGCGATGCCACGGGTGATCAGTCGCCTCAGCCACGGGCGAATGCGGATGTTGAGGAAACCCTCCATCACGATCTGCCCGGCGAGTGTTCCCGTGAGCGTCGAGTTCTGACCGGACGCGAGAAGAGCCAAAGCGAACATCGTGCTCGCCCCCGCGCCGAGCAGCGGAGTCAGAAGCTTGTATGCATCCTGGATCTCCGCCACTTCGTTGTGCCCTGATGTATGGAACGTCGCCGCAGCGACAATCAGGATTGCAGCGTTGATAAACAAAGCGAAGCTCAGGGCGAGCGTTGAGTCGATGAACGCAAAACGCACCGCTTCGTGCTTCCCTTCCACCGTCTCCTCGTATTGGCGAGTCTGCACAATCGAGGAATGCAGATAAAGGTTGTGCGGCATCACGGTTGCTCCGAGAATACCGACGGCGATGTAGAGCATCGCCGGGTTGGTTACTACCTCGGGTCTCGGGACGAATCCGCCAATCACGCCGCCAATCGCCGGCCCCGCCTTGATGATCTCGAACAAAAAGCAGAGTCCGACAGTGGCGACGAGGGCAATCACGAGCGCCTCGAGCAGACGGAAGCCCTTGTTCTGCAGATAGAGCACGATCAACACGTCGAGTGACGTGATCGCGATTCCCGCAGTAAGCGGGACATTGAAAAGAAGATTCAGCGCTATTGCGGAGCCGATGACCTCCGCAAGATCGCACGCGGCGATAGCCAGCTCGCAAATTACCCACAGAAACCAGACTACCGGGGTCGGATAGTGATCCCGGCATGCTTGCGCGAGGTCCCGTCCGGTGACGATGCCGAGTTTTGATGCGAGTCCCTGAAGCAGAATCGCCATCAGGTTCGAGATCAGAATTACGCTGAGCAGCGTGTATCCGAACTGTGATCCGCCGGCGAGATCAGTCGCCCAGTTTCCGGGGTCCATGTATCCGACCGCGACGAGGTAGCCCGGGCCCGCGAACGCGAGGATTTTTCTCCACCAGGGGCCACGTGCGACCGGCACCGACCGATACACCTCGGCCAGCGACGGAGTGACGCGTGCGTGCCGCCATCCGGCGTCCGGATTTGCGGTTATTTCCTTCCGAAGCTTGGTTACTGGAGTGGCCACTGATTCTCAGTTACGGTTGAGCTATCTGCTATGTTAGGCAATCCTAATTCATAATGCAAGGACGAGCTTATGTCGTTGCCGCAACTGATTTAGCCCGCGAGAGTCAGGAAGTCGGAGAGAATCCGCTCGGTCATTCCCCATACAACGAATTCTCCGTGATGGAACGCCCGACGCGTAAACTCGAGGCCGCCCGCCGTTACTATAGTGTCCCGCCAACCCGTATGATCCCGGAGCAACGCCAGGGGAACCCAAAAGCTGTCGGCGACTTCGTCGCTCAGGACGGGAACTGAATGATCGCCGAGGAGCACGACAAAGGGACGCACTACAACGGCCGGCAGCCGGACTATTCGGGGACGAAGGTCATCGAGCTGACCAATGATCACTCCGTCGCGACCGATGTCGATGCCAGTTTCTTCCCAGGTCTCGCGAATCGCCGTATCCATCAGCGATTTGTCGCTGGCTTCTTCGCGTCCGCCAGGGAAAGCGACCTGACCACTCCACGGATCGGTCTCGTAATGCGCGCGCTGAATGAAAAAAATTTCGGGCTCTCCGGTTTTCTCGCTGAGCCGAAGCATCAGCGCAACTGCAGCGCGTCGGATGCCCGCTTCGTCTTTTTCTTCCGGCGCGTGGCTCGCGATTCGTTCCGTGAGCTGCGCGATTTCGGGATGATCGCGCAATCGCTCGAGTAAGGTCACACCGTCGCGCGCGCCAGATGCTCCGCGAAAAATCCTACCGTTCCGCGCACGACCAGCGATAGTGTCGGAGGCGCTTCAGTTACCGGATGCGACGCTCCGAATCCGTGATTGCCTCCCTCGACAGTCCACAACATTCCGAATCCCGGCGCGAGATCGGCGAGCTTCTCTCCTTCCTTCACCGACACGGTTTCGTCTGCGTCGCCGTGGACGATCAGCCACGGAACAGCAATTCTCTTGGCAGCTGCCGGAATATCGAGCTTTGTTTTCTCGAGTGCTTCGACTTCATCGAGCAGCTTTGTTCCGAGCCGCATGTTCTGCCCGGTTCGGGAATTGTGAATGTCGGCATATCCGCGCTCTCGCCAATCGCGCACGTCGTCATCCGACATTCGGCGAACTTTGGAGATCGCGGCCCAGGTGACGAGAGCTCTCACATCGTTATCGACCGAGGCGTGAAGAATTGCTACGCCTCCACCACGTGAATGACCGAAGAGTCCAAAACCGCCTTCGATCCATCCACGTTTACGAGCTTCCGCAATCACGTGATCGAGATCCGCGAGCTCCTGCGTGAACGTGTTTGTCTCGAACTCCTCGAGGGTGGAGAAATTCTCGCGATCGGGACCAACGCCACTCCCTGAAAAATCGAGAGTGATCGCGCGCATTCCTCCTCCGGCCAGCGAGCGCGCGAGGTAGGGGAAGAACGCCCAGTGCGCAAATCCTTTGAAGCCGTGACAGATCACTACGGTTCCCGATCCCGTCGCCTCGGCACTTCCGGTATTCGGATGGTAGGCCTCGCCGCGGACGACGAGCGGCTTTCCGCCACCGGGGCGTTCGCGCGACAACTCGAATTGATCTGTTCGTATCACCCTTCTACCTCACCGCCTGCGTCTACCCAGCCGCCGAATCCCTGCGACATCGAAGCCACGTCCTCATAACCCATCTGTTGCATCGTGTCCGCCGCGAGGGCCGAACGATTTCCTCTCGCACAATAGATGATAATCTTTTTGTCGCGGGGAATGGTTGCCTCGACGCGACTTTCGATATTCCCGCGGGCGATGAACACCGCGCCGGGAACGCGGCCGAGGTTCCATTCATTGGGCTCGCGTACATCGAGAAAGACGACGGAGGGGTCTTCTTCCTTGAGCTTCATCGATTCAGATGGAGAGACCTCTCTTATTCTCGTCTTTGCTTCCGCGATGAGATCAGCGCCGGTCTTGGGAGTCATGACGTTTCCATTTCAAATCTCTGGTTGAAAAATACTCCCGCAAATTGCGGACTGCGGACATACTGAAAAGCCGGTCGCCGGTATCCGCTAGCCGATGACCGATTACCGAGGCCCGAAGACAACGGTACAGACCGGGAGGATTGGTAAGCCTTAGACCGGGAGGATGGGTGAGCCGATGCAGAATTGTCGGCTCACTATTTAGGGCACGCACCCTTGGAGGTGGTTGTGCCCTGGGAGACTCCCGATCTCATGTCAGTACGCCAAGAATTCATTACCCTCGCTTTGTCTGGCCGGTACACAATAACCGAGTGCGCCGTGATGTTCGGCGTGAGCGAGAAGACCGGCCACAAGTGGCTCTCACGCTTTAGGCGTGAAGGTCCACTAGGACTTGATGATCGTTCGCACGCACCGCAGACGCCACCGCATCAAGTTGATCCTCAGGTTCGCCGAGAGATCACTGACCTCAGAGAGCAGCATCCGACGTGGGGACCAAGAAAACTTAGAGCTGTGCTCGAAAGGAAATTTCCTGACATAAACTGGCCAGCATCGAGTACGATCGGTGAGCTGTTAAGGCGCCAAGGGCTCGTCAGTTCATCTCGTCGCCGGCGCAAAATACACCCACTAGGACCGCCACTCGATGCAGGACTGACGGTAGCTGCAGCGCCGAATGACGTGTGGACAACGGACTTCAAAGGCGAGTTTCGCCTGGCATCCGGTCCTTACTGTTATCCGCTCACAGTGTGCGATGCGCAGACTCGATACCTCCTGGGATGCACTGCGCTATTCTCCACCGCGGGGGAGCCAGTAGAAGTGATCTTCAAGAGAATCTTCCAGCGATACGGTCTCCCTCAGGTGATCAGAAGCGACAATGGCGTCCCCTTCGCGAGTCCGGTCTCGCTCGGTCGACTCTCCAAACTTTCAGTCTGGTGGATCCTGCTGGGCATCAGACCCGAACGAATCGATCCGGGCCATCCTCAGCAAAACGGACAGCACGAGAGGATGCACAAAACCTTAAAGGCAGAAGCAACCAGACCGCCGAGCTCAACTTTGACTCAACAGCAACAGCGATTCGATTATTTCCGCCGAGAGTACAACAACGAGCGTCCACACGAAGCGCTGGGACAGCGTCCGCCGGCGAGCTGCTACACTTCCTCACTGAGACAATTTCCCAAACGTCTATCGGGGCCGGAGTATCCAGCGCATTTCGAAATCAGACGCGTTGCAATCAACGGAAGCATTGTGTGGAAGGGACGCCACTTTTGGCTCAGCAAATCTCTGGCTGCCCAAGAAATCGGCTTCGAAGAGATCGACACGGATACCTGGAGTGTGAACTTCGGGCGGCTCGCACTTGGCAGCTACCACCCACCGAGCAATACCTTTCTACCCGAGGTGTACTGGAGGGTGGATGAAACTCCGAACCAAACCCCGAAAGAAATGACCGTTAACAAACCAGAAGAAAAGAACCACGATCCCGCTGCATCGGGCTCACCTATCCTCCCGGTCTAAAGCTCACCCATCCTCCCGTCTGTACAAACCTCAGTTTGCAGTTTTCAGTTTCGGACCTCGGTCATCGGGTATCGGCCAGCGGATATCGGCGACCGTCAGTCAGTTCGTTAGTCCGCAGTTAACTTTATCGATATGCTCTACCGAACTTTTCC
>JBGQKT010000182.1:0-6578 GCA_041499635.1 Gemmatimonadaceae bacterium
TTGAGCAGCTCGACGAACTCGGAAGTCTCCACTCTTAGCTCCTTCCTACGCTCGACCGTTGGCTCATCCTGCAGGGATGATTGAGCTCGCTCATCGGCCATGCCGCACCGAGCTCCTTTCAGAAGGTGAGTGCGAGTGAAGTTACGACAACATAGTTGTGTTTGGAGAGTCCGGACGTCTCTGAGCGATCGGGGAAAATGGAATTGTCTGCCCACGTGCCGCGCACTTCGTTGCGCCAGAGAACTCGCAAGTTTGCAAGCGGAGCGACATCGATTCCAGCGGATGCTGTGGTTGACTTGAACGAGGGTGCGACACCGGTAACGACTATCACCTGATCGGGATCACTGTAGCGCTCAATCCGCGCAGAAACGCCGACGGTTGGCGTGACCTGCGCTTTTCCTATCAACCCACTCGACCACCAGGAAGAATGTCCAACGTTATCGGGCTTATCCTGTGTGCCGTAGTCGAAATTTGCCTGCACAGTGAGCGTCCGTGTCAAACTGCTCTTGAGACCTACTCCGTTCAAGGTTCGCAAACGTCCCGAGCCGACTTCGTTTCCGAAGAAATCGTAATAAGACAGCGTCGTTGTCGATGTTGGCGTGAAATCGAGGCGCGTACCAACACCCTTGTCCTGGTTCGTTTCTGAAATGTTCTGCCAACCATTCACCACTGCGAAGAGTGCCGTGAGCTTTGGAGAGGGTTGCCATGTCACGCGAGCACCGCTCATGTAATACGGAGTGTAGTCGGCGCTCAATGAGCGCGTGTATGTCAGGTTGTCTCTCGAGATGAATCCCTCCATTCCGATCCAGGAGAAGCAGATTCCTCCATCGATCCAGAGTTTCGGAGTAATCGCATATCCAGCGAACGCTTCCTGAAGAAAACGAGAGAGATTTGGCCCGCTAACCGACCCGATCGTCGGCTCACCGGAATAGTTCGACTGAACGGACGTGCCTGCCTGCAGGGCGAGGCGTCCACGAACACGCGCGCCAGTGAGTTTTGCCTCGACGTAACCGAGGTTGACGTTGAATTCGTTGTGACGTGCCGCTTGCGTAGTAAATAGTCGATCGAAGTTCTTCGGTCGGCCGAAGTCGTACGCGTAATAACTGTCGACGAATGCTCCGAACGAAACTGTTACCGCGGTATCCGCGCGGGATGCTGAGTCCGATCTATTCGTGCTTGAAGTTTGTGCGAGCGCTGGGCAAGCCGCTGACACGATCAATAAACCAACAGCTGCGCGAATCATTTCCGAGCCCCTGTGCCACGCTGGAATTCCTTGTCCAACTCAATGTTGAGCGCCAGCACATTCACTCTCGGCTCGCCGAAAAATCCGAATTGGCGCGCCTCTATATGTTGCTGCACGAGCGCACGCACCCGCGCGCTGTCGATGCCACGGGCCGCCGATACACGCGCGACCTGCAGAAGAGCATTCGCTGGAGAGATATGGGGATCGAGTCCCGAAGCCGACGAGGTCACCATGTCGGCGGGAATTCTCCCCTTCCTGGCGCCGGAGCTTTCTGCTTCGGCGACTGCTTGTGCTATGAGTGTGTCCGCCAACTTTTTGTCGGTCGGGCCCTTGTTGGTACCGCTCGATGCTGCTCCATCGTAACCGGCACCCGCAGCTGACATCCGCGGGTGGAAATACGCTGCATCTTTGAACTGCTGGCCGATCAAGCTGCTGCCGATCACGCGTCCGTTGACCGTGACGAGAGATCCATTGGCCTGTCGCGGGAAAGCGAGCTGAGCTAGAGCAGTGACGATTCCCGGATAGATCAATCCGGTCAGGATGATCAATACGAAAGTCAAAACGACTGCGGGACGAAGTTGATTCCGAATCATGACAAAATCCCTAGGCTAAACCGCATGCACGAGCACGAGGATCAGATCGATCAGCTTGATGCCGATGAACGGAATCACGAGCCCGCCAAATCCATAAATGACCAGATTGCGCCGCAGTATCACGCCCGCCGGAGCCGGCCTGTATCTAACGCCTCGCAACGCGAGCGGAATAAGCGCGATGATAATGAGCGCGTTGAATATCACGCTCGCGAGAATCGCTGATTCGGGAGAGTGGAGGCGCATCACATTTAGCGCTCCAAGCGCCGGGTACGTCGCAAGAAAAAGTGCGGGAATGATCGCGAAGTATTTTGCGACGTCGTTTGCTATCGAGAACGTCGTCAGAGATCCGCGCGTCATCAGCAATTGTTTTCCTATCTCGACGATCTCGATGAGCTTCGTTGGATTCGAATCGAGGTCGACCATGTTCCCTGCCTCGCGGGCGGCCTGCGTGCCAGTGTTCATCGCAACTCCGACGTCCGCTTGCGCGAGAGCAGGCGCGTCGTTCGTTCCATCACCTGTCATTGCGACTAGGCGCCCGCCACTTTGCTCGCGGCGAATGAGCTCCATCTTGTCCTCGGGACGCGCTTCCGCGAGAAAATCGTCGACGCCTGCTTCCTTTGCGATTGCGGCAGCGGTGAGCGGATTGTCGCCGGTAATCATCACCGTGCGAATTCCCATAGCGCGCAAACGGTCGAACCGTTCGCGCATTCCACCTTTGACGATGTCCTTGAGATAAATCGCCCCGAGAACTGAGGCCGTCCCGTCGACACTCTCTGCCACAACGAGCGGGGTTCCTCCCTCGCGCGCGATGCGATCGACTATCGCGTCGATTTCGCGGGGTACAACGCCCTTATTTTCGCGCACCCACTTCGAGACCGAGTCTCCCGCACCTTTACGAAGCTTCGTTGTACCGATATCAACGCCACTCATTCTTGTCGACGCAGAAAACGGAATGAACGTCATTTCAGGATGACCTTCGCCCGCGCCAACTTCACGGCCTCTGATTTGGAAGCGCTGCTTCGCGAGCACGACGATGCTGCGACCTTCGGGTGTCTCGTCCGGCAAGGACGACAGCTGAGCGCGATCAGCCAATTGCTCGACGCTCGTACCAGGAACCGGAAAGAATTCAACTGCTTCACGGTTGCCGAGTGTGATCGTGCCTGTCTTGTCGAGCAGGAGCGTGTTCACATCGCCGGCTGCTTCGACGCTGCGTCCGCTGACGGCGATCACGTTCTGTTGTATCAGGCGGTCCATTCCTGCGATGCCGATTGCCGAAAGCAATCCGCCGATCGTCGTCGGAATGAGACAAACGAGCAGAGCAACGAGTACCGGAACACCAAGTGCTGCACCCGCATACGTCGCGAATGGCCCCAGCGTCACTACTGCGAGAAGAAAAATAATCGTGAGCGCCGATAGAAGAATCGTTAGCGCGATTTCGTTCGGTGTTTTCTGACGACTGGCGCCTTCGACCAGCGCGATCATTCGATCTATGAACGTCTCGCCAGGATTTGCAGTGATGCGGATGATGAGGAAATCCGATAGAACTTTCGTGCCCCCTGTTACCGCTGAGCGATCTCCGCCAGACTCGCGAACGACAGGCGCTGATTCACCGGTGATCGCGGATTCGTCTACCGACGCAACTCCCTCGACGACTTCACCATCACCGGGAATCACGTCGCCAGGGGTGCAGATGACATAGTCTCCCGCGCGCAGATTCGTCGCGGGCACAATGTCGATGCTGAGATGATTGCTCGGATCGTCGAGCAGTTTCGCATGAGTCTCTCGGCGTGACTTCCGAAGAGAATCCGCTTGCGCTTTCCCGCGACCTTCAGCCATTGCTTCCGCGAAGTTCGCGAACAGAACCGTGAACCAGAGCCACAACGCGATTTGCAGGGTGAACCCGATACTTCCCTGACGCGTAACTATTTCGCGGACGAGCGATATCGTCGTGAGGAGACTGCCAACCAGAACGACGAACATCACCGGGTTCCGCAGCATGTGACGAGGTGAGAGCTTCCAGAATGCGTCGCGTATGGCGACCGATACGATCGCGGGATTGAAAAGCGAATGCTCGACAGCGGCCATTAGAACAGACTCCGTGCATTCATAAGGAAATGCTCGACGATCGGACCGAGAGCGAGCGCCGGAAAGAACGTGAGAGCGCCGACGATGAGAATCACGGCTATCAGCAATCCGACGAAGAGTGGACTCGAGACTGGAAACGTTCCGACTGAGTCCGCCACGACCTTTCGCTCCGACAAGAATCCTGCGAGCGCCAACGCGGGAACGATTACGGCAAACCGGCCGATTATCGTCGCGATGCCTAGTGTGGTGTTGTAGAAGTAGCTGCTGCCCGTGAGACCGGCGAACGCGCTGCCATTGTTGCCGAAAGTCGACGTGTATGCGTAAAGGATTTCCGAGAATCCGTGCGGCCCCGAGTTGTTCAACCCTTTGAGTCCCTCTGGCAGCACAACTGCAATCGCCGTGAATCCAAGAATCACCAGCGGTGCCGCGAGCACTGCCAGCATCACCATTCGGATCTCACGACTCTGGATTTTTTTGCCGAGGTATTCCGGAGTGCGGCCGACCATCAGCCCGGCGATGAACACGGTGAGCACGACCATCAAGATCATCCCGTACATTCCTGCACCGACTCCGCCGAACACGACTTCGCCGAGCTGAATGTTGACGAGCGGGACCAGGCCGCCGATTGGAGTGAACGAATCGTGCATCGAGTTCACGGCGCCACACGACGCATCGGTTGTGACCGTCGCAAAAAGAGCGGAGTTCGCAATTCCAAAACGAACTTCCTTCCCTTCCATGTTGCCGCCCGGTTGCGCCGCCGAAGCGCGAGTGTCGATTCCTCGGGCAGCATGGATGGGATTACCGCGAGCTTCGGCCCAGTAGGCAGTTGTAACACCAGCGAAGAAAAGAATGAACATCGCCGACCACACCGCCCAACCGTGACGCTGGTTCTTTACCATCCGGCCAAGCACGTATGTAAGACCTGCCGGGATCAGGAAGATCACGATCATCGAAAGGAAGTTCGACCATGGTGTTGGATTCTCGAACGGATGCGCTGAGTTGGCGTTGAAGAATCCGCCACCGTTCGTGCCGAGCTGCTTGATCGCCTCCTGGCTCGCTACCGGACCCATCGCGAGTGTTTGCTTCGCACCCTCGAGAGTCGTGACGCTCAGGTAATGACTGAAGTTCTGAATCGCTCCCTGCTGCACCATCAGGAGCGCCAACACGATTGAAAACGGAATGAGGATGTAGAGAGTTCCTCTCACCGTGTCGACCCAGAAGTTTCCGATCTTTCCGGCCGACCGTCGCCCGATGCCGCGAATGACCGCTACGGCGATTGCAATGCCTACCGCCGCCGAAGCGAAATTGTGAAACGCCAGCTGCGTCATCTGCGAGAAGTACGACATCGTCGTCTCGCCGCTGTATGACTGCCAGTTCGTGTTCGTCGTGAACGAAGCCGCAGTTTCGAAGGCCTGCCGGTCAACGACGCCAGGAAAGTGTTGCGGATTGAGTGGCAGGACTCCCTGCAATCTCAACGCGACATACGTAACGAGCATCGTCGCCAGACTGAACAACAACATGCCGCCCGCATATGCGGTCCAATGTTGATCCTCGGCCGGGTCGATCCCGCACACCTTGTAGATCGGACGCTCGATGAACCCGAGCCACCTATAGCGACCGTCGTAAACCCCGAGCATGTAAAGACCCATGGGTTTCGTGATCGCGAGGAGCACGACCGAAAAGAAAATGATCTGAAGCCAGCCGTTCGCGGTCATCAGAACTTCTCGGGTCGAAGCAGCGTGTAGAACAGATAGACGAGCAGCAGAACGGTCGCTACGCCGGCGAGTATGGTTTCAGCGCTCATCTTTTCCTCGAAGATCTGAGCTATCCTCGCGACCGAGCGCAGAACACCCCTGCACGTACGCGAGCAGGGCTCCGAAAAAGACGAAAGTGATTCCGAGGTACAACAGATCCGTCATCGACCCGCCATGAAACAGCTCGACGCACACTCGGCGTCGAACGCGTGAGTCACATGATAGAGAACGAGGTGTTAAGACGGCATAAAGAGCGCGCGACAAATCATCAAGACTTCACAAAGATCGGGGGAGTCGCAGCTCGAATACTGAGCCACCTCCGACCCTCTCGCTGAACGTCAACGCTCCACCCTGCGCGTCAGCGAGACGGTGGGCTATCGAGAGCCCCAGCCCTGTCGAGCCGTCGGCAACTCCTGATGGTCGGAAAAAAGGAGTGAACAGTCGATCTCTCTCGGCGGGCGCAATGCCATTTCCTCTATCGGCAACCCGGAAAACAATCGAATCATTTTCGGCACCTCCAGTCACTTCGACTGGCGTATCGATTGGCGCATACTTGAGAGCATTGTCAACGAGATTTGTGAGAATGCGAAGTGAATGCACAAAATCGAATCGGCCGAGCAGCAGAGTAGCGGGGTCGGTTAGTGAGACGTGGAGTCTGTTTCTGTCGGGTCGCGCCGCTACATGTTGCACCACCGCGCCGAGAAGATCGTCGACAGCGTTGACTTGAATGTCGAGCGGAAGTGCGCCTCCATCGAGGCGAGCAACGTCGAGAAGATCACTCACCATTCGATTCAGCCGATCTGCCTGCTCTTCTATAATGAGAGTACGCTCATCGCCGAGCGACTGAAGCTCGTGCGCGAGTCCCTTGATTGTAGTCAGCGGAGTTCTCAGGTCATGCGACAA
>JBGQKT010000183.1:0-6557 GCA_041499635.1 Gemmatimonadaceae bacterium
CTCAACCCGGATGATGCGCGCGCCTGTCAGATTGGGGCGGGAGCGGCGTCAAACCTTAAAGATGCTGAGAAAGCGCTCGACTACGCGCAGAGGGCGCTCAAGATCAATCCCGACGATCCACTCCTGCTCTACAACATGGCATGCATGTACGCGCAGCTCGGGATTCCGGACGAGGCCCTGAGCGCGCTCGAAAAGGCGGTGGACAAGGGTTACGGTCAGAAAGACTGGGTGGCGCACGATTCGGATCTGGATTCGCTCCGCGAATTGCCCCGCTTTCAAAGGATCATCGACGGGATGTAAACGACGACTGTGGATTGCGGACTGCGGACAACTACAACTGCGGTCCGAAGCTGCGCTTCACTTCGATTTTCGATTTCGCGCGTGGTCCGTCGGTTATCTGAGATCGCAAAGGTGAAGAAGCTCGCGATGCAAGACCTGCTCGCAACGGATCGAGGTTCATCACGCTTTCATTTTCCAGGTTCGCGCGGAGCTCGCGATATAGAATCGGATCGGTCGCCACGTGGAAGGCGAGCTCCTGTCCGATTACATCGAGAGTCGGCTCCAGCTCTTCATCATTTACGCGAAGGAGCTCCGACAGAGGGCGAACGAGCTTCATGCGATTCAGTCCGAACAAATGCGCGAACGTTGCGAGTCCGCCTCGATCGATCTCCGGGTGCAAATCGTTTCGCGCACGCATTCCGGAGCTATCTCCAGCATCAACTTCAGGCAGCGGCGCCTCTAGCGTTCTCAGCGCATCGATGAGTCCCGCACCGAATTTTCCTTCTTTCCATCCGGGGAAATTCACGCAGCTCTCGCGAAGCACGCGCTGAAAAACGAATGGAAGATTTTCGCGGCCGTAGCGCGCGATGAGCGAGTCCCGCCCGTGACGCGACAGCCACATCGCGGCGACGCCGGCTGTGAGGGTAGTGGCGAATGATGTTCCCGAGCTTCGAGTGACGTCGTAGGTCAGGCTCTTTCCGTTTTTGCTTACCGTTGCGCGCCAAACCGATTCACCGGGAGCGGTTACGTCGACAGCGCGTCCTCTGCAGCTCGATTTCCATGCGCCGCCGCGCGCATTGCTCGCGGCGCAGGCAATCACTTCGTCGTACGCGCCGGGCCAGGTTACAAATGGCGCGTAGTTTCCGGCGGCGGCGCAGATGATGACGCCGCGCGATTGCGCAAACCTCACTGCGCGCCGCAACCGCCACGACCAGAGCCCGCCCATGGAAATCGAAATCACGTGAGCACCTTCGTTGGTAGCATATTCGATTGCTCGCGCGAGGTTGAGCGCGCTCCACAACACAACTGAATAGGCGGTGCGCAGCGGAATTATTTCGGCGCCCGGCGCGACTCCGGTTACCCAACCACCACTCGAATATTTGCCCTCGCTCCCTACCGGGCTGACAATCGCGCTTGCTGTACCCGTGCCGTGGCCAGGATTGGGAGTCGGCGTTGTGAGTGGACGCTCGAGATCATCGTGCGCGTCGAGACGGTCGTAGAGAAAATCATAGCCTTTCGCGCTGACGATTCTCCCCTCGAGCTCTGGGTGATCCGAGTAGCCGGTGTCGGGATGTCCGATTACGACGCCGTGTCCGGGAGGGCGAGACGCATCGGGAAAGAATTTGTTCCAGGCATCGCGCGCGTGGATCGCTTCGATGCTCCATTCCGGATGAAGGCTTTCGGGAAGATGCGCTTCGCCGTCGGTCGAATTGTTCGGCTCTCCCGACCACGACTGGTTATTGGAGATTGACGTCGCGAACAACGGCTCGGCGTATTTGACGCCCGGAATCGCGCGGAGCTTATATGATCGATTCCACGCCCCTCGAGTGGAGAGTTTGCGTTTTGGTTGCGCGAGCTCGAAATCGGTGTCGCTGTCGCCGATTGGACGCATACTGGAATCGTCGCCGCTTAGCGTCGACAGATCACGCTGAACGCTCGCGTGCGCGCTAGCACCTTCGAGCTCGATGGCAAAGCCCTCGAGAATTCCGCCGTGTTCGGGAATCTTCGGATGCACGCTAGCGACCCTCGCAACGTTGTGGCTTAACGATGATGAGAATACTCGAATTTTCAAGGTGAAGACGCAGTAAGCGTGTCTTTTGCTTCTTCGTGTGTTGAAACGATGCGCCGTCCGAGTAAGCCCGCGCCTAGCCTGCGCGAGTGCGCACACTCAGCTCGGCTGCGATCCTGCTCGCGAACACAACTTCGGTCGAATGTACCGGACCACTCCTCGTGGAGCTCGGATTCACTGATGAGATCATCTCTCTCGACGCGGAGACTCGCGAGCGCCTCGGCATTGCTTCCGATTTCAGCGACGTTCACATGTCCCTCGGTCCGGGAGCAATGCGCGCTCTCGTTGCACACGTGGTTGGAGAACACCCGCTACGTGAAGTTATCGGCCGGCTCGCGGGAAGACTTTCGTCGCGCACGCCTCACATCCCATGGATTTTGGTTCTACTTCAGCGCGAAGCGCGACAGCTGGCGATCGCAGCGTGGTATTCAGGCAGAACTACTCCGCGCGTGGTCGCGCTCGTTGCTTCGCAAGACAAAATCGTGGACAGCGATTCCGAGACGCTCTGCGCAATGGCGGACGCGGCGAGCGACTCCGATATCGCAACGCACTCCCGCTGGCTCGAGATACTCGGGCGAGAAACGGTGAGCCGCAATTTCTTCCGAGCGATGCAGGCCTCGGTGGCACAGCTCGCCGCATCACTTTCGGCGTCAGTGCGCGATTCAACTGCGTCTGATCTCTCGCTGCTATTCCTCTCGAGGCTCCTCTTCCTCTCATTCCTGGAAACGAAAGGATGGCTCGATGGAGATCACGCATTTCTCGCCAACCAATTCGCTGACTGCATGATGGCCGGCGGAAGGTATCACGCTCGCGTGCTCGCGCCGCTTTTTTTTGGGACGCTGAACACTCGCCCCGCGAATCGCGCGCAACGCGCGAAAAGATTTGGTCGCGTGCCATTCCTCAACGGAGGTCTCTTTTCTCGTTCGGCAATCGAGCGAATTCATTCCACCCGACATTTCTCCGACGCAGCTCTAGGCGACGTGTTCGGCCAGCTGCTCACGAGATACCGATTCACCGCTTGCGAAGATAGCTCCGTCTGGTCCGAAGCAGCTGTCGATCCCGAAATGCTGGGGAAAGCATTCGAGGGTCTGATGGCAGCGCCCGATCGAAAAACGACGGGCGCGTTCTATACGCCGCAAATACTGGTCGAGCAGCTGACGACTTCTGCGCTCGCAAGTGGACTTTCCGGTGACGACATAGATCCGGGCATCGTTTCAAGCGCGATCGCCGGCGAAATCCCTTCGCCAGATGAACGCGAGAAATTGTTGCGCGTATCTCAAAACCTGCGCGTGCTCGACCCGGCGTGCGGCTCCGGCGCGTTTCTCGTTCACATAATGGAACGGCTGGCTGCTCTTCGCGTTCACCTCGGCGATTCGCGCCCGATACATCTCATCCGCCGCGAGATTCTGACACGATCGATTTTCGGCGTGGACGTCAATCCGACCGCGGTGTGGCTCTGCGAGCTTCGACTTTGGTTGTCGACGGCGATTCAGGATCCCGAGCGCGAGCCGATGAACGTGACTGCACTTCCTAATCTCGATCGCAACATTCGCGTCGGCGATAGTCTTGCCGGTGGATCGTTTCACGACTCACACATCATTCCCCACCCTGCGAGAATTGCGACCGCGCGCGCTCGGTATACTCGCGCAGTCGGTCCGCGAAAGCTGGCGGCCGCGCGCGTTCTCGACAGACTCGAGCGGGAATGTGCCGTCGCCTCACTAAACTCGGAAATCGTTCGCCTCGCGCACGCGAGAAGAGAAATGCTCGGAGCTCTTCGATCGCCCGATCTGTTCGGCCAAAGGCCAACGCCTTCAACGGCAACCCGGCTCCGACTGAAGGATCTCAAGAAGCTCATCCGCAATGCGGAAGCCTCACGGCGCGCACTTCACCACGGCGGCGCGCTTCCGTTTTCGTTCGAGACTCAATTCGCAGACATCGGCGCAGCCGGCGGGTTTGACATCCTCATAGGCAATCCGCCCTGGGTGAGACTTCACAACGTCGATCATCACGCCAAAGCGTTGTTTGCGCGTGAATTCGCTGTGTTTCGCGAATCTGCATGGCAAAGCGGTGCAGAAGCGGCTTCAGCAGGACGAGGATTCGCAGCGCAAGTCGATCTCGCAGCGCTGTTCACGGAGAGAGCTGTCAGTCTCGCTCGACGCGGCGGTACCGTCGCGCTTCTCGTTCCCGCAAAGTTGTGGCGATCGCTCGCCGGAGGCGGGATCAGATCGCACCTGCTCGCTCAATGCGATATCGCTGAGGTGCACGATCTCACCGAATCGCGACAACTTTTTGACGCGGCGGTTTATCCATCGATTGTCGTCGCGCGTCGAAAGGTTTCACAATCCGATGAGTCTACCGTCCCGTTGAGAGCAGCCGTTCATCACGGCACTTCGGTGATTCACTGGCCATTGTGCGCCGAGAATCTTTCGTTCGACGCTACACCTGGCAGCCCATGGTTGATACTGCCACCAGAAGTGCGCGCCGCATTCGACCGCATTCGATCGTCAGGCATTCCACTCGCGAAATCAAAGATTGGACGTCCGTTCCTTGGCGTAAAAACCGGATGCAACGAAGCGTTTGTGGTGCGACCGGCGGACGTTGTTGGATTCGTTGAACGCGATCTGTTGAGACCGCTTCATCGTGGCGAGACAATTCGCCAATGGAAGCTCGCATCGCCGCCCGAACAAATCATATGGACACACGATGAACGTGGGCCGTTAGGAAAACTTCCCCCACATGCGACGCAATGGCTCAGCCGCTGGAGACGAGAGCTCGAGCTGCGTACCGACGCCAGAGGAAAGGCGCCGTGGTGGAGAATCTTTCGCACCGAGAGCGCAATCGCGACGTCGCCGCGCGTAGCGTGGTCTGATTTCGGCAAATCACCGCGCGCAGCTGTGCTCGAAGCAAATGATCCAACTGTGCTCCTCAACAGCTGCTACGTCGCTCATTGCAACGATCTCATCGACGCATACACGCTCGCCGCAATCTTGAATTCGCCCGTTGCCGCCGCGTGGCTCAACGCACTCGCCGAGCCCGCGCGTGGAGGATATCGGCGCTACCTCGGATGGACGGTTGCGCTGATGCCTGTGCCGATTGATTGGGCGCGTGCACGCCGACTCCTTGCGCCATTGGCCGAGCGTGCGGTGCGAGGAGAAAAACCTGGAGCCGATGCGCTGCTCGATGCAACGCTTCGCGCCTACCGGGTGCAGGAGAGTGATGTCGAGCCGCTTCTTTTATGGAACAGTCGATAGAGCTGGTGGGGGCTGCCGAGCTAAAGGATTTCATTGCGAGGCAGTTCCTCGGCGAGGAGCATGATCGCGGCGAATCGATTCGTCTCGGCGGAGTAACGCTCCATCCGCATCAGTCAGTCGCAGTTCGACGACTTCGCGACGCAATGGAAGAATTTGGCGGAGCGATTCTCTCGGACGAGGTCGGAATGGGAAAGACTTTCGTCGCACTCGCCATTGCGAAGGATTTTCCACGAAGTCTGATCGTTGCGCCGGCGGCGTTACGCGACATGTGGTCGATGGAGTCACAGCGAGCGGGGATGGAGCTGCCATTCGTATCCGTGGAAGCGCTCAGTCGTGGCCACGGCGAGCGTAGAGCGTTCGATCTCGTGATCATCGACGAAGCACACCATCTCCGAAACCCGGAAACACATCGATACGGTCGGCTGAGTCGTTTGGTCGCTCGTGCACGCGTCCTCATGTTGTCTGCGACGCCCGTCCACAACAGTCACCGCGACATCACGGCGTTGCTCTCGATTTTCCTTGGCTCACGTGCTCAAACGTTGACGGGTACTGAGCTGGGGCGGTGCGTCGTTCGCCGTCGCATCGAGTCAGCGGGTTTGTCAAAGCGAATTCCGGAAGCCGAGCCCCTGGTATGGAAAGAAATCGCGGACAACAATGCGATTCCACGAGAGCTTCTTGCTCTCCCACCGGCGGTACCGCCAAGCGATGGCGGCGACGGAGGCGTTTTCATAGCGCGATCGTTGCTGCGGCAATGGTGCTCGAGCGATGCCGCGCTCGAGGCTGCATTGCGACGACGTCTCGCCAGAGCGATCGCGCTGACGGACGCGTTGCAGAGTGGACATTATCCGTCGGAAGACGAGTTGTCTGCCTGGTCATTTGCGGAAGATTCGGTTCAGCTCGCGTTTACTTCACTCGTTGCGACGCCGATCGGAGACGCATCGCACCTTCTCGAGTCTATTCGCGCGCATGCTGACGCGGTGAGACGGCTGCTGCGATCGGTTGGACGGAATTATTCGCGGGACACGATTAGGGCCGATGTGCTGAGAGAGATTCGCGGCGCACATCCTGGCATTCCTATCGTTGCTTTCTCCCAATACGCAGCAACCATCCGCGGTCTTTTTCAGGAATTTCGGAACGAACGCGGTGTCGGCGCTCTAACCGCTTCGGGCGCGCGCGTTGCGGGAGGTGTAATCTCTCGTCGCGACGCTCTGGCGCGTTTCGCTCCCGTTGCAAACGGA
>JBGQKT010000184.1:0-6425 GCA_041499635.1 Gemmatimonadaceae bacterium
GTGACCGTTTCCGGCGTGACCGTAGGTGACGGCCTGCGCAACACCGGCATCGCGCGCGTGCTGACGAGACATCGCGATCGCTTCGTGCAGACGGCGGTACGGCACGGCCCAATCGGTTGAGACTTTGCGCCCACCAGCTTCACGATGTCCGGCGCCACGCTCGTTCATCGTCGATGGCACTGCGTGCCTGATTCGTCGCGCGGTCGCGAGCGCCTGCTCGCCGTCGAACACGCGAACGTCATCAACGAGCGCGCGCTTTGTCTCCGCAAGTGCAAGCCACGAATCCAGATCTTCATCATTCGCAGCAGCTGCCTCTTGCTCCACGTACACCATCGTTCCCGATGCAGGGACGAGCGCCTCGTGAATATCGCCGGCGCCACGAGCATTCTCCGCTCTTCGCGCAATTCCTACGGCGAGCTCATCGAAATATTCGAGACACCTCGGCGATACGCTCGGTGATTCTCTCGCTGCAACTACGAACGCGAGAGCGTCAGCTTCTGTCGCGAATGGTATCTCCAGACCAATCACACGTTCGGGCAGCGGAAGCAGCGCGAATTCTGCTGCGACAACGACGCCCAGAGTTCCTTCGCTTCCAACGAACCAATCGACTGGCTCGTGCGCGAACGCATAGCCCGCGGTGTTTTTCTCCAGGCCGGAACGTCGAAGCTCGACAACGTCGCCCGATGCAAGGACGACTGTGAGCGCGCGTACGTGCTCCCGCGTCGCGCCGTACTTCAGCGTTCGCGCGCCAGAGGCGTTGCACGCAACCGCTCCGCCGATGCTGCTTTCCATTTCGCTCGTCGGATCGGGCGCCAGAAGAAATCCCTCCGCTGCCGCTGCGCGTTTCACCTCACCGAGGATCGAGCCTGCACTCGCTCGCACTACTCGTGCTTCGCTGTCGATATCGATAAGCGGCGCGAGATCCCGAAGCGACAGCACAATTCCATTTTCCGTGATAGACGCACCGGTCGTGCTCGTCTGCATTCCCGCGGGAGTGACAGCGGTCCGAGCATCGGCTGCTTCCCGAAGAATCTCGCTAACTTCTTCCGCCGATCGAGGCCGCGCCACTCCGGCTGGCAGGTATCGCAATCCCGACGAATCCGCGGCAAACATTGCGCGAATGTCAGCGTCGGTCTCGACGCGCGCACTCACTCCTTTCTGAAGCTCACCACCGTGACCGACCGAACATCAGGAAGCTCGAGCAAGCGCTTTTTCACTTCTTCGCCGACAGCACCGTCCACCGAAACTGCGGCCAGCGCTTCTCCTCCCTGCGCAAGACGCGCCTGGTGATACTCGGCAATGTTCACTCCGGCTTCACCGAGCAACGTTCCGACGCGACCGATTACTCCGGGAACGTCGCGGTTAGTGAGGATCACAAGCGTATCGCGCGGATAAACGTCTACACGAAATGCGCCGATTCGTGTGATGCGAAATGCGCCATCACCATTGTCGAGTCCGTTGCCGTGCGAGTATGCGATGCCGCCGACAGTGATGTCGTTCATTCCGCCTGTGAGCCGCACCTCGACCGCTCTTGTCGCGCCGGCAACTTCCGCCTGACTTCCATCGGCCGACTCGGTGAATGACAGCTCGATTCCACGCGCTTCTGCAAGCGTGCGCGCATTTATGAGATTGAGCCGCTCCTGCTCGACAACTGCCTCGAGCACGCCGAGTGCGGCGGACGCAACGAGAGTCTCGCGAGCGGGCGAAAGAGTGTTGCTTCCGCGGACATCGATACGACCGACGACGCTCGTCCCCTGCGCGGCGAGAATCGCGCGCCCAATCGCCGCTGCGCGGCGGGTGAGCATTCGAGCAGAGCGAAGCTCCTCCCATTTTCCATGCTCACCTTCGGGAACATTGATCGATCGCGAATATTCTCCGGAGAGAAGCGCGTCGCGCACTGCAGCACACGCGTCGACTGCAACGTTTCGCTGCGCTTCCCCCGTCGATGCGCCAATGTGCGGCGTCAGAAAAACGTTCGGGAATTTTCCGAGCGGATAATCCGCGCTCAGTGGCTCCTTCACGAATGCATCGACCGCAGCGCCGGCGAGCTTCCCTGCATCGATCGCCTCGGCAAGCGCTTCCTCATCGATAATTCCACCGCGCGCCATGTTGACGACAATCGACGAGGGCGAGAGACGCGCAAGCTCTCGCCTGCCAATCATGCCGCGCGTTTCATCTGTGAGAGGCGTGTGAACTGTGACGATGTCCGCTTCGTCGACCAGCTCATCGAGCAATGCGCAGCGATGGACGCGCAGTGATTGAAATCGCGATTCGGCAACATAGGGATCGTAACCAACGACGGTCATGCCGAATGAGTGTGCTCGCACCGCAACTTCCCCACCGATACGGCCAACCCCGACGATTCCCAAAGTCTTTCCCTTTAGCTCGGACCCAAGAAGCGCCGATCGCTCCCATCGTCCGGCATGCATCGATTCATATGCACGCGGAAGATGCCGGAGCAATCCAATCACCACACCGAAGAAAAGCTCGGCGACTGCGATTGTGTTTCCCGCGGGCGCATTGATGATTGCGATGCCAAGCTCGGTTGCGGTGTCGAGAGCGATGTTGTCGACGCCAACGCCGGCGCGGCCGACGACTTTGAGTCGTGTAGCGGCCCGCAACACCTCTGCAGAAACTTTGGTCGCGCTCCGTCCAACGAGCGCATCGTATGCAGGGATTCTCGCCAGCAGTTCGGCGGGCGGAAGCGTAGGAACTTCATCGACGTCGAAGTCCTCGACGCCCGCGAGCAGCGCGACGCCTTCGGGATCGATCTCGTCGGTCACAAGAATTCTGTAACGCATTCGAGTGAATCTAGCCGTTCACCTTTGCATCACGATACTTTGTAGTGAGACATGTCAAAGACAGCGCGGAATTTCTCATTCATTGCGACGTTAGCGGTCGCACTCGTCCTGGCCCCGGCTTGCGGCGGAAAAAACCCGACCGAGCTATTCCCTTCCACGATGCAGGCGGTCGGATCGACGACGATCACTGCGAAGGCCGGCACCGCCGTTAACCTTCAGGTCAAAGTCCTGAACCAGAATGGGGACCCCGTCTCCAGAATCAATGTCTTATGGGCTCCGGCGCAGGGTGACGTGCTCCCATCCAATTCGGTTACCGATGCGTCCGGTCTGGCAACGACCGTATGGACACTCTCTTCGCAGGTCGGTCAGCAAACTGTGGCTGCGAGTGCTCAGTTCGTATCGCCGGTCACGTTCACCGCGACGGCGTCGCAATAAACGAACTGGTCACCGGTACCCGCTGGCCGATCGCCGGTAACCGAGGCCCGAAACTGAAAGCTCACAACGGCGTTGTTCTCGGACTTCGGTCATCGGTCATCTGCTAGCGGGCGCCGGTGACCGGGATCTTCACCAGGCTATCCCGTAGTCTTCCCCATGGTTACTCGACCCGCCCCACATCGACCCGTGCTTTCTGTCGAACAGAATCGCGTTGATCGGACCTGACGTGCGCTCCGGGGAGGCTCGTTCCAACTCCAGCGTGTAACCCATTTTCTGGAGCTCGTCTCGAACGCCTTGCGGAGTGACGCTCGAGATCAGCATGTGACCGGGCCACGTCTGATGCTGCTTGAATGACTCGCGCATCTGGAAGCTGTTGATGTTCGGCGCTTCGACAGCCTGCTGCACCGTCATTCCGAATTCCACGACGTTCAAAAAGAATTGCAGAAGATTCTGATCCTGCGAATCGCCGCCCTGCACGGCGAACGATAGATATGGCGTGAATTCTTTCACCGCGAGCGTAGGTGTGAGAGTCACTCGCGGATGTTTCCCCGGCTCGATCACATTGAAGGGACCGTCCGCCGGATCAGTCACAAACGATTGCGCGCGCTGCGAAAGTCCGACACCCGTGTGACCCGCAATTACCGCTGGAACCCAGCCGCCACTGGGAGTCACAGACACAACCCATCCTTCGGCATCAGCTGCTTCAATAGATGTTGTGCCGCGGTAGAAGCTTTCGTGAATCTGGAATTCGGCTTCTTCAGGCGGTACGCTGCCACTGTCTGACGGTGCAGCCGCCGGCGTGTCCTGATTTCCTCCGAGCGCTCTGCCCTGAGCCGGAGTCACCGTCCAGCTCGCCAGAACACTGGAGAATGGATTTTTTTCGCCCTGGAATGGATACGGATCGCCCGGCCTCACCGACGAATCGTTTCGCTCCCAGTTGATCTGCGCGAAGCGCGACTTTGCGTATTCCTTCGACAACAATCCTCGCGCCGGCGGAGCGGGACTCAAATACGGATCGCCGTAATAAAAATCACGATCGGCAAAAGCGAGGCTCATCGCCTGATAGATCGTGTGGATGTATTTCGGAGAGTTGTATCCCATCGCCTTCAGATCGACGTTCTCGAGAATGTTGAGCGCCTGGAGCATCGCCGGTCCCTGCTGCCAGAACGGAAGCTTATAGACGGTGATTCCCTTGTAGGTCGTGCTCACCGGCTCTTCGATTCGAACCTTCCAATTCGCGAGATCTGCCATCGTGAACAGGCCACCCTCCTCCTGAACTCCGCGAACCAATTCGCGAGCGATGTCGCCTTTGTAGAAACGATCGTACGCCGCGTAAATCGCTTGCTTCCTTGATTTCCCTGCGTGCAGCGCAGTTTGCTCGGCGTCGACAAGCTTGCGAAGAGTCGCCGCGAGATCTTTCTGCATGAAGATCTCTCCAGCTTCCGGCGCCTCTCGCGCCTGCCCTGCATGCGTCAGAAAAATTGCCGGCGAATACTTCCATTGCTTGATCCACTTTTTGTTCACCTCGATCGAGTTCGCCGTTTGCGCTTCGATCGGATATCCATCCGCCATTTGAATCGCCGGCGCCAGAATGTCCTTGAGCGACATCGTTCCATACTCGGCGAGCATCGTCATGAGTCCGCCGGGAGTTCCCGGTGTGACGGCCGCGAGCGGGCCGTACTCTGGCGGGAAGCGATACCCTTTCGATTTATAGAACGCTGCCGTTGCGCCCGACGGTGCGACACCGAGTGCGTTTATTCCAACGACTTTTTTCGTATGCGGATTGTAGATGAGGGCCTGGGTCTCTCCTCCCCATGAGAGCACGTCCCACATCGTAGTGCCCGCGGCGAGCATCGCACACGCTGCATCAACCGCATTGCCGCCCTTCGCAAACACAAGCGCTCCTGATGTCGCGCTCAGCGGTTTGCCCGTTATCGCCAACCAGTGTTTTGCATGGAGCGGGGGCTTCTCCGTTCGCCCGCGGGGCAATTGTGCTTCGATCGCTTCAGTGGACATGACGCAAGACATTATCAGAATGAGATGACGAAAATCCATCGGGGTCTACCCTCGATACTCACCAGTTATGCCACGCGCCTTGCCCGATGGAGGAGCATCGGTACCCGCCGAGAAAATCTGTAGAGCCGCGATCTGACTCCAGTGAACCATCAGCTGATTTCCCGGCACAATTGTCACCGTGCTCACTTCCTCGCTTCGATTGCGCAGGACTGCAAGGAGCTCGTCGACTGCGCCCGCCGCGATCGTGAACTGATGTCCGCCATTCAAATACAGTTTGCCGCCGGTGATCTGCTTGGCCATCCGGGAAAACTACGGTGCGTCTGGTGAACCTAGGAAGACTCGGCCACTCGATGCCTGTCAGGAACTTTCCTCAGCATGAGCAAAGCAATCACCATAGCGATCGCAATCGTAACGACTCCTGCGCGATAAGCGAGCGGCTCGCCAACTCGCGGTACGAGACGGTCGACGGTTTGTCCCAAAACAAATGGCCCGAGTATGGCTGCCGCTCGCGATGACAATACCATAAGACTGAAAAAACGTCCGGCATCATGCGACGGCACCAACGTCAGCAAAAGCGGACGCTCAGCAGTCTGTACTCCACCATAGATCAGACCGATGAGCCCCCCGATTATCCAGAACGCTGTGCGAGATGGCGTCGCGATCATGGTGGCGAGCAGTATGACCCACGCCAGGAGCACGAGCGAAAGCGTTTTTTTCGGGCCGATGCGGTCAACCACTTTTCCAATGAGATAGCTCCCGAGCACTGCAGGGATCGTCAGAACAACAAAAAGCGTTGCCTCGGATCCTTCCTTGAAACCCATCCCGAAAACCGCGTATAGCGCCATGTACGAGACGATCGTCCCCATCGCATCCTGATAGACGAACGACGTGAGAATGAAACGGAGCGATCCCGGATACGTCTTCGTTTCTTGCAGCGTCGCTCGGACGGCGCGAAATGCCTCGCGCCAAGCCACGCTCATCTTTTCCGTGATTGCGTGGTGGTCGCGACAGAAAATGAATAACGGAAGCGAGAATACGAGGAACAGAATCGCCGTCGGCACGAAAACAGAGACGCGTCCGCCGACGCCCGCGTAGGGAATGGATCGCATTGCGTGGAGGATCCCGGGCGACACTGGCCCGAGAAGCGGGAGCGAGCCCTGAAAAAATGGAAAC
>JBGQKT010000185.1:0-6298 GCA_041499635.1 Gemmatimonadaceae bacterium
ATCCGTCAATCCGTCAATCCGTCAGTCCGTCAATCCCTTTTCCATGTATTTCTCCAGGACTACCCGGTGTATGTCGCGCGCATCTTCTATTTTTTCATCGGACGCGACCAAGCCCGCGGGCGTAATGAGGAAAGGGTATACCTGATCTCCCCCCGCAGAGCCGTGCGCACCAACCTGGTCGTCGAACGAGATTATCTCGTATCCGTCGAACGCTCCGAACAAAACACAGTCACCGCAATTCGACTGAGCAACCAGCGATTCGATCGCGCGCAGCTGGTACGATTCGGTCCCGTAAGGCTCGAGCGGATTTTCTCCCGCGATGACCGCCACTTGCTCTGACTGTATCCTCGCTTTTCCCTTCGACGACTCTGCGTGAACCGCTCCATCCTGTCGCGTCAGCACGAGTCCAATTCCAGGATGCGCGACCAGCGCCTCGTACAGGCTGCGCCGACTCGCGTCGGAAAGAATGGAATCGAGTGAAAGCTGATTCTCGTCCGCCGCGAAATACACAAGCGCAAGGCAAGAGCTGTACGTGACGACAACATCATGAATCGTGTCTACACGATACTTCTCCGGCAGGATTATCTCCCTCAGCCCATAACGACTGCGTACCCAATCACGAACGTGCCGCAGCGTACGCCGAAAGCGCACCATCCGAGCCGGTGTCGCCTGAGCGACTGTTTCGACAATCTCAGCGCCGACATCCGAGTACTCACTGCGTTCGGAATGACTGATCAAAGCTTGATCCGTGAGCAGGCCTTGCACGGTCGCTCCGAGCGATTCACCGAACTTCACGCGGTAGCTCACGCTTCGTGTCATGCCGTGATCCGACAAAATCACGAGATCGTAACTTCGGCCACCCACTACTCGCGCCATTCGCCAGATCTCGGCGATTCGCGAATCGGTGCGGCGCAAATCTGCGAGGGCGGGCCGGCTCGATGGGCCAAAGTGGTGAGCGAGCTCGTCGTATTGCATGAAAGTGCTGTAGATGATCGGCACGCCGAGGTAAACGTCGAGCAGAATCGCCATCGTCTGCAGCTCGCGCACGATGACGTTGCTGAAAATTCTTATGAGCGGAAAAATTCCCTCCGAATGCGTTGCCCTGCCGAGCAGCTCGCCACGTGTGCGCTCGACTTCTTCACGAAGCCATTCGAGGACGCTCTGTGCAATCATTCTCAACACCCGCACAGGGTGCAGCGCAATCAATAGCGCCATTCGTGTTCCGCCCAACCTCTGATAGACGGACATTTTTTCGCGAGTCGCAACCGTGAACGCGACGGTCTGCGCGTCACCATCGAGCAGATTCACATAGCTGGATCCGCCGGCGAGCGCGCCCGGCGTCGAGATTCTGTCGCGGATGTACTGCACACCATCGGGTGCATTGCATGTAATGAGGCGATGCGCCGGCTTGTCATAGAAACGAAACGCCGGAATACCGTCGTTCTCACCGTGAAAGATTCCCGCCTGGCAATAAGGAGTTGCCGAAGGCAATCCGCAGAACCAGCGGCGCAAATCGAAGTGCTGTTCGTCGAGCAGGCGCTGAATCGTCGGACAATATCCACGCTCGATCGCTCGCCGCAGATCCGAGTAGGCGAGAGCATCGACCTGCAGCATGATGAGACCGCGACGGCCGTCGTGAGGCCTTCGCTCTCGAGCAAACGCGCGATACTTGATCGCGTAATAGCGCCGCAGAAACGGACCGGCGCGGCGATAGGCGCGCCGATCAGTCACGTGAGCCGTTCGTCGATGATCCTCAGCAGGTCGTTGATCGCCACCGGCTTCAGGAGAACGTCGGCGCAACCCGCGGCCATGCAGCGCGCGCGTGTGATGTCGTCGTCGTGTCCCGTCATCGCCAGCGTGAGTGACGGCCTCGCGTTGCGTGCTCTGAGATCGTCAAGCACTGAAAGCCCGTCGCCATCGGGAAGCGTGAGATCCAGGAGCATCACGTCGGTAGGTGACGTCGATGCAGCTTCGACCGCATCGTTCGCTGTACCTGCGACCTCAACATCATATCCGTTTGCCTCGAGAAGAATTCTCAGCGCGCTGGAAATGAGGATGCTGTCCTCGACGACGAGGACGCGTTTCGCCACTACTCGCTTGCCTTTGAGATGGGCAGCGTGAAAAAGAATCGGCTACCGCGCCCGAGCTCGCTCTCGACCCAGATTCGTCCGCCGTGAAGCTCCACATAGCGACGCGCGATCGTGAGGCCGAGTCCGGTTCCATGATGTCCGCGTGATGCGGAAGCGTCCACCTGCGCGAATTCACGGAAGATCAGCTCGTGGTGATCGGGTGCGATTCCTCGACCTGTATCACCCACTTCGACCAGCACAAACTCGCTGGGCTCACCGTTCTCGTCGTGCATGCGCGCGTTCAACCACACCTTCCCTCCGGCTGGTGTGAATTCGAACGCATTGCCGAGAAGGTTCATGAGAACGTGCATGATCTTGTCGCGATCGACGTCGACGGGCGGAATATCTGCTGGGACGCTGCACTCGAGAACGAGCTGCTTGCGCTCGACGAGAGACTGATTGAGTGCGTTTACGCTCTCAACGATCTCCTGCAGCTCGAACGGTCTCGAATCGATTGTCAGCGGCTCGCTGGATCCTTTCGCGTAGAGGAGAATCTCGGCGATCATGTCGAGAAGCTGCCGTCCGCCAGTGATAATGGTGCCGACGCTGTCTCTCTGGCGGTAATTCATTTCACCGAGCAATCCGTCGCGCAGAATTTCCGCGTGGGTGATGATTGCTGTGAGAGGCGTCCTCAAATCGTGCGCGATGTTCGAGAGAAACTGAGTCTTGAGCGAATCGCGATAGCGAAGATCGCCGATGATGCTGTTCGCTTCGGCGAGCTCCGCCGTCAGCTCGCGCAGTTTCGCTTCCGAGGAATCGGGCGCAAGCTTCTGCTTGCTCGGACGCGTGTCAGCTTTCATTTGACTCGATCGACTCGACGAGCTGTTGGCGCCTGAGAAGCGACCAGTATCGTCCTTCTGCCATCATCAATTCTTCGTGGCGCCCCTGTTCGACAATCCGGCCGTCCTCGAGGACGATTATCTGTGACGCGTGGCGCAGACTGCTCGCTCGGTGAGAAGCGATGACTGCAGTGCGCCCTGTGAGAGCAGCACTCAGCTCGCGCAGAATTTCTGCTTCGGTGTGAGTGTCGACGGCGCTCAACGCGTCATCGAGAAGCACGATTGGCGGCCTTGGTGCAAGCGCCCGCGCGAGTGAAGCGCGCTGTTTTTGACCACCGGAAAGGTTTATCCCTCGCTCACCGAGCATCGTTTCGTATCCACCGGGGAAGCTCGCGATTGTCGACTCCATTTGTGCGGTTCGAGCAGCCCATTCGATGGATTCACGATCCCGTGATCCAAACCCGAGATTGGCCGCGATGGTATCACTGAAAAGAACGCTTTCCTGCTGAACGAATCCTATCTCGCGGCGCAGCTCGTCGAGAGGAAGTTCGCGAATTGGTACACCATCGATGAGAATTTGGCCCTCTTGCGGGTCGTACAGGCGCGGAATGAGATCCATCAACGCCGTTTTCCCACTTCCTGTAGCACCAACAACACCGAATGTCGCGCCGGCGGGAATGAAGAAATTCAGGTGGCGCAGTATCCAGCGAGGCTCCACTTCTTTTTCGGTTGCGTAATAGAAGCCGACATCCCGAAACTCGATCGAGCGACTGCCAGTTGATGCGGGCAAGTGACGAGGCATGCCCGCCGGCGACTCGATCGCGGGTCGTGCATCGAGTATCTCCGCGAGCCGATCCATCGAGGCTCCGCCCCGCTGAAAAAGATTGATCACCCATCCGAGCGCGATCAAAGGCCAGGTGAGCAGGCCGAGGTACATCCCGAAGGCGACGAACGAGCCGATGCTTATCGTGCCGCGAACGGCGAGCGATCCGCCGAACGCAATGACAACGACTGCTCCGAGTCCCGCTAGCAATGAAAAGAGCGGCTGCATCGTCGCGTAAAGCTTCGCCAGCTCCATGTTCCGCCGGAGGTACTCGTCGCTGAGCAAACCGAATCGCTCGATCTCGGCACCTTCTTGTCGGTACGCGCGCACAATCCGAGTGCCGGTGAGATTTTCCTGCGCGTGAGTGGTAAGCGTTGAAAAATGTTCCTGAACGGCCTCGAACCTCTTATGGATCGCACTGCCGAGCCACGCGGTGATCACCGGCAATGCGATCATTGGCACGAGTGCGATGAGCGTCAGCAGCGCATTGATTCTGATCATGAAAAAAAGAGCGAAGGCGCCGCTCGCGATAGTGTTGACGGCATACATGATCGCCGGACCTGCAGCCATTCTCACTGCGCCGAGGTCGTTCGTGAGACGAGCCATGATGTCGCCGGTTCGCGTGCGCGAGTAGTACGGCGCGTCGAGTGTCTCGAGATGCTCGAACAGAACGCCGCGCAAATCGTATTCTATTCGGCGGCTCACGCGGTTCATTGTGTGCCGCATTCCGTAACGCATCACGCCGGTGACGATCGATACGCTCACGATTGCCAGCGCGACCAGCCACACGGTTCGTTGCCAGTTTCCTTTGCTCATTGCATCGATGCCGATGCTCAGGAGCCATGGATTGACACTGCTCAATCCGGTGGACACTATCACGAGAATCAATCCAGCGGCGAGCGGCCATCGATATGGCCGGAGGAACGGAATGAGGCGTCTAAGCTCTTTCATAAGTGGCACACCGATTGCCCTTTAGGAGGGGTCTAAGGAATTGGAAATCAAGAGCTTCGGCGTAGCCACATAAATATGGAGACAAGAGTTATGTCAGGAAAAGTCAGCAGAATGCTCACAGCGGCTGCAATCACGCTCGCCGTTGGTTTGAGCGCATGTACTGAAAAGAAAAACCAGGATACGCTGGCTCAGGACACTTCACTGAACCGCGATTTGCAAATGGCGAACGCAGACACAAGTGCGCAGCCGGCGTTGAAGGACGTTCCGGCAGGCACAGTTGCACCCGCACCTGCGGCCCCGGCGACAACAACCCCGCGACCGACACGAACAGTGGTTCGCACTCCGACTCGCCCGGCACCAGCGCCCGCTCCGCGAGTCTCGACGACGTCGAGTGGAAATACTGTGACGCGAACACCGGGCGCCGGCGTGGAGCGCGCGTTTGGTACGGTCCCAGCGGGTAGCACTCTCAACCTCGCTTCGAATTCTCGTGTGTGCACGAACACCAATCACGTCGGAGAGCGATTCACCGCGACAGTGTCGGAGGCGGTCGAAGGTTCGAATGGGGCCAGGATTCCCGCGGGCGCAACGGCAACAATAGAGATCACTGAGCTCAAACGCAGTGAGAATGTAAACGACAATGTCGTGATGGGCTTCCGTGTCGTTTCTGTCTCGTTCGGTGGTAAGACATACGCGGTGTCGGCGACGACGAATTACGCGCGCGTCGACAAAATTCGGAACGAGCCGAAGAGCAAGGACGTTCAGAAGGTTGTCGGAGGTGCGGCAGTCGGCGCGATCATCGGCCAGGTTCTCGGCAAGAGCACGAAGGGAACAGTGATCGGTGCTGCGGCGGGTGCTGCAGCGGGAACTGCAGCCGCGGCCGCGACTGCAAACTTCGAAGGCTGCGTTCCAAGCGGCGGACGGATTACCGTATCACTTGATTCGCCGTTGCAGGTCCAAGTCTAGTATCCGATAGCGGCGCCAGCTGATCTTGGATCGATAACGCCCTCGTAGCCTCGCGGCACTCTCATTATTGCCGTGAGGCTTCCTTCAACGCGTCCGAGTGTCTTGAGCGCGTAGCCCATCGCCTTCAACCGGTCGAGCGCCGCGTCGTCAACTCCCCCTTGCTCGTAACGCAGCGTGTCAGGAAGCGACTGATGATGAATTCGTGGCGCGCTCATCGCGTCGGCTAACGTCATTCGATGGTCGATCACATCGAGTATCACCTGTGTGACAAACGTGATTATGCGCGGACCGCCGCGACCGCCGACTGCGAGAAGAACTTTGCCGCGCTGATCGAGCACGATTGTCGGTGACATCGCGCTCAACATGCGCTTGCCCGGCGCAATCGCGTTCTGTTCCCCTTGTACAAGACCAAACTGATTTGCCCTTCCGGGTACCGTTGCAAAATCATCCATCTGATTGTTCATGAAAAATCCCGCACCGCGAATCAGCACACCTGAGCCGTAAAGACTGTTCAGCGTTGTCGTCGTCTCAACCGCGTTTCCATGCGCATCGACGACCGCATAGTTTGTGGTCTCTGTCCCTTCACGCGCATAATTCGCAACCTCCGCAGTCGGCGTGTGACGATCGAGCGCAATCGTTTGTTGCAGCCGCCG
>JBGQKT010000186.1:0-6245 GCA_041499635.1 Gemmatimonadaceae bacterium
CTCGAGAGCGACAACGATTGCTTTTGCAATTCGCTTCGCGGAAGCTGAGCGCTCACTCGTGCCCGCTGATCCTGGGTGAAAGCACACGCAGCCCGCGCCGATCGCGCTCGATCGCTCGAGCTCTTTCGTGAGTCCTCCACTCGCTCTCGCCCACTTCTCGTCGTCGGGAGTTGCGACGCTCAACACATAAGGCGCGTGAACCACGACAGCCTGTGGTTTTATTTTCGACGCCGCCAGCGCGGCTTTGAATCGCTTTACGCGATCGGGATTGATGTTGGATTTGTCCCCGTAAAATTTCGGGATGACGGTGAAGAGCTGCATCGCCGTCATGCCGGCGTTGGCTGCGCGTTTCACGGCCATGTGAATGCCGCCGTTGTTGATCGTGTGCGCGCCGAGGAGCTTAGTCATGCAGAGGGGCGACCGGAGCAGGAAGCGTGCTTAACCGTACACGATAAACGACCGTGCTCCGCACCCGCCTGCGCCGATGACGAACGTGCTATTAGAACACGATTCCGAATGAAATCGGAACGAACGTGGTGTGTGGACCCCCGCTTCCTTGGCTATCGAGAATGTAGTGGAAGCGGGCTTCCATCATACTGCTGAATCCGCTCAATAGAAACGATATACCTGCACCGCCGTTCAAACCGAACTTGTTCTGTGAAGTGGAGAAAGTGAGACCCGAGTTAACACAGTTGTTGCACGAAGCGCGCTCGTTGTATATCCCGACTCCGCCAATGAGGTACGGGCGCGCTGTGGAGGCCTGATTCATCGGCGCCGAGAGCAGCGCGTTTAACGTCACCGGAATGATGCTGGGACTAACTGTGTACGTCACTCCGCTCACGGTGAAATCTTTGCTACCGAATTGATGATAAGCCACTTCACCTCGAATTCCGATCGGGATCAATGGACTGTGCCACTCGGCGAGACCGCCAACGTGCCACCCGGCACCTGCGCCATTAGTGAAATCACCGGTCGGAATTGATCCGCCAGCCAAGATTCCAACACTGATGGGCTTTGGAAACGTGTCCATTCCAGTCTGCGCGAGCGCGGGGAACGACACGCCGAACGCCGAGGACGCGGCAGCGATCAACGACAATCGAGTCCAGCGGGTGTTCCGTTTCATTTCGCTCCTCTCATTGTGAGGTGAGAACGGCACTCGACAGAAACTAACACGAAAAGACCGCAATTTGGAATTGCGTGGCAACGGTTGAAAGACAACGAGCTCACCTCCACACACCTTCACGGTATGCTATCCGCGTGGCATTCACGCGCGGATCGTCGGAGTAGTCGCTCCACCACACGCGTATTCTGTCGCCACTGAGTTCCACGGTGGGTTGCTTCGCCCGCTCGCTCGCGTTCGAGATCGGTTCTCCGGGTTTGAAAATGTGACCCATCGTATTCGACAGCGCGATTCCAATCGCAGGTTGCACGCTGTTCGGATCATCGTACGCGACTGCAACGCGATCACCCTCCGACGCAACTGCTACTGACGCAGGATTGTCGCCAAACACAATCGGCACCGGCGAATGAAACGTGCGCCCGCTGTCCATCGAATGAGCGAAGAAAATTCCACGTCCCCGCATGGGTTCGGCAAAGTAGGCAACGTGCACGTATCCACTCGTTGAATCGGCGGCGATCGCGGGTGCGGGTCGACCGCACCCGCGGACACTTTGGTCGGTTGAGTCTGCAATCACCGGTGCATTCCAGCTTTTTCCGCTGTCGTTCGATTGCGCAACGAGTAACACTCCGCTGCTGTCATCCCTGATCGACCACCATGCGGCGAGGATGGCCTTGCCGGCGCGTGTCGCGCGCACCGATACAGGACACGCGCCGCGCAATGGCGACATTGCTGCAACCGAAATGCTCGACGGCCGCGGCGGCGCAGAGTAGCTGACCTCGCTCCACTGCACTTTCTGGTCGGAACATGCAGTGAGTAGAAGTAAAACGGCGATTATTACACGCATTCGGGCGTCGGTTAGCGGTCATCGGCCAGCGGATACCGGCGACCGGGTTATTTCACGTATCTTTGAACACTAAGCGGGAACACCCACAAGGATTAGCAGAATGGCCGTATCATCGGTTCGCCCAGCCCACCCACCGGTCGCAAAACCCACTGAATCTCCCGACTCGGCAGCCTTCGCGCCCGCGACAGCGCCGCAAACATCACCAGTCGTCGGGTTCTCCGGAAACCGCCGTGTGCCGAATCCGCAAAATGAGCCGGTGAAAAGTTACGCACCGGGAAGTCCGGAGCGTGCTTCACTGAAAGACCGTCTGCGATCGATGGCAGATGAGCGAATTGAAATTCCTCTCATCATCGGTGGTAAGGAAATTCGCACGGGTGATCTCGCGCAGACCGTGATGCCTCACAATCACCGCCACGTTCTTGCCGATTGGCACCGCGCAGGTCCCGCCGAAATCGATAAAGCGATCGAGGCATCGCGCGCAGCATCGCGCGATTGGGCGAATTGGGCATGGGAAGATCGCGCCGCAGTTTTTCTCAAAGCTGCCGAGCTGCTCACGACTACATGGAGAGCGACGCTCAACGCGTCGACGATGCTCGGCCAATCGAAAACCGCGTTTCAGGCGGAAATCGATGCGGCGTGTGAGCTGATCGATTTCTGGCGATTCAATCCTCACTACGCGCAACAGCTGTACGATCAGCAGCCAATCAGCGATCACTCGATGTGGAATCAGCTCGACTACCGAGCGCTCGAGGGATTCGTCTACGCGCTGACGCCGTTCAACTTCACGTCGATCGCCGGAAATCTTCCAACGGCGCCGGCGTTGATGGGAAACACGGTGATCTGGAAGCCGGCGTCGAGTGCAATGCTGAGCGCGTACTACATCATGAAGCTGCTCGAGGAAGCCGGCCTTCCACCGGGCGTTATCAACTTCGTCCCCGGCGATGCAGCAACGATCTCAGACAAGCTGCTGGGCCATCGCGATCTCGCGGGAGTGCATTTCACCGGAAGCACCGGCGTCTTCAACAGCATGTGGAGGACGATCGGCTCGAGCATGTCGAAGTATCGTTCGTATCCGCGAATTGTCGGCGAGACGGGCGGAAAAGATTTCATCGTCGCGCATGCGTCTGCCGATCCGGCTGCTCTCTCCGTCGCTATCGCACGAGGTGGATTCGAGTATCAGGGACAGAAATGTTCGGCGGCGAGTCGCATTTACGTTCCCGAATCGATTTGGCCGGAGGTGCGTGATCGCACAGTCGCAATCATGAAGGAAATGCGAATGGGCGATCCGGCTGATTTCCGGAACTTCATGGGCGCGGTTATCGACAAGAAGGCATTCGATAAAATCAGTGAGTACGTCCTGCACGGTCGCGACAATGCGAAGATCATCGCAGGCGGCGGCGTCAAAGGAGATGAAGGCTATTTCGTCGAGCCTACTCTCATCGAGACGCGTGATCCGTCGTACAAGCTTTTGTGCGAGGAGATTTTTGGACCCATCGTCACCGCGCACGTTTACCCAGATGCGAAATGGGAAGAAACTCTTGCCATCGTCGATCAGACATCGCCATATGCGCTCACCGGCGCAATCTTCGCACGTGATCGCTCAGCGGTGAGAGCTGCGTCGATCGCTCTCAGGAATGCTGCGGGGAATTTCTACATCAACGACAAGCCGACGGGAGCAGTTGTTGGTCAACAGCCGTTCGGCGGCGCGCGCGGTTCTGGTACGAACGACAAAGCGGGCTCGATTCTGAATCTCGTGCGCTGGGTGAGCGCGCGAGCAATCAAGGAAACGTTCTCGCCGCCGGTGGATTACAAGTATCCCTTCATGGCAGAGGAATAGCAGGCGAGTGGCGACGGCAGCCGCCCAGACGAGCGCGAAAGAGACTCAGAGCTTCGACCCGGAGGAGCTTCGCGTCACGCGTATCCGCGCATTGCGCGGACCGAATTATTGGCGACTCGCTCCCGTAATTGCCGGCGATGTTCACCAGGGATCGCTCGAGAAAGTCGCGACAACGGACGTGCCGGGCTTCACCGAGCGGCTCACGAGCGCGATTCCTTCACTCGAATCACACAAGTGCAATCGTGGTCATTTCGGTGGGTTCATCGAGCGACTTCTCGAAGGAACTCATTTCCCTCACGTCCTCGAACACGTTGCGCTCGAGCTACAAACGCTCATCGGCAACGACGTTTCATTTGGGCGAGTCGTTCCCTCCGGCGACGAGGGTGTATGGTGGCTGATCTTCGCCTACGAGGAAGAACAAGTTGGGCTGCAGGCGATGCGCGACGCAGTAACGATCGTGCGCGCGTGCATCGCCGGGGACAAAATCGACGTTCGTGCCATTACCGATGAGCTGCTCGCACTTTATGAATCGTCACGCCTCGGCCCATCCACCGGTGCGATTGTAGAGGAAGCGCGGCGCCGCGGAATTCCCGTTCGCCGCCTCAACAACTATTCGCTCGTTCAGCTCGGACTTGGCAGGAATCTTCATCGCATTCAGGCAACGCTCACCGATTCGACGAGCGCAATCGGAGTCGAGATCGCGCAGGACAAAGACGACACCAAGCGCGTCCTCGAGAACATCGGACTTCCGGTTCCAAAAGGTGACGTCGCGCGAACTGTCGATCGTGCTTTGGAAATCGCCGCAGAGATCGGGTATCCGGTGATACTCAAGCCACTCGCCGCAAATCATGGTCGAGGCATTTCCGGCCGACTCAATGACGAAGCAGGACTGCGCGAGGCATGGAAGCATTCTTCCGCATACGGGTCTCGCATCGTCATCGAGCAATTCGCGGAAGGACGCGACCATCGCGTCCTCGTCGTCAACAAGAAAGTTGTCGCGGCTGCCGAGCGTGTTCCGGCGAACGTAGTAGGTGACGGGAAGCGAACAATCGCTGAGTTGATTGAAGAAGCGAATCTCGATCCTCGGCGCGGCGTGGGTCACACGAAGATTCTGACGAAGATTCCGACCGACGAGCGAGCAATCGAGCACGTCGCGCGAAACGGTCGCACGATGAAAACAGTTCCTGCAGAAGGCGAAATGGTGACGCTCGCTGCAACGGCGAATCTTTCGACCGGCGGAACATCGATCGATCGCACCGACGAGATGCATCCCGACAACGTGACCGCGTGCGAGATGGCCGCGGGCGTAATCGGTCTCGACATCGCGGGAATCGACGTCCTCACGCCGGACATTTCGGTTCCGTTCCGCGAAAACAACAGCGTCATCATCGAAGTGAATGCCGGGCCTGGCATTCGGATGCACACACACCCTGCCGAAGGACGCGCGCGCAACGTTGCTGCGCCGATCATCGAAATGCTCTATCCGCCGGGCGTTGACGCGACGATTCCGGTCATCGCCGTTACCGGCACCAACGGCAAGACAACCACCGTTCGTCTGATTGCCCATCTTTTCAGGGTAAGCGAGAATGTCGTCGGATTCACCACGACAGACGGCACGTACCTCGGCAACCGCCTCGTTATCGAAGGCGACATGACCGGCCCGTTCTCGGCGAACATCATTCTGTCGAATCCAACGGTGGATATCGCTGTCCTCGAAACCGCACGCGGCGGAATTCTCCGAGCCGGACTCGGCTACGACGAATGCGACGTCGGCGTTGTGCTCAACGTTTCGGCGGATCATCTCGGTCTGCGCGGAATCCAAACCATCGAGCAGCTCGCCGATGTGAAGAGTGTCGTTGCCGCCGTGGTGAAGCGCGAAGGGCACGCAGTTCTCAACGCGGATGATCCGCTTGTATACGCGATGCGCGATCGCAGCATGGGCGACATCGTTCTTTTCTCGAAGAAACCCGAGGGAGAGAGCCCAGAGTTCGAGCTTCACCTCTCGCGAAATGGAATCGGCGCACGAATTGAAAAGGACACGTTCGTAATTCGTCGCGGTCGATTGCGCATTCCTATCGCATCGGTACGCGAGGTGCCGCTCACACTCGGCGGTGCGGCGCGATTCCAGTACGAGAACATTCTTGCCGCGATTGCAACCGCGTACGTACAGGGAATGCGCTATGACGATATCCGTGCGGGCCTTCTATCATTCTTCCCTTCTCCTTCGCTGACTCCGGGGCGGTTGAACCTCATGCGTGTGGGAAAGGGACGAGTGCTCGTGGATTACGCGCACAATGCTGCGGCGATCGCGGGACTGATGGAATTCGTTTACAACCTCGACGCCGCGCGCCGAATTGGAATCATCACCGCGCCCGGCGACCGGCGGAACGAAGATCTGCGAGAGGTCGGACGACTCTCGGCGCGGCTCGATCGCGTCATCGTCC
>JBGQKT010000187.1:0-6237 GCA_041499635.1 Gemmatimonadaceae bacterium
AATTACGGTTTTGACATCCCGAACTGTAGACGCCGTTCAGCCCGTGCGTGTCCCCGAGCAAGCGTGGAGCGAGCTCTACTGAATGTGGGAAAAGCTGTTACCTCGCCGCCCGGTGAATCGTGTTCAGGTGCAATCCCTTGCGGTCTCCTACCCAGGACAGTATGCCGCTATTCAGTCGCAAGAAAACGTCGGTCGGCCTCGATATCGGGTCTGGCCTTATCAAAGTCGCGGTTGTCGATCACGGCAACACGGCCCCTGAGCTCGTCAGGGTTTCCATAACGAAGCTTCCTCCCGACGCGATCGTCGAGGGTGAAGTCATGGACCCTGGGATCGTCGCCGACGCCATCCGAGCGGGCCTCGACGCCGCCTCAGTGAAATCCCGCCATGTCGTGACCGCTGTCGGCGGACGCGATGTAATGATCAAGAAAATTCAAACCGAGCGCGTCAAGGAAAAGCAGGCGCGTGAGCTGATGCGTTGGGAAGCCGAGCAGCACGTGCCAGACGTCGAATCTGTGGAGCTCGATTTCCAGATTCTCGATTCGGGCAAGAATTCCGAGGAAATGAGCGTTCTTCTCGTCGCTGCGAAACGCGACCTCATCGATTCCAAGCTTCGCATCCTCGCTGAAGCCGGCGTGACTCCCACAATCGTCGATGTCGACGCCTTCGCGCTGCACAACGCGTTCGAAGTCAACTATCCGGAAGCGATGGTTGGGCTCGTCGGCCTGGTGAACGTGGGCCACGAAGTGACCAACGTCAACATTATGGAAAATGGAGTTCCGTTGATTACACGTGAGCTGCCTCTCGGCACACGGCGTTTCAGTGAAGATCTCCAACGCCAGCACGGCGTCTCGGCAAAAGACGCAGATACGATGATCCGCGGATTCGACCGATCGACAAATCTCGATGCAGTCCTCGAGGTTCGCGGCGAAGAAATCGCAGTTGGAGTCGAGCGCGGCGCAGCGTTTCTCTCTACTTCCAAAGCCGTCGCGCAAGTTCGCGCTGTCTATCTCTGCGGTGGCGGATCGCGCACTCCCGGTCTCGCCGACTTGCTCGGCAAGCGACTCGGTGTTCCCGTCTCGCACGCAAATCCGCTCGCCCGTCTGAACATTCGCGACGGCGCATTCGAAAACTATTCAACCGATGAGGTCGCACCGCTGTTGATGCTTCCTATCGGTCTCGCGCTGCGTCAGTAGCGGCGACGGATATCTGATATGATCAAAGTCAATCTTCTTCCAGGCGCCGGCGGTAAGTCCGATGGTGCGAGCGCTCTTGATTTTGGCGCTCTGGTCTCATCCGCAACCGCCGGGATCAAGGACAAGTTTCTCATCGGGGCGATTGCTTCGGTCAGCCTCGTCGGCGCGACGGTAGCATTGCTGTTCCTCGGACAACAGTCGAAGGAGCGAACGCTCGTTGAGCGTGAGCGTCGCGCGGTCGAGGACTCGACGCGCTTCAAAGTCGTGCTCGCCGCGAAGACGAAAGCCGAAGCAACGCGCGATTCGCTCTATCAGCAGGTCGCGATCATCAAGTCGATCGATGCGAGCCGCTACCTCTGGCCGCATCTCCTCGACGAGATCAGCAGTGCGCTACCACCCTATACCTGGCTGACGTCGGTGACGCAGACGAGCGCTCCGCCGAGCTCTGCCGCGAATGACAGCGCGCAGATGAAAGCTGCCGCCGCCAACGCAGCCAAAGGAATCAAGCCGAAGCCGCTCGACGCCAAGACACGCAAGGTGCATGCGGACTCAGTTCTCGCGGTTGCTTCTCGAGCGACGAAGTTCCGAATCGTCGGCCATACGGTCGACATTCAGGCGCTGACTCTTTTCATGAAGACGCTCGAAGCATCGCCTTTCATTCAGAACGTGCAGCTCACTCGCTCTGACATGGTCACGTCCGACGGAAAGGAAGTCACGGAATTTCAGCTCGAGGCAGAATCGCAAACGCCTCCGCCGTTCCTCATCAAATCGGTGTCGCTCGCCGTGGGAGGTAACTGACATGGCAATCGGCGCCAGTCTGACGAAGCGCGATCAGATGCTCGTAGCAGTATCGGTGTTGACGTTCGCGATAGCAGGTGCGTACGGCTACTTCCTTTATCTGCCGAAGCGCGAAGATCTCTCTGCGATTCAGCAGCACGTTGACGTGCTCGACAAGAAGAACTCGCAAGCGCGTGCTGACGTCGCGAATGGAAGTCTTCAGAAGCTTCGCATTGAAGCGGAACAATTCGCTGCGGAGCTCGTTCTCCTGCGGCAGATAGTTCCGACGACGAATGAAGTGCCGGCATTGCTCGAGAATGTGTCGACCGCCGCTCGCAGAGTTGGACTGGATCTCTCTTCTGTCGAGCCGATGCCGGTGCTCGTTGGAGAACAGTTCGACACGTATCGCTACAAGCTCTCGGTCACCGGCGGCTATCACGCGATCGCGGCGTTCCTCACCAACGTTGGATCTCTCAACAGGATCATCGCCCCTGTGGCGCTGACACTGAAGCCGCTCAGCCCGCAGGATCAAAAGAAAATTCGGATTCAGAAGAAGGATGAGTCGTTACTCGATTCCGACTTCCAGATCCAGACATACATCGCGCATGCGCCGCCCGATCCGGCGGAAGCAACGCCTGAGGAGGAAAAGAAGCAATGACCGTCAACCGAAGCATTCTCATCGCTTGCGTAGTGGTCGGCGGTGTGTTTGTCGCGCTCGCTTTTGTCGCCGGCGCGCAAGGCACATCCGGACGAACAGTACGTGTAGCCGCAGCGACAACGGTCTCTGCACCGAAAGCGACCGTTCCGGCAACGGCCCCCGCAGTTGGGGTCGATTCCGCCAGGCAGTTTGTGAGTCGCGAGACCTACAGCTACGCGGGCACCGGTCGTCGCGATCCGTTTGTCTCTCTAATGAACAGCGAAGAGCTCAGGCCGCTCTATCAGGATTTGAAGCTCGTTGCCGTCGCATGGGACGCGACCGGCAGAAACTCTGTTGCGGTTCTGCGTGATGTCACGTCCAAGATGCAGTACCGCGTTAAGGTCGGGCAGGAGCTCGGCCGAATGCGTGTCGCCTCGATCAGTCAGAAGTCGGTGGTGTTTGGCATCGAGGAATTCGGCTACAGCCGTCAGGAGACGCTGGCGATGAATGATTCAACAAAAGTGAGGACGCAATGAAGCTGTTCTTCGCCATCGCCGCATTAACCTTCGGTGCGAATAGCGCCAACGTACGGACGGTCAGCGTTGTGCCGACCTCCGGACGCGCGCAAGTCGTCATTGGCGTTGACGCATCGGTTGAAGTCGATGACTTTCTGCTCGAGTCGCCATACCGCATCGTCATCGATATGAAAGGTGCGACGCTCGACATGGCGCCGCGCTACGACAAGCATCAGCGCGGCGGTGTCACCAACATTCGCGCGGCTCAGTTCAAGCCAAACGTAGTTCGCGTTGTAATCGAGATGGATGCAGCGCATCCATATGAAGTGTCACGCGCCGACGGCGAAGTCCGCGTCGACGTGCAGGGTGGGACAACGCAGTTCGAAGCATGGAGCTCTTCACCCGGCGCAGCCGCACGTGCAGTGGCGAAGGGAACAGGGAACCGGGAACCGGTTGCCGCTAACTCCGAACCCGCAGCGGTCTCGGACCCCGTTTCGGATCCGGTCGCGGACCCAGTCGCGAACGCGTCAACTACTCCCGACGCAAACATCACATCGAATTCACCCGCAGGCGCCGGACTCGGCAGACTTCTGCCGGCCACGATGCTTTCCGAGCAGCCGCGGATCACAGTTACATATCAGGATGCTGACATCCGCGACGTCATTGCCGCGTTCGCCTCATTCTCGGGACGCACCATCGTCGTTGGAAAGGACGTGCAGGGAACGATCACCGCAGAAATCAAGAACCAGCCCTGGGACGTTGCGCTCCGCGCGATTCTCCAGGGACAAGGTCTCGCGGCGGCTGAAGACGCACTCACTGGAATCATTACTGTCGACAGCTACAAGAACATTGCAGCGAAGCAATCGACTGAGCCGGTAGTCACACAGCTGATTGCTGTGAACTACGCGAGCGCAGCATCGCTCGTTCCGACTCTCACCGGTCTGCTCGCGAAGGATTGCACTCCCGGCGCCGGTGGCGCCGATCCGCGGGATAATCGCAGCAGCAGTTGCTATTCGCGCGGCGCAGTTGCCGCCGACACCGCGACGAACACCCTTCTGATCACCGAGACGCCGTCACGAATGGCGGATCTGATCGGATACGTGAAGAGCCTCGACGTGCGGACTCCGCAGGTCGCGATCAAGGCGAAAATCATTTTCGTCAATCGTACCAACATCGAAGAGCTGGGACTCTCATATGACTTGGGCACTGGCTCAGATCAGTTCTTCAGCCAGCTCGTTCAGCGCACCGATCCGACAACCACGAAGCCGGTAGACACAAACGGCGACGGAGTTCCCGATGCATTCGGCGGCGGCTCGCCCATCAATGGCGATCGCGTTCTGATCGGCGGAAATGCGCTGTCGGCAATTGCAAACGCCAACGCGCGTGTCGTGAATCCCGCACTCAAGCTCGTTTTCTCAGCGGCTCTCGGAAAATTCCAGCTCACGAGTTTCCTCGACGCGCTTCAGGAAGTTCAGCTCGCCGATCTTCAGGCCGAGCCGAGCATCGTGACGCTCGACAACCGTCAGGCGGAAATTCTTGTCGGGCAGGAGATTCCAATCCGTGTTCTCGATGTGAGCACGCAGGGCGCGCAACCGGGTGCGACAGGAAACCAGGTTCCACGCGCAACGGTGCGGCTCAAGGAAGTCGGAATCATCCTCACTGTTACGCCGCACATCACCAACAACCGGCAGATCCTGCTCAAGCTCCACGCCGAGAACTCTGACGCGCAGCTCGCGTCGTCGGACGTCGGATTCATCTTCAACAAGCAGCGCGCAGACAATCAGCTCCTTGTCGGCGACGGCGAAACCGCTGTCATCGGTGGACTGACTGTCACCCAGGTGACGAGCTCCAAGTCGGGAATCCCCTTGCTGGTGGATCTTCCGATCATCGGCCGGCTCTTCGGGGTGACTCGCACCTCAGAACAGAAGCGCGATCTCCTGATTCTCGTGACACCGCACATCATCGATGATGGCGATCGCACGCTCTCGGGCGCGCCGGCACCAAACAAACAGTAGGCCCGATGCTGACTCATTTCACGACTCGACAAGTGCGCGCGATCGGTGTTTTCGCTGCGACGGCGCTGATCTTCATTGCGGCGGCGTGCACTGATTCGACGACCGCATCGAATACGCTGGCCGATAAGTCTGCGCCGAGTGTCTCGCTAACCGCGACCTCGAGCTCCGTAGACACGGTCATCGCGTTCCAGGTAGAAGCGAAAGACAACCTTGGCCTCAAGACAATCACGGTAAAGGTGACCGGTGGTCTCTCTCTGAGTTTCGATACGACCTTCACCAGCGCAAACACTGATGCGTTGATTCCGTTTGCCGTTTCAGTACCGCGCAGCATTCCGCGTGGCACTCCGGTTTTTGTCACCGCTCAGGCGATAGACGGTGCAGCGAATCGTTCGGCTGTCGATACGTTGAAGCTGACGGTCGGCAACGTTCCGCCCGCTGATGTTCATTTCACAAGTCCGGCGAGTGGAACAGTCGCCGTTGTCGGCAAATCAGTGATCGTTTCAGTGAGCGCGCGATCCGCGGTGAGAGTGAGATCGGTTGGATTCCGCGCGACAGGCGCACTCCCGATCGTCGACTCCACCGTTTACTCGAGTCCGCTCAGCGATTCTGTCTCGGTGCTCGACACGATTCCAATTCCGGCAAGCGCACCCGTCGGTCCGGTATCAATAGCGCCGTTCGTCATCGATTCACTCGGACAGCGCACAGTCGGTCCCGCAATCATTCTGAACGTGCAGCCGTTGTCCTCGATCAACTCCACGCCGGTGGTGACCATGGGTCACACGCCGAGGATTGAAGTCGACGACACACTGCACGTCGAAGCTACAGATCAAACCGGCATCACTGTTCTCGGCTACGAGATTCGCCGCACTGTCGGGGGAACGATTGACGCGAAGGACTCAGTCACGTCGAATGGCAACATCACGTCACAGCTCAAGACGTTCCAGCTCAAGCTGCCCTATTCGGAATTCCCGACGACCGTTTACATCCAGGCATTCGCGCGAAATTCGAACAACACTCGAGCGTATGCGAAGCTCTCCGGCGGAACTGACCGCATCGATACCGTCACTGTTGTGGCAGGTTCGACTCGCGGGCTGCCGCTC
>JBGQKT010000188.1:0-6223 GCA_041499635.1 Gemmatimonadaceae bacterium
CCGACGCGGCCTCTACACAGCGGTCACTATGGAAACTGGGCTCCGAACCCTGGTGCGTTGATCGCTAATCTCATCGCGAGCATGCGCGACGACGATGGTCGGATCAAGGTCGCTCATTTTTACGATGACGTTCGCCCAATCTCCGCGAGTGAAAAGAAAGCCATCGACGCGATCCCGCCGGTCGATGTAGAGCTTCGCCGATCGCTCGGATTAGCGCGCACGGAGGCGAATGACGCCCCGCTAGCTGAGCGTATCATGCTCCCCGCGTTGAATGTCCGCGGCATTCAAGTCGGTGCAGTTGGGGATCAAGCGGCTAATGCCATTTCCAGCGAAGCGCGCGCGTCAATCGATTTCAGACTCGTGCCGAAGCAGACTCCGCAAAGAGTTCGCGATTTGATCAATGCGCACATTGCGCGTCAGGGGTACTTCGTTACCTCTGACAGCGTGACGATTGCAATGCGTCTCGCTCATCCCAGAGTTGCGCGCGTCAAGTGGAGCGCTGGCGGATACCAAGCGAGTCGAGCGCCGATGGAAGATCCGTTTGCACGCGCGGTCGTTCGCGCCGTGGGCGACGGACTTGGCAAGCAGCCGCTACTTCTTCCAACCATGGGCGGAAGCGGACCTCTATATCTGTTCGAGAAAGTGTTGCACACGACGATCATCATACTGCCCATCGCAAACTTCGATGACAATCAGCACGCAGCGAATGAGAATCTGCGAATACAGAACCTGTGGGATGGAATCGAAGTGTACTCCGGTTTGATCGGGCGTCTCGGTAACTACTGGAAATGAAAAACTTCGTCATTGGCGTTCTTCTGACATGTGTTGCATGCGCAACTGCTCCCGCGAACGGAGACAGTTCACGTGCCGACGAGCCACTCGCTGCGGGTGTTCCGCTCGCATCATTCGACACCCTGTGGACCGTCGTTCAGCGCACATACGTCGACACCGCGTTTGTAGCGAGCAGATGGAAAACGGTTCGTGATTCACTTCGTCCAAGAGCTTCGACGATCACGACGCGGCGTGAGCTCGACGCATTGCTGGCGGAAACGCTGTCGCGAATTCCTGATTCGCACTTCTATATCATACCGGCGCGAGTTGCATCCGATGTGAGCTCCGATCGCGAAGGGGGTGGCGAGGGAACCACCGGAGTTTCGGTCAGAATCGCAGGTGATCGCGCAGTCGTGTGGCGAGTCGAGCCGGGCAGTCCCGGAGCAATCGCTGGAGTTCGACCAGGCCAGACTGTCGAGAAGGTAAAGAATCGCGTGGCAGCTGCATCGATCAAACGAGTGATGTCATTGCCGGATGCATCACGACAGCGCGCGTTGTCGGAGGTTGATTTCACTCTGAATGGGGCGCTGTCTCCCTCAGTGGGCGACACCGTTCGCATTACGCTCTCGAATCCTGGAGAGAAGTCGACGTTCCAGCGCGTGCTCGTCGGAGTGCCAACACACGGAACGGTGTCGAAGTTCGGAAACCTGCCGCCCATCGCGGGGCTCGTTCGCGCATCGCGACTCCCGCTTGCAACGAGTGCAGCAGGCGCGGGCTGCATCGGATCTATCTCATTCAACGTCTGGCTTCCCGCTCTCGCGCCCGAGCTGGCTCAAGCAGTCCAAAGCGTAGCTGATTGCACGGGAATAGTTCTCGATCTGCGCGGAAATCCCGGCGGAGTGGGAGCAATGGTAATGGGATTCGGCGGATACTTCGTCGACTCGATGGTTTCACTCGGCACAATGCGAACTCGCGACCTCACGCTGAACTTTGCGATCAATCCGCGGCGGCTTCGAGTGAATGGACACGATACGGGGCCTTTCAGCGGAAAGCTTGCGATCATCGTAGATCCAATGACGGCGAGCACATCGGAAATTTTCGCAACCGGAATGCAGCGCATCGGACGGGCGCGCGTTTTTGGTGAGCGAAGCGCGACAGCGGCACTACCCGCTCTTATGCAACGTTTACCATCAGAAGATGTGTTCGTTCACGCAGTTGCCGACTTCCGCGATCCGTCGGGAGGCCGAATCGAGGGCGCCGGTGTAATACCCGACGAGCTTGTGCCGCTTACGCAGGCCGATCTCTCGAACAATGTCGATGCACCACTCCAAGCAGCAATTCGGTGGATAGGTTCCAGTGCTTTGCCGCCGAGCGTAACTAGATGAGCATTCCTGTCGTCTTTACTCCACACTCCTCCATGAGAAATCAATGATTCGTAATCACGGTCTTCGTCTAACCGTCGTGACGTCTGCGCTTGCCGCCGTCAGTGTCAGCGCGCAAACACCGGCTCCGGCCGCAGCGTCGGCTGCACTTCCACCTGCCGCCACGCTTATGGCGAAATATTCAGCGGCTATCGGTGGCCCCGCGATTTTAAAGGCTCAGCAGATCACAACCAAAGGCGGCATGATGATGGCCGCAGCGGGAATCAACGCGACGTTCGAGATGGTTCAGCTCGCGCCAAACAAGATGCAGATGCTCACCACGATTCCGGGCGTCGGGAACATTCAGCTCGGTTATGATGGAACGACCGCGTGGTCGATGGATCCCATGCAGGGTCCGCGCATTCTTGCGGGGAAAGAGCTCGACGAAGTTCGCGAGGAAGCCGACCCCCGCGCATCAGCGCGAGTGCCGGATCTTTTCACAGCCGTGCTGACGGTAGGGGACACGACGATGGCCGGCGAGCGGTGTTACATGGTGAAGCTCACATGGAAGTCGGGACGCGAGACGTTCGATTGCTACAGTGCGGCGTCGGGTCTCATGGTCGGAGCGAAGAGCGTACAGCAGACTGCGATGGGAGCGATTCCTGTTACGACCGAGTACAGCGATTACAAGAAGTTCGGCGACTTCATGATGCCCACCAAGTCGACGCAGTCGATGATGGGACAACAGCAGGTCATGACGATCAGCTCAGTCGAGGTCGGAACCGGAGCCGGCGTAAGCATTGTCGCGCCCCCCGAGATTGCAGCGCTGATAAAGAAACAGTAGTGCGCTGCGATGTGAGTCGAGGACGATCTTCTGACGATCATCCTCGGCTCACATCGCGCTACTGATTCTTGGTCGAGTGTACTGCGGTTGCGGCGCCCTGAGGGTCAGATGCGATCGCGACCCAATCGCCGCCGGGAACCTCCATCGGGCCAGCCATCAGCTTTCCGCCTTCCTTTTTGATCGTCTCGGCTGATGCTTTCGCGTCGTCGACCATGATGTAGCAGAGCCAGTACGGCGGCGGCATTTCCGGAGTCCTGGTCATCATTCCGCCGTACGGCACGCCGCCCTGACCGTACATCTGGTAGATCCCCATCGGCCCCATATCGAACTCGCTCGTTTTCTCCCAACCGAAAATCTTGCTGTAGAAATCGAACGCCGCGACGCTGTCCGAAGTCGTGAGCTCGTGCCACGAAAAGTTTCCCATCTTCGGCGCTTCTCCCGGAGACGACATGCGAGGGTTCGGAGTGAAGATTGAAATCGTCGCTCCCTGCGGATCCTGAAGGACGGCGTACCTTCCCGTATCAGGTATGTCCATCGCGGGGGCGACAACCTTTGCCCCGAGCTTCGTCGCTTTCGCCAGCGTATCATCGACATTGTCCACGCTCACCGCGGGAAGCCAGTGCGGCGGAACGTGGTTTTTCTTCATGTCATCGTTCAATGGCGATACGCCGCCAATGGGAATTCCACCAACGGTCAAGAGGGTGTAGGGCGTTGGGCCTTCCCACGCCTGGGTGCCCCAGCCTGCAACCGCACCGTAGAATTTTTTGGCTCCCTCGGTATCGGTTGTCATGAGATCGTGCCATACGAAGCGTCCGGATGCGTTTGCCATTTTCGTGCTGCTCGCGTGAAGGTGATTGGTGAGAAGGGGTGGTAATTTGTGCAAAGACCCTGCCTGCATGCGAGCGGCCACACGATCATTGAAATGACTTCATTTACAATTCGTTGACATGCGACCATACGACGCGATCGTTGTTGGCCTGGGGGCAATGGGAAGTGCGACGCTCTACCACCTCGCGCGGCAAGGAAAGCGTGTCATCGGAATCGAGCAATTCGGGCAAGGTCACAACCTCGGGTCCTCGCACGGCGACAGCCGGATAATTCGCGAGCAGTACTTCGAGCATCCGCTGTACGTTCCGCTAATTCAGCGCGCGTATGAATTGTGGCGTGAGCTCGAGGAAGAAAGCGGACAATCGCTGATGACATTGGATGGAGGGCTCATGATTGGCCCACCCGATTGGATGGTTGTTGCCGGCACACTTCGAAGCGCGAGAGAATACAATCTTCCTCACGAGGTGCTTTCGCCCTCGGAAGTACATCGCCGGTTCCCGACATTCGAGCTGGCCGATGATCTCATCGCGGTGCTCGATCCGCGCGCAGGTTATCTAACACCAGAGCCGTGTACCTCGGCGCATCTTCGCGGTGCGCGCGATCGCGGTGCAGCGACGCGTTTCGATGAGCCAGTGATTGAATGGAAAGCAGACGGCGACGGGGTTCGTGTTACGACGACGAAAGGTGAGTACGTCGCCGACCGGTTGCTCCTCTCCGGAGGTGCGTGGACAAAAGAATTGGTCAGAGAGCTCGATCTTCCGTTGATCGTCGAGCGTCAGGTCGCGTTCTGGCTCGAGCCCGATGAAAGCAATGTGTCGTACAAATCGCGCGACTTCCCGATATTCGCGCACGAGTTTACGCCGGGAATTCTGAGCTACGGATTTCCGCGGATGCCACGGGGCGTAAAATCTTCGATCATGCACGCGGGGGAGTTGACCGAATCACCGCGCGATGTCCGTCGTGAAGTCGACGACAATGACATCGAGCCGCTTCGTGCGTCATTACGACCCGTTGTGCCCGGCCTTGCCGAAGCGCCTGTGCTTGAAACGAGTGTCTGTCTTTTCACGAATACTCCGGATCACGATTTCATCGTCGATTTCCATCCGGAGCATCCGCAGGTGTTGATCTCGAGTCCCTGCTCAGGGCACGGATTCAAATTCGCGAGCGCACTCGGCGAGGTTCAAGCTGACCTTTTGATTTCCGGCGCGACACGACTCGATATCTCTGCGTTCCGGATAGATCGATTTCAATGAAAGATCCTAACTAGGCGCGAATGTATTTTCGGCTAAAAAGGCTCGAGCAAGCATGGAATCGCCTCTTCATAAGAATTCTCGGGCGAGTAATGCCAGCAGCCCCATCCGAAAAGCCGGATTGGGGAGCGCGACCGCATCGAGTTCTCTATCTGCGACACGACAAGATCGGCGACATGATTGTCTCGACGAGTCTCATCGATGCAATCGCGAAATCACATCCGACGATCACACTCGACGTGCTCGCATCGCCCGCGAATGCACCCGTGCTCGAGGGAAATCCGAACGTCGCATCGGTTATTGTCTGGGACAAGGCACGACCAGCCGGCTACTCGCGACTGTTTCGCGAGCTGAGACGCGCCCACTACGATGCGGTCATCGATTGCATGATCCTCGCTCCATCAACGACGACGCTGTTGCTCATGTTGGCGAGCGGAGCACGACATCGGATTGGGATCGGCGGTCGAATCAACGACTACGCGCTCACCCTTCGCGTTCTGCCTGCAGCATCCGCAACTCATCACATCGAGCACTCAGCCGTGCTTGCGACTGCGTTCGGTGTGAATCTGTCCGACGTCGACTGGCGGCCGAGGATTTATCTCAGTGAGGATGAAACGCGTCGCGCGGAACATCAGTGGAACGGAGCAAGCGCGAAGAGAATACTGGTCAACATTTCCGCCGGCAGGCCAATGCGTCGCTGGCCCGATCAGAATTTCGTGGCTCTCCTTCGTCATCTCAATGAAACTGCTCCGGATGCGAATGTACTCGTGATCTCGGCCCCCAGTGATAGCGAGCGCGCTGCACGCATCGCGGAATCCGGTGGAGGCCGATACGCTCCGACGAGCGCTCTTCGCGATGCGCTCGCTCTCGTCGCTACGACAGACATTCTCGTTACACCCGACACGAGCATTGTCCACTCGGCATCCGCTTTTAAAAAACCGGCGGTGATTCTTTTCGAAAAGGGAAAAGAGATGCTTTGGAGTGGCTACAAGATTCCTGGCAGGAATATCGTGAACGACGATATGACCCTTGCGACCCTTCCGATCGAGCCGGTGCTGGCAGCCGTGGACGACGTGCTGCAGAATAACTCCTCGCATCTATCAACGAGGTTCAGATGAAAACACCGATCATCCTTCTCGCATTCATAGCCACGACACAGCTTCAGGCCC
>JBGQKT010000189.1:0-6166 GCA_041499635.1 Gemmatimonadaceae bacterium
CGTGCACAGGCTATCGCCGCCGAGTCGGGCGGCGCGGCGGGCGACGAGGGCGGTGGTGGCGGCGGATTTGGTGGTGGCGCGGGTGGTCCGTCAGTTCTTCCAGGCACGTATACGGTTGCACTGACGGCTGACGGAAAAACTTACACGAAAACGGTTCAGGTCGAAAACGATCCGCGATCGGACATGACCGCGTCGCAGCTGACTGCGCAGTTCGATGCCGCGATGCAGTCGAGGGATCTCACTAATCGTTTCAATCGAGCGCTCTCGTCGACTGACGACATGATCCGTCAGCTCACTTCATTGCAGGAACAATTTCGGCGCGGGCCGTCACCGGTCGCCTCTGACGTCAGCACGACTTTGAAAGATCTCAAACAATTCCGTGACTCAGTTCTCGCGCGCCCATTGCAGGGACTTGGATATCGTCAGTATCCGCGACTTCGTGAGGAGATTCAGACTCTGTCGGGAATGGTCTCGCGTCCTCTGATGCCTCCGACTGCAGGGGAGCTGTTGAGACTCTCAGAGCTGAAAACGGAAACGGATCAGGCGCAAGCGAGGCTCGATGGATTCGTGCAGGGTCCAATCGCGAAAATAAATCAAGCGCTCGCGGGAACACCTCACGTCGTAATCCAGGGATCGCCGCCAGGCAGGCAGTGAGCCACGCTACTATCACTTCAAGCGCGGTTCAGTCTTTCTCGGAGCCTTCGCACAATCCGGCCATTTAGTCGGCTGCCCACGACCTCTTCTCCCTGAGGTCGTGGGCGCCTCAGGCGCGACCGCGGCGAGATCGACTCTCTCGCGCGTGATCATAGTCGGATCCTCCGACGCGAGATAAGCCAACATCGCAGTCAGGGTCGCGTTCCACTTGAGATCGTCGAAAACGATTTTGTCGTACGTGTCACGATTCGTGTGCCACGTGTAGTTGAAGTAATTCCAGCTCAATGAGCTGAGTCCGATCGCGGGCGTTCCGTAGCAGGCAAATGAGAAGTCGTCGCTCCCGCCGCCTGCCGGAAAGCTCACTCCCCGAAATTCGATCTTCGACGTGAACTCCGACGGAATCATCGTGAGCCACTGCGATATATGCTCGGCCGCATTCGGAAGTCCGCCGCCGCCGAGTCGAAGGATGCGTCCGGTGCCATTGTCCTGATTGAAGAGAGCTTGCAGCCCCTTGATCACCTCGGGATGATCTTCGGTGAATGCCTTCGATCCCACTTCGCCTTCTTCCTCGCCGGTCCAGTGGCCGACGATGATCGTGCGCTTTGGATGCGGATAAACTTTTTTCAGAATCCGCAGTGCTTCCATCATCGTCAGTGTTCCTGTGCCGTTGTCTGTAGCGCCCGATGATCCGTCCCACGAATCGAAATGCGCGGACAACACAACGTATTCGTCCGGCTTTTCCGATCCACGAATCATTGCGACAGTATTGAACGAAGGCTGCTCTCCCATTAGCTGGGCATCGAGATTCATCGTGATGCGCGGACGCTGACCATTGTCTGTGAGTCGGTACACCAAACCGTAGTCCTCGCAGCTCAACGCAACTGCCGGCGCCTTGAGATTGTACGTCTCGAAGATTTCGATTGTCCCCCACGCATCTTTCGGTCTCGATGTGATCACAGCTGCAACTCCGGCCTGTTCGAGACGCAAGCCGAGCTCGCCGGTTCCAATAGCTAGACTGTAGCCGGTTCCGCGAACATTGCGACTGCCCCATTCCGCGCGAGCTGCCGCGCGCATGGAATCGATGCGCGCTTTCGATTCTGGCGTCGCATTCTGCTGCCAGTCTTCAGCAGGCCTGCAGGTTGGCTGAGGCGCGGCGACGAGGACGAATTTCCCTCGCGCATTCGGCAGCCATTTCACGAATTCAGTGCTGTCAGCGAACCGCGGAAGGATAATCGTCGTTGCTGTGAGATCTCTCTTCTTCGTGCCTGGTGAGTAACCCAGCATCGTCCCCTCGAGCGAGCGGACTCGCGGATAGACGAGATCAATGTGAGAGTATCCGCGTCGCCACCCACGCCAGGTCCCGTATTGCTCGTTCTTGGCATCGATTCCCCACGACTTGTACGTTTGCACGAGCCAGTCGTTGCCGCGTTTCGCGTCGGGCGTTCCGGTGAGTCGTGGACCAATCGAATCGAACAGCAGGTGCGCCAATCGCTCAGTGCTCGAGCTGTCCATTCCGGTAGCGCGAATTTTCTCGATGATCGGATCCGGCGCGGCGGGGGTTTGGGACGTCAGCGCAATCGGAACCGACGTCAGTACGAGTCCAAAAAAGATAAATTTGCGTCTCATCTCGGGTGACCAATGTTGATTGACGTTCATAATCATTTCTATCCGCCTTCCTATCTCGACTCGATACGCAGCGGCGACAGCGTAGTCAAACTAACTGTCGACGCAGAAGGCAATCCCTGCCTGCATTATCCGGGCGACTACAACGTGGTTGTGCTTGGCCATCGCGATATCCAATACCGTGAGCGCGTTCTCGAGGTTGAGGGTGTCGACACGCAGGTCATCACGCTCACGACTCCAGGAACTCACGTCGAGCCACCACAGCGCGCCGTTCAGCTCGCACGACTAGTCAACGATTCATTCGCCGCGATCGTGCGTGAGCGATCGCCCCGCTTCACTGCTCTCGCCACGCTTCCACTCTGCGATCCGCAAGCTTCAGTTACCGAGCTTCGTCGCGCCATGACCGAGCTGCATCTGCCGGGTGCGATGCTCTTCAGCAACGTGAACGGTGTCGCGCTCGCAGATTCGCGATTCGATTCGCTATACGCAGAAGCGAATCGGCTCGGTGCGGTATTGCACATTCATCCAACCGATCCTGTCGGCGTCGAAGCGATGACGGACTATTGGCTCATGCCGCTTGTCGGATTTCTTTTCGACACAACTCTCGCGGCGGCGAAGCTTGTCTTTGCCGGCATTCCCGAGCGCTACCCTGACATCAAGTGGGTGCTCAGCCACCTCGGCGGAGCAATTCCCTATCTGGCTGAGCGACTCGACAGGGGCTGGCGCGCTTTTCCGGATTGTCGCGTGAACATCGACAAGCCGCCGAGCGATTATTTGCGACGATTTTATTTCGATACCGTGAACTTCGATCCGAACGCATTGCGGCTCGCCGTCGATTTCGCCGGTGTATCGCAGATTCTCGCGGGCAGTGATTATCCCCATCAGATCGGAAGCATTCCGCTGATGAAAGAGAGTCTGGCTGCGCTGAAGGTGTCCGATTCGGAGCGCGCGCAGATAATGGGCGCAAACGCGCGAGCTTTATACGGAGTTGCCTAGCCGGCTGACCTTCCGAATGTGTCGCATGCGTTAGGGTCGCCGGAATCGAAGCCACGCCTGAACCATTGAGTTCGCTGGGCCGATGATCCGTGCGTAAATGAGTCAACGTTGATCCTTCCCGTAGTTCGCTGCTGAATCCTGTCATCTCCGACCGCAGACGCAGCGTTCATTGCTTCTTCGACGTCGCCTTGATTAAGAAGATTGCGTTGCTGCGTGGAGTGGGCCCATACGCCGGCGAAGCAGTCAGCCTGGAGCTCGAGCTTCACCGAGAGCTGATTGGCCAAGTCAGGATTGTTTTCCTGTTGAGCCCGCACCTGCTCGTCGATACCGCGCAAATGTTGAACGTGATGACCGAGCTCGTGCGCCAGCACGTACGCCTGCGCGAACTGGCCGGCTGCACCGAAGCGCTGTTTCAGCTCGTCGTAAAAACCAAGGTCGATGTAAACTTTTTGGTCGAGCGGACAGTAGAACGGACCCATCGCGGATTGCGCCGGTCCACATCCTGACTCGGTCGAGTTGCGAAAGAGCACGAGGTGCGCTGGATGGAATTGCGTTTTGTATTGGGGAAGTACTTTCGCCCACGTGTTTTGGACGTCGTCGAGGACAAAGGAAACGAATTGAACTTCGGGCTCCTCGCGCGCCGAATCCGCGGCGGTCATAGGAGCGCCACCTCCGCCAACGGCCGGCTGGACTCCGAGATCCGAGAAGAGATTACGGCCGAAGATGAGGCTCAGCGCGAGAACAACTACAGTTCCGCCAATTCCGAGTCCGGCTCCCATTCCGCCACCGGACCGTCGGTCTTCGAGATTTGAGCTTCTACCCCCCGGTGTCCACTTCATGACCGGTCTTTTCGCAAGAACCTCGCCTGTCTGGTTGCGGGTGGCTGGCAGCGAGTAGCGGGTAGCGGGTAGCGCCCACAAAAACATTTCGCAACGTTATCCATATCGAGCGCTGAGGCGATTACGACTAATTCAAAAATCGATCGCGATTTCAATTACGACGAGATTGCGGAAGCATACGCCGCCGGCGTTGACAGCGCGCCGTATAACGCACACTACGAGCGTCCCGCAACTCTTGGGATCGTTCCGGAAGTCAATAGCGCGCACATTCTCGACGCCGGGTGTGGCTCGGGATTTTATTCGGAAGAGCTGGCACGCCGTGGTGCGCGCGTGACCGCCATCGACGCAAGCGCAGAGATGCTTAAGCACGCAAAGCGACGACTCGGCGACAACGAGCGTATAACAATTCGCGTTGCAGACCTGACACGCCCGCTCGATTTCATCGCCGACTGCAGCGTTGATGGAATCCTTGCGCCGCTAGTCCTCCACTACATTCGCGATTGGGGGCCAACGCTCGCCGAATTTCGACGTGTGCTGCGGCCGAATGGGTGGCTCGTGCTTTCAACGCATCATCCGACCACCGAAGCAACGCGCTTCAACGTCGCGAATTATTTTGTCACCGAACCAATGGAGGATTATTGGAGCTGGGTGGGCAACGTGCGCTTTTTTCGCAGGCCGTTGACGGCGATCACAGGAGCGTTGACTGACGCCGGCTTCCTTATCGAAAAACTTGTCGAGCCACTTCCCGACGAATTTTTTCGCGAGACCAAACCCGATGCGTTCGAGCGGCTTCTAAAACACCCGGAGTTCATTCTCATTCGCGCGCGCATCGCACGCGCGGTGTGATATCTTAAGAATCCAACAAACTCACGCCGATGCCCTGCCTTCTCGTCCTTATCGCTCTCGCGATGCCGCGCGTTGTGGTCGCCGGGTTGTGGCTGCTCAGCGACTGGTTCAAAGGAATGTTTCCGAATCTGCTCCTGCCGATTCTCGGATTCATCTTCCTGCCGACAACTCTGCTCTGGTATTCCGCTGTTCAACATTGGTTTGGCGGGCGCTGGACTTTCTGGACAGTGCTAGGACTCATCATTGCGTTCTGCATCGACGTTTCACCTGCGTCGGGAAGGCGTCGAGCACGAACCGTCGAATCAGACTAGCTCACTCAATCCATCAATCCGTCAACCTCTCAATCCGTTACTGGGTCCCACCGTAAGCATCGCGATTAACCTCTTTCAATAACGGCGGCACATCCGCTGTCACTCGCGCGCCAAACAAGCATGTGTCGAGATACACCGACTCCGACGGCGAGCATTCCGCGCGCCGCGCGGGAAGATCATTGCGCAGGGTCGCGATCTGCTCTCCGACAGCCTCGTAGCATTTCACTTTGCTCGCGGGTGACGTGAGCTCGCGACACAGCGACAGACCGTCTGCGGGTTTCGCGTTCAGATCGATGAGATTTTTCACTAGCCCGATGTAGCACCAGGGTTGGTACTTCCTCGCGCCGAGTGAGCACATCCTGATCGCAGTCGGATGATCCTGCAACGAATACGAGCTGATATCGCGGCCGAGACTCTGGTAGCAGACGAACTTCATGTAGCCCGGCGCCTTGTCACACGTCTTCGCGGTCGCCGCCATGTCGCCCTGATTCAGATACAGTATGATCGATGTCTGCATTTCATAACACGACTCGAGATATTGATTGGCCATTATCGAGCATGGATAAAGAGGATCCTTCGGGTCGATCGCCTTGAACGGTTTTCCACCGTGATCCATTCCTTCCATCCCCGCCATGCCTTCCATATGCATGGATGTATGCTGGCCGAGTCCGTGAGCAGGATGATGCGGATTCGTGACGTTCACTATGTTCTCCATGAACGCCCCGCCATAACACGAGCGGCGATCCCAATCGTCCGTGAGCAGATCACAACCTGCGAGCGCCTTCGGAAGATCGTGACCGTAGATCATCGTCAGACCATGACCAGTTCCGTGAACACATTGGAACCGGAGCCAGCGATCGGCATTTGGTCCGCGAAATGGCTCACACAGCGCATTCA
>JBGQKT010000190.1:0-6154 GCA_041499635.1 Gemmatimonadaceae bacterium
CGGCGTCGCACCTGCCAAGCTGTATCCACTGGATGTCGAGCGCGCGCTGAAGAAACTCGACAAGCTTCGCGATAGCGTGCCAGTGCTGTTCGCGAATTCGCCCGCGGATCTCGTCAACCTTATTGCGCGAGGAGACGCGAGCTACGCGATCGCATTCTCAAATCGACTCGAAGCAGCGAAACATGATGGACTCCCCGTAGCATTCACGTACGCCGAGGGGCTGCGCACCGGAAATGGTTTTGGAATGTTGAAGGGAGCGCGCAACGCCGATGCAGCAATCGAGTTTCTGGAATATGCGAGCCGACCGGACGTCGCCGCTCGCTTCGCTGCCCTCGCCGGATTGCAGCTGGCGAAGCCAGACGACGTCCAATCGCCTGCAACGGCTCGCGCCGATTCGTCTCAGGTCACTGTCAGCCCTTCGTATTGGGCTCAGCATCGCAGCGCCGTCGGTGAGCAATGGGTACGCTGGCTGGTTCACTGAGCGCGCCAACAATCGAGCGGCATCGGGGCTACGCTGTTTTCGCGGCGGGCCTCTGCGTTTTCGTTGCGCTACCGCTTGCGACAGTCGTTTCTCTCAGCATCGGCAGCCCGTGGTATTCCATTTATGCGAGGCTGTTCGAACGACCGGAAATCATTCGGATTATCCTGCGCACGTTACTCGTCGCGGTTATAACGGCGGCGATCACAGTCGGTCTCGCACTTCCTGTTGCGCTGACGATCGGTTTTTCCAGTACTAGGCGCCGCCTTGCTCTCTTGTGGCTTTTTGCGATCGCCGGATTTTCTCCGTTTCTCGTGCGCGGATACGCATTCGTAGGACTGCTCGGCGAACATGGACCAGTCGATGCTTTGCGTCGCCTGCTCCACATTTCGGGGGGGCCGCTACTCGGCACCGCCGCGGGCGTCGTAGTCACACTGGTCCACGCGCTCATCCCCGCGACTGTCATCATCATCGCCGCTGCGGTTTCTGACGATACGAAACGACAGATCTCGGTTGCCGCTGCATTCGGGGCCGGACCAGCAGATCGGTTTCTGCTCGTGACGTTGCCGACGCTTATTCCCTCGCTGGTGAGCGCATTTGCGTTTGCGTTCATCATCGCGGCGGGCGCGTTCACCGCTCCATCACTCGTCGGTGGCGGCCGAGAGACTCTCGCAGTGCAGGTGATCTATATGCACGCCATCGATCTGGACGATCTGAAAAGCGCGGCGGCGCTATCCATCCTCCTTGCATTGTGCATTCTGCTTTGCGTTGCGGCGATCATCGCGGCGTTTGGAAGTAAACGATCGCGTCCAGGATCTCTTCGACGTCTTCGATCGGTTGCAGCACCGCTTCGCCGCGTTTCACCTCGCGTGCTCGGCGCTGGTGGCACGTTCCTCCGTGTCGCATTGACTTCGTTTGCGATCATTCTCGTGGCAGTTCCGCTTGTGTACGTCGTGGCTGTGAGCTTTCAACCGCAGGACATGCTGGCGTTCCCAACCGATGGACTGTCCGTCAGATGGTACCGGCAGGTCCTCGCGGATTCGAGTTGGCTTCATGCTGCGGCGGTGACTGCGCGAATCGGAATTGTCGCTGCTCTTCTTGCGACGAGCGCTGGTTACCTCGTGGCACAAGCAACGCGACAGCTCCGCCCATCGAGCGCCCGCGTAGTTCGCGCAGCGACGCTCGCACCGGCCGCGGCGCCAGCAGTGATGTTTGGAGTCGGGCTGTACGTGATCGCATCACGCATCGGACTCGCGGGAACGGAATTCGGCGTTGCGCTCGCGCACGCACTCGCGGCACTTCCGATCGCGTACCTCGCAGTGAGCGCCGGCGTCGAGCGTTACGACGATTCCTTCGATCGCGCCGCTGCAGTTCTTGGCGCATCACCGGCTGCGCGACTGATCGCGATTCGCCTTCCTATTCTGATGCCAAGTTTCGTCGCTGCACTCGTGTTGAGTCTGTTGGTGTCGTTCGACGAAGTAATCATGACGCTTTTCATGGCCGGCACCGATGTGCAAACGATTGCGCTGCGCATGTGGTCGTCGGCGATTCATAGCGCAGGCCCGGAGCTCGCGGTGCCGAGCGCATTTCTGTTGGTTGTTACTGGCTTGGGAATGCTGATTTTGTTCGCGCAGTTCGGCAGTCCCACTGATCTCACCAAGCGGAATACAAATGGCTGAAGCGGTCGGACTGGAATCGGTCAGGAAGCGATACGGCGCGGTCACTGCTCTGGACCAAGTCAGCGTGTCTGTTCCGAGCGGATCTTTTGCCGCAGTGCTCGGGCCGAGTGGCTGCGGGAAATCGAGTCTCCTGCATGCGATCGCTGGATTGGTGCGTCCTGATTCAGGCGTCGTGAGACTGAACGACAAGGTTGTCGGACCCGACGTTCCACCTGAGTCGCGTGGAGTGGGGATGATGTTTCAGGCGCCGACTCTTTTTCCTCACATGAGTGTGTTCGAGAATGTCGCGTTTCCTCTACGAGTGCGTGGAACACCGGACGCCGAAGTAAACGCCGCGACACAATCGATTCTTCAGCTCGCTGATCTCTCTGACTATTCTCGCGCTTCGCCGAAAACATTGAGTGGCGGACAACAACAGCGTGTTGCTCTTTGCCGAGCCCTCGTGTTTCGTCCGTCGGTTGTCCTTTTGGATGAGCCGCTGTCGTCTCTCGACCGTCCGCTACGAGAGAGCTTGCAACGCGAGCTTCTCAAGATGCAGCGCGCTACATCTGCGACTTTCATCATGGTCACTCACGATCGCGACGAGGCAATGGCGCTGGCGGACGTGGTGTTCGTGATGCAAGAGGGGCGAATCGAACAGGCAGGTCCACCGTCGTCACTTTATCGTGCGCCCGTCAATCGCTTTGTCGCCGAGTTTTTCGGCGGGAGTACGGTGTTGAGTGGAGATCTGCACGCCGACTCAAACCTGTGGTCTATCGTCAACGCGGATGGACTGAAGCTGCATTCCTCAGCCGGTAATCCTCCCTCAGCAGGCAAAATGGACGTTGCCATCAAGCCGGAGGACGTGCGGATTCGCCGTCACACTTCGAATGATGCCGCCGGCAACGGTGACTGCCTTGGTCGAATCGAAGAGGTGCGTTTTACGGGACCGAGCGTGTTGCTGATCGTCTCCTGCCCTTCAGCGCGACTGCTCGCGCGCGTTGACGCTGATGATTCCGAGCAGTTGGCTGACGGCGATTCCGTGATAATCTCAGTGAATTCTGCGGACACCGTAGTAATTTGATTCAATCCTGCGCACCAGCAGCAGTAGAAAATTCGGCGCTGTAGCGTTATCTCCCTCAGTCACCGCCGAACGATCAAGAACGACGAGTAATGACGAACCCATCCGCAGCCGAATTTCCCGAAACGTACGAGCACACCGAAGTCGAGACCCGCATCGCCGCCCTATGGGAAGATGCGCGACTCTACGATTACGATCCGCATTCGCCGAATCCGGTTTATTCGATAGACACGCCACCTCCTTACGTCTCCGCCGCGCATCTCCACGTCGGGCACGCAATGTCGTACGCGCAGGCGGAATTCGTCGTTCGATATCGCCGCATGCGCGGGCATTCGATTTTTTATCCGATGGGCTTCGACGACAACGGACTGCCCACCGAGCGATTCGTCGAGCGCACGTACAAGATCAACAAGCACAACGTCACGCGATCTGAATTTCGCCGCATCTGCCTCGAGGAAACTGCAAAGGGCGCGAAAGTTTACGAGCGTATCTGGCGCGCACTCGGCCTCTCAGTCGATTGGCGCCTTCGTTATTCGACAATCGATCCACACTCGCGCAAAACGGCGCAGAAATCCTTTCTCGATCTTCATCGCAAAGGACTTCTCTACCGCACGGACGAGCCCGTTCTCTGGGACACGGCTGACGAAACAGCTCTCGCTCAGGCAGATCTCGACACACTCGAGCGGAAATCGAAGCTCCTCGACATCGCGTTCGCCGGCGAAGACGGATCTGATCTCATAATCTCGACAACCCGGCCCGAGCTGATTCCGGCGTGTGTCGGATTGTTTTTCCATCCGAAGGATGAACGCTACGCGCATTTGCGTGGCAAACACGCGAAAGCCCCAATCTTCGGTCAGCCTGTTCCAATTCTCGAATCGGAAGAAGTCGATCCGGAATTCGGAACGGGACTCATGATGGTGTGCACCTTCGGCGACGCCGAAGACGTTCGCAAGTGGCGCGAGCACAAACTCGAGACACGCCTCGTGTTAACACGCAACGGTCGTCTCAACGAGCTCGGTGGAAAATACGCGGGACTCCAGGCACCGCAGGCCCGCGCAGCAATCATCGAAGAATTGAAGACGCAAGGATTGGTGCGCGGAGAGCGCGCGATCGAGCAGGTTGTATCAATCGCGGAGCGGTCGGGCCAGCCGATTGAATTTCAGATGGTGCCGCAGTGGTTCATCCGCGTGCTCGATGCGAAAGAGAAATTCCTCGCGCGCTCAGCACAGCTGGAATGGCATCCGCCGCATATGAAGACGCGACTAGATCAGTGGATCGAGGGACTTCGCTACGATTGGAACATCTCGCGACAACGATTCTACGGCGTGCCGTTTCCGGTTTGGTACGTCGAAGATACCGGCGAGGTCATACTCGCCGACGAAAAAGATCTTCCGGTCGATCCAACTGAAGATGATCCGCCCGCCTGGGCGCGCGAAAAGTTCGCCGGTAAGACGATCGTACCGGAAAGCGACGTCATGGACACGTGGATGACATCGAGTCTCTCACCTGAGATCAACACGAATTGGGCGGAAACGCCCGGAAGAATCGGCGATCCGTCGATGCTTCCCATGTCGCTTCGCGTTCAGGCCTTCGAGATCATCCGCACGTGGCTCTTCTATACTCTCGTGAAGTCGCACTACCAGCGAAACGACATCCCCTGGAAAACGGTGATGATCTCAGGATGGGGACTCAACGAGCAGGGAAAGAAAATCGCGAAGCGCGATCTCGAGGCGAGCACCGATGCATCCGGTTTCAATCGCTACGATCCTTACTCGATCATCCAGCGATACGGCGCCGACGCGCTTCGATATTGGGCGGCAGGTTCGCGACTCGGAAACGATCTCCGCTACAACGAGAAGGACGTCAAGTCGGGGCGGAAGTTTGTCGTCAAGCTTTGGAACGTCGGCAAGCTTTGCGCGACATACGGTGCGGATTTCGATCCAACGAAAGACATCGTCCCACTTGCGGAGCGTCCGCCCGAAGACCGTTGGCTCATGTCACGCCTCGATCATGTGGTCGAGCATGTCACTGAGTCGTTCGAGTCGTACGACTATGCGCTAGGTCGCGATGCGCTCGAGAAATTCTTCTGGAGCGTGTACTGCGACAATTATCTGGAGATCATCAAGCATCGCTTCTGGCATCCCGAAGCGTACGATTCGCAATCGACGGCATCAGCGCAAAGCACTCTCTCTGAAAGCTTGCGCGTGATGCTCAGTCTCATCGCGCCATACCTTCCGTTCGTGACTGAAGAGATTTATCAGCGAATGTTTGCCGCAGGTGAAGGCGCGAAGTCGATACACGTGACGACATGGCCGCTCGCCGATTCTTCTCGTCGAGATCCGGAGGCTGAAGTGTCGATGCAGCTCGTGCTGCAGGCTCTCGAGGGTTGGCGATTCGCGCGCAGCAACGCAAAGCTTCCCGCGCGACAGGCGATCGAGCGAATCGTTCTCGACGTGCCCGAAGAAGCTCGACCCGGTCTCGCTGCGGTCGACGCTACGCTACGCTCGGCACTTCGAGTTCAGAATGTCGAGTTCGGCGAAGGCGAGCTGGACACCGGTCACGAAGGATGGAAGCTCTCGGTCGCACTTGGCGCGGAACCCGTGACGTGAGCGTGACTCGCGCGCTGATTGTACTCAGCGCGATTCCGTTTCTGCTTCGTGCGCAGTCGCTGCCCCCGCGCGCCGTTCGCCTCGACCTTCCGCGCACGCCGTCGATTATGAAAGCGTACGCAAATGGAACACGCGATTCCTCGGGTGCGCCTGGTCGTCGCTATTGGCAGCAGCGCGTTGACTATCGCATCGACGCGACGCTCGATGCAGAAGCGGCGATCGTGCACGGGTCGGAGACCATCACGCTCCACAACACGAGCGCCGACACGTTGAAGCAGGTCGTACTCCGCCTGTACCAGAACTACTTCCGTCCCGAAGTACAGCGGAA
>JBGQKT010000191.1:0-6126 GCA_041499635.1 Gemmatimonadaceae bacterium
AATGGCTCTGCGTCATCCCGCCATGCTGGTTTGTTGAAGTCCACCTGTGTTCCATCGATCGTCAACAGCACGGTGCCTTCGAGATTCGGAGCTGACGCTGGAGCTGGAGCTGGAGCAGGGGCCGGAGAAGGTGCGGGTTGTGTCGGCGGAGCAGTCGGCGGAGCAGTCGGCGGAGCAGTCGGCGGAGCGGCCGGCGGCGAAGTCGGCACCGTTTGCGCTGGTGTTATCCGCGGAGGAATCGTTACAGGTGGCTCGGGGCGAATTCTCTGCGGCGGTCGCGGCTCACTCTTAAGCATTCGCGGCGATCCGCCAGTGAATAGCGAGATTCCCATCCCGATGCTGAACGCGGGTCCGCCACTCGCGATCTGACTCGAAGCTTCGAAGCGGAAGGCCTTTCGGTCGCCGATCATCTTGCGCACGCCGGCACCCAAATTCGCGATTCCAATGCTTCTGCTCTGATTGCAATCGCAACGCGGTCGAGTGTAGCGAACGAATTCGTATCCGCCGCCAACGAGTGCGTAAGGCTGAAACTCCTTCGCTGTCGATCCCTGGAGGAGAACAGAAAGTGTCGGCGTGAACACAAAGAGTGGCGGCTTGTAGTACGTGCCTTCCTGATTGCTGTACGCGACGCCGAGGGCGCCTTGAATGGCGAAGTGGCTTGTGATGTGGGTCGAGCCGGAAACGCCGCCTCCGACTGCAGACCTTCCATCGGCTACGCTGTAGGCGGTGGAGAGCACTCTTCCAGTCAGGGAGAACTCCACCTCTTTAGTTCCGGCGAGGCTTCCGTCACTCGAAACCGGAATGATCGATTGTGCGACGATAACGCCCGAAGGAGCGCCTAACGCCGATAATAGCAGCGGAAGAACCAGACGACGCATCAATTATCCTTGAGAATGTTGCGCGGCTTGACGAGGCTAACAAGAAATGCCCAACCGACAGGGCTGGGCACTTATGCACGGGCGGCCGACGGGTGTCGGCCGCAACGAACGATGCGAGAAGCCCTGTGAAAGGAAATGCCGGGACGCTTCATACGCAAGGAAAAAAATCGAAATGCCTACCGGTCGCTGACGAAATCGAGTGTCGAGTTTCGATGAGTTCCCGGATATGGAACGCTCTCGCCTTTGATCACCTTCCACAGCAGGCGATTGAACTGCGCATCGTCGATTCGATCGGCTTCGGCGAGATCGAAGTGGAGTGATTCGCGCGCTCCTACCGCGCGCGGGCCGTTGACTTCGTCGAGGCGGTGCGTCGGCACAAGCGCGACATAAGGAGTCAAGTCGGGTTTATCTCTCCAGATGTCATGCAATGGATGACCGTAGTGATCGAACTGCGACATTGCATCCAGACCGAGTATTTCCTCGATCGTCGCAAGAATATCAGTGGTATTCACGAAGCGATGGATCAATCCGGGTTTGTTCCAAGCGGAAATCGTAAACGCGATCGAGCGGTGTGAATCGAAGTGATCAGGTCCCGCCTGCGAATCGTCTTCCATCACGAATATCGCGGTGTTTTTCCAGAACGGGGAATGCGACAACGCGTCGATGATACGCCCAAATGCAAGATCGTTGTCGGCAAAGCACGCGAGTGGCGTGCAACTTCCGGGGCGTGCCCCCGCAGTGTGATCGCGCGGTAGAGACATGATCTCGAGCGTCGGCAGCTTCCCCTCTTTCACATACCGATTGAATTCAGCGAGCCACACGTTGACACGATTCTGATCTGAAATCGCCATGTCGAACGACGCATAGTCTTCGTTCGTGTATGCGACTAATCCCGGTCTTGTCGCGCGATATTTCTTGGTCTCGGAAACGATGTCCGCGTACTCACCATAGTTCCTGAGTGTGATTCCCTTTCTCGCTGCCTCGTCCCAGAGGTATCCGGTCGACGGCGCATCGACGTCTCCTTCATCGCGATCCGGACGAACGACGCGATAAACCATGTTCACGGTTTTCTCGGAGTATTCCGTCACGTAAGCGGACGTCGACCATGGATGTCCCTGCGAGCTCACCTCGGCGTTGACAAAGAACCGATCGTAGAGACCGAAACGTTTCGCGAGCGCCCGGTGATTGGGACTCGTGTCCGATCTGTACCAGACGAGGGAGCTGTCACCGTCGCCTGCGGGATCGTCACCGAAAACCTGATCGTAGGTTCTGTTTTCCTTGATGATGAGAATGACGTGCTCGAATGGCGGATGCGCGGGGCGAGCTCGCGCCTGATCCCATCCGTTGTTGCGAGCGACACGTGTGCTGTATTGCGCGAGATCGGCCGCGGATGGCTTTGCCGACAGAATCGAGAGCGCGCCATTCAATTGTCCCAAGACGTATTGACGCGGATCGGAGCCGGATCTCTCGCCGTTCGGATTCGTTGGATTCGGTCCGGCGCGCCTTCCCTTCCCGTTGACGACGATGAGCGAATCACCGTTCACCGCAATGGCATCGGGATACCACAAGACAGGAATTCTTCCGATGGGCTGAGTGCCGCCGCTCGCAATATCGAATACGGCAATCGAGTTGTTGTCGGCTTCGGCGACAAACAACTTCGAATCATCGCGTGATAGCGCGATTCCATTTGGCGTACTTCCCTCGCTCGGACCCGACGGCGCAGCGTCAACCAAGGTATTGATTGTTGCTGCCGCCGCCGGATCCACAACGCTGATCCGGTCCACGCTCGACGACACGACGTAGAGACGCGTGCCCGCGCGATTGAGCACCATTGCCGAGGGATGCCGATGAGTTGCTATTCGCTTCTCGAATACGAGCCGTCCGTCGGGCATCGGCAGAAAGCCATCGACGCTCGTCGCTCCCCACGACGAGACGAACAAATAGCCAGTCGGGCTCACGACAAAAGCGTATGGATAGTGTCCGGTGCTGACGCGCTGCACGACTGTGTGCGTCGCCATATCAACGACTGCGACAGAGTCCGCCATGTTTTCCGCAACGTACATGCGGTGTCCGTCAGGGGAGAAAGCGATCGCTCCGATGAATCGCGGATGAAGCGTGTCGATGGGCGCGATGATAATGCTGTCGGCGAGCGAAGCGCGACTTCCGTCCCATGAGTAGCGATAGACGACATCGTGAGCGCCACCGGAAGTGTAGATCGATTTTCCGTCCGGAGAAAATGTTACGCCGAGGAATGCGCCGCGTTGCGGCAAGGTTTGCGTGACAGTGCCGGCGGCGAGGTCGACGATCTGCAGACCGCGCTCTCTGAATCCGCTCATAAGAACAGCAGCGTGTTTTTCGTCAGGTGAAAGCACAATCGCGAGCGGCATGTTGCCGACGTCGATAATTCTTCCGACTGGATCGAGTGTGCGCCCCGTCGGAAGGGCTCGCTCGGAGACGCTCGCGATCGGAGGATTTCCTGGACGTGACGTGCAGGCGGCGGTTGCGAAGGCGAATCCGATAAAACACGCGAGGCGAAATGATTTCATGAGATTCGGAAAGGAAAGGTGACGCTTTGCAGTGGCGAAGATGCAACTATGGAGGCGAGGTCGAAAGAGACCGCTTCCGCACCCGGGCGCCGGCGAGCGGCGGAGATCGCACGAAGCTGTTGCAGAAGATGAATCTCGCCCGCTAGCGATCTGATCGAGCCCCTACCTCTATTCTCTTATTCCGGCTTCCCCTGTATCTGAACATAGCCGCCGCCTCAGACGATTTTCGGTTTTTAATAGATGGCCGTGGGAAGCCAGACAAGGTACCTTAGGCGCGACAAATCACATCTGGACGCTGGATAGACCGGCTGGCAATGCTGCCAGCTCCCAATTTACGAGGACAGCTTGCCGCCCCGACTCTATCGACTCGGTCAGCTCGCCACAGTGAGCCTGACACTCTGCGTGTCTGCATGCGATGGCGGAGAAAAGAAACAACTTGAGTCCAAGCTGCAAAGCACGCAGCTCGAGCTTCAACAAGTTCGCACTCACACTGCAGATCGCGACCAGCTGTATACAGAAGTAGTAGATGCCGCGCGATTTGTAAGCGACATCCAGCTGGAGCTCTCGAAGGTGCGCTCGAAGTCAAAGCCGAAAAACCTGAATCCATCCGCGGTTGAACGCCCGAATCGATCACGGGCCGAGCTCCTTGGAGATGTCAAACAGGTTCTGTCACATCTCGACTCGGTGGAGCAGCAGCTTACACGTTTCGAGGGCAAAGCGCGCGCGACAGACTCGATCAGAGCGCAGCTTGTCTCGTTGCAAAAGACCATCGTGTCACTGCGTGCTGCAGCACTAGATCAACAGACGCAGATCGAAAACCTCTCGAGGGAGCTTGCTTCAGTTCGCGTTGAGCGCGACAGCCTGGCTGATAAGGTGGTCGGAATGCAGAACACCGAAAACACAGTGTTCATTCTTGCCAAACCGCAAGCGGAGTTGGTGAAGCTGGGCGTCGTTGTCGAAGAGGGAGGACGCAAGGGATTTCTCGGCCTCGGCGGAAAGAAAGGGACTACGCTGGTGCCCGGCAGGAATTTGCGCGAAGCGGATTTTACTGCAATTAACAAAACTGCAGATGAAGTTCTCCCTCTGCCTCGTGCCGATCGCCGATACAAAATCGTATCACGTCACGACGGCAAGCTGTTATCTCCGCCGGCAGCGCCGGACGGAACGATCTCGAGCCCGGTCAAGGTTGTCGATCCCGAACATTTCTGGTCGACGTCGCGATTTCTGATTCTCGTCGAGAGAGCAATTAAGTAGCGCATAGCCGTTCGAACGTTCGGGTTAATTACCAGCCGTACCGCTCCTTCTCCATCTCGAAGATCGCGGCGGCCTCTGCCCGTTTTCCCTGTGTTGCGAATTCAAAGTAATCGGTAGCGGGCGCAGTGTTCATATCACGAGCACGATCGTACGCGAAAAGCAGTTTTCCATCTTCGACTACGCGCTTCAGGTCCGCCCCGGACCCCATCGCTCTCGCGGGCGCGCAGTTCAAGTCAAGACACTACTTATGAGAAGAAAAAGAAAAAATAGGAACAGAACTTGACGGAAATATTCCGGTTGATGTTCCCCAGTTACAGGAGTGGTGGATATGGCAAAGCAGAACCTGAAGGGCAAACGGGTTGCGATTCTCGCGACCGACGGTGTGGAAGAAGTCGAGCTGAAGGAGCCGCGCAAAGCGCTCGACGCAGCCGGCGCGGAGACGACTCTCGTCTCACCGAAAACAGGAACGATCAAAGGCTGGCAACACGATCAATGGGGCGGGCAGATTCCCGTCGATCTCCAGCTGGACGATGCGCGCGAAGAGGATTTCGACGCGTTGATGCTCCCTGGTGGCGTCATGAACCCGGATCATCTGCGGGTAAATCGGAACGCAGTGGAATTCGTGCGGAGTTTTTTTGCCGCCGGAAAGCCGGTGGCGGCGATCTGTCACGCGCCGTGGATGCTAGTTGAAGCGGGAGTCGTTCGCGGAAAAACATTGACGTCCTGGCCATCGCTCAAGACTGACATTCAAAACGCCGGCGGAGATTGGGTGAATCGGGAGGTCGTGAACGACGAAGGCTTGGTGACGAGCCGAAAACCCGATGACATTCCGCAATTCAACGCCAAGATGATCGAAGAATTCGGCGAAGGGATACACGAGGGCCAGCGCGATACCGCACGCGTGGCTCGCGGGATTTCGAGGGAATCCGAAGCGCGGTAACGACACAAGACGGTCGCAGATGCCCGCTGGCCGATAACCGACGACTGATGTCCGAAAAAAAACCTCGGACCTCTTGGATCGGTTATCGGCCAGCGGGTATCGGCGACCGGCAGTTCAGTTAGAGCGGGCGACCGGACTCGAACCGGCGACGTCCAGCTTGGGAAGCTGGCATTCTACCAACTGAATTACGCCCGCAAATGGTTGGACACTGTGAATGTAGTCGCGACGATTATTGCATCAAGTCATATTAAAACAATGGCCATGGACGGCGACCTCCATGCACTCGCGCAAAAGGCGCTCGAGCTCGACTCGCTTTCGCCCCTCATCGAGCACGAACCTTCCGAGTGCGAGACGTGCGCAGAATATCAAAAGGAATATCTCGCGTTTGCGCGCGAGGCTCTTCCAAAAATCGCGCATGGATATATCGAGCTGATGCGCACATCGCTCGAAGCATTCGAAAACGCAAAAATGCGCGGGCGTTTTCTAGCCGATCTCGAAGAAGAAAATG
>JBGQKT010000192.1:0-6106 GCA_041499635.1 Gemmatimonadaceae bacterium
CCCGGTGTGCCGATTCAGGTTGGCTCTCATCTACTCTCGCTCACGACGCAGAACAACATGCGCATCGACGACGTCGCGCAGGTTACGGACGAAGATGTGATGCACGCGTATCCACTTTATTGTGAAGTCGCGCGATCGTTTCTCGATCCGGAGCTGGTTCCATTCTCATGCGCGTTGACTGCCGCGCTCTCCGGGCGAAATCGACCAACACTGATGCAGGAATTCGGACTGTGCACTGCACCGCCCGGCTCAGCAGGCCAGACGATCACCGACGATTTTCTCGGCGCGCTACTATCCCAGTATCTCGCGTCGGAGGACGAGGCAGCCACATACTACGATGAGGTGCTCGACGGACTCGTCAGGACGGGCGCCTCAGGGGCGTATGCATGGTGTTACGGAGATTACGATCCGCAGATCTTCGACAGACCGCCGATATCGACAGCGATTCGCGAGCGAACGTTCGGAATCGTTCGCGCCGACGGCAGCGAAAAACCAGCTGCCAATGTTTTCCGGCGTTACAAACAACGACGCGACAGCGGCACGCTACCGTCATTCGAAAAACCCGTCACTCCCGTGCTCGATGTGAGCGCCGACGAATACTATCGTTCCCCCGCCTCTCATTTCGCACGCCTGTATGCGGCGTGGGTGGCGCGGCTTCCCGCATGATCGCACCGCTCGAACGCTTCGCAACAAATCCGCTCGTCCGACCGGATCAAATTTCGTTTACGCGCGCGAGCGGAACATTCAACGCCGGCGCGACCGTTGATCGCGGGAGCGGTCGCATCGTCCTGCTGGTCCGCGTATTTGAAATCGAAACGCGACGATCGTGTCTTGTCCTCGCCGTTTCGTCAGACGGTCAGAAGTTCGACGTAATCAATCGTCCAGCGGTTACGCGCGACGAGCCATACGAAGAGTGGGGCGCCGAGGATGCGCGAGTCACGTGGCTCGAGGAAGACGAGCTATACGCGATCACGTACACCGGATTCTCACCCGCCGGGCCACGCGTCTGTTTGATTACCGCCGAAGATATTCTCGACCCGACTACTTATCGCCGTCACGGACCGCGCATCGCCGGAGAAAACAAGAACTGCGTGATCTTTCCCGAGAAGGTCGATGGGAGCTACGTGATTCTTCACCGGCCGATGCCTCTCATCGAATGCATCAGAGTAAAATCTCTCGAGGACGATTGGCCATCGTGCGGAGTGCAGCTCATCGGACCTCGACCGAATACGTGGCGCAGCTCTCGTGTCGGCGCCGGAGCACCGCCGATCAAAACAAAACTCGGCTGGCTGTTTCCCTTTCACGGTGCGACTTCGACTGAAGAAGGCAACGTCTATTCGATGGGATGGTGCGTGCTCGATGTAAAAATTCCGGAGGCGGTTCGTTATGTGTCCGACGAACCCGCTCTCGCTGCCAAGGAACCGTACGAGATCGAGCTCCGCGAAATGCCGCAGGTCGATCCTGCCAATTTCCGAAATGGCATCCGCGTGGTTTTCCCGCAGGGCCTCGTCGAGCGTAGCGAAGATCTGATTGTCTATTATGGGGCGGCAGATGTGTGCGTCGCGGGTGCGCGTGTAAACAAGCGCGACCTCATCGAGTCCCTCGAGAGAGCAATTGCAAACGGCGAGGGAGCAAGGCCTCTATGAGGATGCCCCGATTGCCCGTCATCGCTCTGCTGGTCGCAGCAATTTCACAGGGCGCTTGTCGTCGTCAGTCGGAATCCATTGGTGCAACACCTGGACAACCGCCATTGATCGTTCGAACGGATTACCTCGAACATCTCGTTCTGGATGCGACGGTCAACAAGCAACCCGTTCGTGTAGTGTCCCTCTACGCCGAGGCGCCGGACTATAAACCCACGGGGTCGCCAGAACGCGATGGATTCGAGGGAATCGCGAGTGTCGACGATGCCGCGCGCGCAACAGTGGCATATCTGCGCGCCTATGAAACGACTGGCGACGTGCGTGCACGCGACCAGGCGATTTCACTTCTCAACTTTGTCTCCTCGATGGAAAAGGGAGACGGAGAGTTCGTCAACTTCATCGATGCGAGCGGGCGACAGAATTTGAATGCAGTGAGCAGCCGAAAGAGTATGTCGTTCTGGGCGGCTCGAAGTGTGTGGGGGCTCGCCGAAGCTGAGCGCGTACTTGGACCGAAAGATTCGATGCAGGTGAAAAACTTTAGACCGGTACTCGATCGCGCAGTCACCCGAATGCAGCGCGATATCGATGCGGGACATCTGATCGGTGGTTCGGCGACAGCGACAGCAGAGGGACTGCTCGGATTGTTGGCATTGCAACGCGCCGAACCTTCGCCGTCGCTTGGCGCGCTCGCGGGGCGCGCAGCAACGCTTCTCATTTCACTCTCCGACAAGCCGTGGCACGCGTGGGGAGATCGATCGACGGAAGCGCTAGCGACTGCTGCAGTCGTGCTGAATCGTCCGGAGTTTACGAAGGCCGCCAAACGAGAAGCCGATACGCTGTGGTCAAAGTTTCTTCTCGCCGGACAAGTGCCCGCGGAAATTTCATCCGACGGAACCGCCAAATGGTTTCCCCAGATCGCATATGGAATCGGGCCGATCGTCGAGGGATATCTCGCGTTGGCTGAGGCGACAGGCGATCGGCGCTACGCAATCTTCGCGGGGCTCACCGCGAGCTGGTTCGTCGGCGCGAATGCGGCGCACATCGACATGTACGACGAAAAAACCGGCCGCACATTCGATGGCATCGACGGACCATCGCCGGTGAAAGTAAATCGCAACGCCGGCGCAGAATCGACGATCGAGTCGTTAATTGCATTGCAAAGTGTAGCTAGCAGTCCGGAAGCGTCCGAGTATATGGGTTACAAGCCGGTGGGCGCGCCAGCACTCTCTCTTTCGACAATCCCAGAGCGTCGCGAATACTCGGGGCCCGGCGGCGAGCGCATCGTGCTTCGTCGCGGAGCGTCGGGAATCGAGATTGACAAGTCGCACGCAAGCGCAGCCCCAATCACGCTGACGTACTGGCCTGCTGCAAATCCCGAGGAGACCCGGCTTGCGAATCTCCTGGCTGAACAGTGGAATCGCGAAAACCCAGGTGTTCAGGTTCGGGTGCAGCCGCTGCCGGCTGGGCGTTCTTCCGAGGAAGTGCTGCTCGCGGCAATCGTTGCAAAAGCAACACCCGACGTGAGCTCGAATGTCTCATCGGCGCTGCTCGCTCGGCTTGTCAGAGCTGGAGGAGTAGTGCGGCTCGACAACAGAGTGGCGACGGCGGCGCGACTGCGCGAAAGAGCGACGCCGGCTATGCTGGCCCCTCTACGCTTGAGCGACGGAGGCATTTACGCGTTTCCGTGGAAGACGAATCCCGAAATGCTGATGTACAACGTCGACCTGTTCAAAGCGGCGCATCTCGAGCCTCCCCGCACGCAGAGTGAGCTGCTCAACGTGTGGCGGCGACTTGCGCGAGATACCGATGGCGACGGACGCAATGATCGCTGGGCAATGTGGGCTACGCTCAAGACCACATGGTTCGAGCGATTCTACGATTTTTATCCTTTGTACCTGGCGAGCTCTGGCGGCAGAACTCTTGTCACAAACGGAAAAGTTGTCTTCGACAACGAAGCTGCCGTCGATGCGCTCGATCTCTTGCGCCGAGGATTCGCGAACGGATCGCTTCCTCGCTCCAACTTCGCGCTGGGTCGAGATCCCTTCGCGGATGGAACAGTCGCGATGAAGATCATCGGTCCATGGTTTCTAAAGGAGCTGAACCGGATCAAAATTGCCGGGCTTCACTATGACGTCGTGCCGGTGCCGGGCGCGGACGGGACAAAAGCAGGCGATCAATTTGCATTCGCGGATCTGCGGAGCATCGCAGTCTTTTCTACTACGCGTCACCCTGAAGAAGCGGCGCGCTTCGTTGCGTACCTCACTTCTCCAGCTGCAGATCAACTGCTGATCGAGGAAGCCAGCCAGCTACCCTACCGTCGCGGTCTGTCGAGCGATCCCCGATTCGCGCACTCTCTTACGCGGTGGCAGACCCTCGCAACGTACGCGACCTACGTCGAGCGGGGTCGCGACATCGATGTCGATCCGGACATTGTCGAGATCTTCGATATCATCTCCGAAGCGTACGAGTCCGCGTCGATCTACGGAACTGTTCCTGTTCGGGAGGCCCTGGCGAAGGCGGCAGCAGAAGCGAGGAATATCATTCGTGCGCGCTGAAGCACGATCCGGTTCCCTGCTGGGCGCGCCCTACGCCGCGTTTCTTCTGATATTCGCGGTGTACCCGATCGCGTTCGCGCTCGCGCTCGTGTTCATGCATTGGGATCTGGTCACAACACCAACATTTGCCGGCCTCGACAACGTTCGCGTGCTCGCTTCAGACGGGCGCTTCTGGCGAGCGGTAGCAAACACGTTCGTATTCTTGAGCATTCACGTTCCGCTCCAGATCGCGACTGCGCTCGCACTGGCTCTCGCGCTCAATCGGCGACTCGTTGCTTTGAGTTTTTGGCGAGCTGCTTTCTTTCTGCCGGTTGTCATCTCCGGCGCAGTCGTCGCGATATTGTGGAGCAATCTCTACGCAACCGATGTTGGATTGATCAACCATCTTCTCGTGAAGATTGGATTGCATCCAGTTCCGTGGTTAACCGATCCCGCGACTGCAATGCCCGCGATCGCTGTGATGGTGACGTGGAAGAACGTCGGCTTCTACGTGATCATTTATCTCGCGGGACTTCAGTACATCCCTCGCAGCTGCCAGGAAGCAATTGAAATCGAAGGCGCATCTGCATGGCAGCGTTTCCGCTATTTGACGCTCCCTTCTCTTTTGCCGCAGACCCTGCTCGTTGTAACTCTCTCGACGATCAACGGCTTCCAGCTTTTCATCGAACCGTATGTGATGACCGGAGGCGGTCCGCTGCGGCGCACGTACTCGGTGGTGCTCTATCTGTATACGAATGCGTTTGCGTATCAGAAGATGGGATACGCCGCGACGATTGGTGTCGCGCTGGCACTCATTATCGGAGCGGTCGTCTTCATTCAGCGCAAGACAATCGGGAGCGCCGAAGCAATATGAAAATCTTTCGGCGAGTCGCTCTGTATGCGGCGCTGACAGTCGCAGCTCTCACTTTTATTTATCCGTTCCTGTGGATGGCGTCATCTACGTTCAAGCCACCCGTCGAAGTCGGCACGCTGTCGCTCATCCCGAATCACCCCACGTTCGACAACTATCGGACAATGTGGGCACGCGCGCCGTTTGGCCGCGCACTTCTCAATAGCGCATTCGTAGCGACGACAATCACACTTGCTGTTCTCGTGTTCGGCTCGATCACCGCGTATGCGATGGCGCGTTTGAATTTCAGAGGACGACCTGTTCTCAACGCCGCTACTCTCGCAGTGCTACTCGTGCCCGGACAGCTCACGCTCATTCCTCTCTACACATTGATCGTCCAGCTCGGATTGATCGACACTTATTCCGCCCTGATACTCCCCTATCTCTTCAACGCGACCGCGATCCTGATGATGCGACAATTCTTTTTGCAGATTCCGCAGTCGCTCATCGACTCTGCTCGCATGGACGGAATGGGAGAGCTGAGAATTCTGTTCACGATTTTCTGGCCGCTGTCCAAACCCGTGCTGTCGATCGTAGCGATCTTCACATTCATGGGATCATGGAATGAGGTCCTCTGGCCACTCCTCGTCGTGCGTGATCAGCACATCATGACACTGCCTCAGCTGCTGACAGTGTTCGCACTCGGCGGCGGCGCTGGAACAGTCGGCGTGTCGCTCGCATCGGCGATGGTGCTCGTCGTACCTGTCGTCGTCGCGTACGCATTCCTGCAACGCAATTTCATCGAGAGCATGGCAGGCGCGGGGATCAAAGGCTAATGCCGTCAGTAACGTTCGATCATGTGAGCAAGCGATTCGGCGACGTGACCGTCGTCGAAGATTTCGATCTCGAAGTCGCCGACGGAGAGCTGCTCGTCCTCGTCGGCGGATCGGGATCAGGCAAGTCGACAATCCTGCGGATGCTCGCCGGTCTCGAAACGGTGACGACGGGAAGAATCAAGATCGACGATCGCGATGTAACGGATCTTCCTCCACGCGACCGCGACGTAGCGATGGTCTTTC
>JBGQKT010000193.1:0-6076 GCA_041499635.1 Gemmatimonadaceae bacterium
CGCTTGTGCGCCTGCATGTGACTGCCACGTTAAGGAAAGCACGAGACTTAAGGAAAAGCGTGCGAATGTCATTTGTCTGAAGATCGGCGCGATGTGACTACTGTCTTAACATGGGACGCCTCTGGTCGTCGGCGGTTACACAGAGCACGTTTGGAGTAGCTAAATCGCCTACCTCGCCTGTCGTTGCGTACGATAAGCCGCGGTATGTAACGCCTTCGCGCTCACCATGACCGCACACAGCCCTCCGTGCTGCGCAATGTTCACGACGTGACTCTGCGACGCACGCACCATCATCGCCACACCAAAATGACTCGGTGCCAGACCCATTACGACATTGAATGGCTCCACGTGAAGCTTGCCGGAATCATCCAGAACGTGAAACGATTTCACGGGAATCTGCGCCGCCTGCTGCACAACCCATCTATCATTTTCATCCGTGAGCGCGTGCTGGATTGCAGCTTCCCATTCGCTCTCTCCCGTGGCGTGGCCGACCACGACTCCTTCTCCACCGTATGACCGGTTCGGCTTGAGAACGAAGGATTCCCTGTCATTTCGAATGAACTCGAGCAAGTCGACCTCATCTTCGGTTGGCGATGTCGTACGCCGATCCGAAACGATGCGCGTCCAGAGAACGTGCCGCCGCATGACGATCTGTTCCTCGACGGTGAGAAACCGATCGGCGATCGCCGGATCAGTAAAAATCTCGAAGCAGCTCTTCTGATCCAGCTCTGCCGCAATCGATGATACGACACGATTCTGCTTTAGCAGCGCTTTCATCGGCGCGACGTCTTTGCCCTCGGCGGCCATATCGATGAGATCGAGCACGCTCGCGTCGCGGTAAACCAGATCTACTTTCTCGTCACCGTAATACACTTCGTCGCCGCGCAGACGAAGCTCGCTGGCATCGGCGTGCAGCAGCGAGATTCCGTAATGATCCTGATAGTACTCGACGACCGCCTGCATTTCGTCGGGACCATCGATCGAGTACTTGGGATCGACGAGAACAATCCGTCCTTCGGGCCGGCCGATCGCGTCGAGATGCTCCAGCAGGTCCTGTAACAGAAGGTCGCGGATATCTTCGGCGAGCTGAAGCCGGATTGTCGAATCCTGCGTGAGGAGCGCAGGCACAACCAGATCGCCGAGCACCTCCATCGATGTCGGCGCCATGTGAAGCCCGCCGATGCCCGTGAGATTCGGCTCGAGAAACTTGATCGAATCCTTCCACTCAGCAATGGAATAGTCGACGACCGCATCGAGTCGACAGAACATCGGATTCGCTTCGCGATGCGCCGGCGTCCAGCATTCACGAAGCCACTCCTCTTCGGCCGGTGTCAGGCGCAGGATCTCCCGAACATCAGGCGCGGAGAAGTAAAGATCGGGTAGTCGCTTGTGACAGTTGAGGACAGTCTGCGAGACGTAGTGTGTGTACCCGAGCTGATCAGGCCGCAGCGTGATCGGGCAGGGAAAGAGTGTTATCACGTCGTTCACGCCGTCGCGCTGATAGATGAGATGTCGCGCTTCGGCTTCTCGACGAATCGAATGCATGAGCTCGACGATATCCGCCTCCGGCATCCGGTCGAGGGCGTCCTGCACGCGATTGGCGAGTTGCCGGCCCTGGAGGCCGATTTCTTCAGAGGGAGTCAGCATGCTTGCGAAACAATGAGGATGTGCGTGCGAGCCGGGGGGCTTATTCTACCTCCGGAGCGCCGGGTATCAACGGGTGTCATCGATTCAGCCGATAACGACGCGAAAGACTTTCGGTGAGCGCAGCTGGATTGGGAGCGTTTCCCGTCGCGCGCTCCACGATCGCCGCCACCGAATAACGCATCCCGTGCCGGTAAACATTCTCGGCCAGCCACTCACGCAACGTGCGAAAATCCCCGCGCGCAAACATTTCCTCCAAGGGGCCTACCTCGCGCTCTGCCGCCGAAATAAGCTGCGCCGCGTAAACGTTGCCAAGCGTGTAGGTCGGGAAATATCCGATCAAACCCTCCGACCAATGTCCGTCTTGAAGGCACCCGGTTCTGTCGTTTTGCGGCGTGACACCGAGACGCTGCTTGTAAAGCTCGGCCCACGCACCCGGAAGATCGGCAGCACGCAAGTCTTCTCCGAGAAGTGCGCGCTCGAGCTCGAACCGGATCATGATGTGCAGATCGTACGTCACCTCGTCCGCCCCAACGCGCAGGACACTCGGCGACACGTGATTTACAACGCGGCGAAACGTGTCGAGCGTGACGTCGTGCAGCGCTTCGTCAAAAACGCTCTGGAGCCGAGGATAGAAATGTTGCCAGAAGCCGAGACTTCGTCCGACGTGATTTTCCCAAAGGCGTGATTGCGACTCGTGCAAGCCAAGTGATGCCGCTTCACCCATCGGCGTCCCGTAGTGCTCGCGATCCAACCCCTGGTCGTACAGTGCATGACCAGCCTCATGCATCAGCGCAAAGAATCCGCGAGCGAAATTGCGAGGGAAGTACCGGAGAGCAATGCGTATGTCGCCGGGTCCGATCATCGTACAGAATGGATGCTGTCCGACATCGAGGCGGCCCCAGTCATGATCGAACCCAAGCGCAGAGGCTACTTCTTCGATGAACACGCGCTGGCGGTCGAGAGGAAATTCGCGTTTGAGTACATCAGCGGGTGCAGCTGCACGCTCATCGCGCAGTGAGGCGACGAGCGGAGCCAGATCGCTCTCGAGGCCAGTGAACAGCTCCGATACCCGATCGGTTGTCATGCCGGGCTCGTAATTGTCGAGGAGCGCGTCGTAGCGCTCGCCGGAATATCCGACGGCATCCGCTTCCTCTCGCGCTAACGAAAAAATTCGGTCGACCCACGGCGCGAAAGCCTTGAAGTCGTTTTGTCTTCGCGCTTCTGACCATGCCTGAGACGCGACCGCAGTCACGCGCGCCGATTCTTCTACAAGCCGCCTCGGCATTCGACGCTCGCGATCGAATTCCCGCCGAAGCTCACGCACGTTCACCGCTGCATGACTCTCGGGATCGCTTACGAGCGATGACGCTTCGACGGTGCTCAGCAACTCATCGTAGCGCGGATCCGTTCCGCGATCGTGAACGAGTCCCGCCAGCAATGCACTTTGCTCCGCCCGATGTTGCACGCCTCCGCGCGGCATGCACACTTCCTCGTCCCACTCCAGCAAATCGAGACAGGAAGACAGGACTGTTTCCTCTCGCGACAGCCGCACCAGCTCCTGATAGGCTTGATCGGGATCCACGTTTTTCTGTAGGCGTTTCGTGAAAATGGTTGAAGCTGTGTGACCGGGCAGTAGAATAAGGTGCTCACCTCACACGCGCGTCGCCACGGTACGCAGCGCATGCACACTCCCGCTGAAGAAGTCGGCCTCATGGGTCTGCGGCTCGCCACTCGCGTGCAGCAGGCTCTCGACAAAATTCCGCCGGAGCAGCTGATCGGTCTCATGCGCTCGATTCACTCGACTGCGACAGACCGCCACCTCTCCTATCAGCGCGACGGCGTCACCGAGACGCTGCGGCTGCTCCCGTGTCCGCTCACTGTTCGCCCGGATCAGCTCGGCTACACGCACTATGTCACGGAGACAGTGCTCAACTGCATCAAGCGACTCCCCGATCTCTACTTCGATGTGCCGGAGGTCCGCGAGATTCTTCGCGTGACACCGGTTGAGGAAGAGTGGCTCCGCGATTGTTGGACTCCGGCGCATCGCGAAGCCAATCCGGTTTTCGCGCGACTCGACGCAGTGGTCGACTATACGACGGCGATGTGGAAGGACTCGATCAAGTTCATGGAGCCGAATCTCTCCGGCATCGGCGGGCTGCACATTGGACCGACAGCGATGAGCGTTGTGGCTGACGTGATCGTGCCGGCATTGATGGCTCGCGATCCAAGCATCCGGCTCCAACTTCCCGACGACATTCGCGAGCTGCTGCTTCAGGATCTATTGGAGCACCTCGACGCAATCGGCCGGCCGAACGGTCAAATCGTCCTCGTCGATCCGAAGTACGAAGCAGAGGGACCGGACGAGCCGGAGTCGCTCGTTGGATACTACGCGAAACGTCACGGACTCTCGGTGCTTCATGCGGACGTGAGCGAGCTTCGACTGAAAGGCGATGAAGTCTGGTACGGGGATACGCGTGTGGACCTGGTGTACCGCGATGCGAGCGTCCTCGACTTGATGGATCTGGTGGAGGAAGGTGTCGATGTAGAGCCGATGCGCGTGCTCCTCAGACAGAACCGCGTCGTCTCATCCATCACGGCAGAGCTCGATCAGAAAAGCTGCTTCGAGGTACTCACTGATCCCGAGCTTGCCGCACGGTTTTTCACTGTTGAGGAGCGGCAGGTTGTGCGGCGACACGTTTTGTGGACGCGCATCGTATCTGACCGTCGCACCCTGTCGCCCGCCGGCGAGCGCATCGACCTGCTCGAGTATGCTCGAAGAGAACGCGAATCGCTGGTGCTCAAGCCGAACCGATGGTGGGGAGGCGAAGGCGTGCTGGTCGGCCCTGCGTCAACTCAGGGCGAGTGGGATTCGGCGATCGATCGCGCACTCGACGACGCTGATCGATGGGTCGTGCAGCAGGCAGCGTCGATTCCGGTGAAGTCGTTTCACGTGCTGGACGAATCCGGCGGGCTGCATGTTGAGCCGTTTTACATCGTGATGGGATTTGCGCCGAGTAGCTACGGTGTTGCGGTGGTCACTCGTGCGTCGCAGCAGCAGGTAGTGAACGTGGCGCAGCACGGAGGGATGTGTGCTGTGATGGTAAGCGCCAAGGCGATCCACGGCGTCAGCGACGTCACGCCTTCACCATAGTTTCCTTGCGAATAGCTGCGACGCCGTCGCAACTGAGAGCTCAAGTCAAAGTACTGGGCTGATGCTAATGCCACGTTTTCTGGTCTCTAGATTTGCGCCTCCTGCCACAAGACGCCGAACTCATCGAACCCGGCATCGCCAATACGATTCACGAGCGTGAGTGCGCGTTCGCGAATGGTGCCCCCGGCAGCGATCGCGGATCGTAATGAAGGCGCGATTTCGTCGAATGCTAAATACACAAACTCGCCTTTAAGAATTCGATCAACAAGCTGCTCGATAATTACGAACGTTCCCGCTGGATCTTTCCTCGCTAGGGCCGCCAGCCTTTTCCATGCAACACCACTAATACGCGATTTTCGACTCAGCAGTTTAGTTGTTCGCTGACCAAGACGGATTGTGACATCGGTCGGCAGATGTGGGGTTGCGATAAACCAGCACAGGCCATCGAGTTCCTCGTCGCGGTCGGCACTTGGCGGGAGAGATTCCAACGCACGGATTCGACTCTCCCAGAAAACGGGCAAATTTCGAATCACTTTTCGAGATGCTTGCTTTGCGTCGGTCATCGAACGGAATACCGCCCAGTATGCATGATTTCGTGCCTTTACAGGCAGCCGGTTGAATGTGTTCTCGACGACAGCGTCGGAGTCACCGGGAAAACATTCGCCCCAAACGCACGCAAAAATGATATGGGTTGCAAAATCGTCCGCGAGTTGCGATCCCGGATCCTGAACCGGATCGGAAGCGTCAGGAGGCAATGCGGATGCGTGATGTGCATACCATGGTCTCAAAATCTGAAAGACGTAGGGCACGGGCCCGGTTGAATCGACATAAACCGACCAAGCGGGACGAGTGCGTGGATGTTCAGATCCGTTGTCGAGCAGAGTCGGTAACTGCGTCATGGTCCATTCATGAGCGAACCAAAGGAGTTGAACGAGCCACTGACCAAAAACGCCATGTGCTGCGAAAGCAGCTGGACCATCACGCTTCAAAATCCTTTCAAGAATTGGAATTACGGAGTCCGAGACCTCTGTGCGCATCGGAGGCGGCCACTTAGTTCCCTCATGCTGAAGGATGAATTCGTGCCAAGCGAGTACAAACACCGCGTTCGTCAAGTGGCCCGATGTTTGTGCGAGTGATTCGTGTCGAGCTTTTGCGTACGTGTTTGTCGCGTGCGCCTCGGGTTCTCCGAGCCACGCGATCTCTGAATCCACAAAGCTCCTAAGAAGCGACCAAAGCTCGCCAATTGCGTTCTTGTCTGGTTTGCGCTTTTCGATAAAC
>JBGQKT010000194.1:0-6018 GCA_041499635.1 Gemmatimonadaceae bacterium
TCCGCGCGGTCCTTGCCCGCAGTCCGAGTACAACCGCGCTCGTATTGTTCATCGTTATTGGATTCGGGATCTTCGCAGGATCAGAGCGTGCCGGCGCAGCGGAAACGTGGAAGTGCCGCGCGGTCGGGGGGATCCATGGCATTCTGCACGTAGCGGCGGCCGTGTGGCTGCTATCACTGTTCGCGCGGTTCGCTGGTTCTCCTCCGGTAATAGTGTCCATCGCCTTACTCCTCGTGTCGAGCGCCTTGATCGGGGGCACGATCGTAGGTCTGTATCTGATCATCACGCACAAGACTCCATTTCTTCGCATGCACACACAGGAAGTATTCGTCTCCCAAAGCATTCCCGATTACAAGAATTTTCTTCGCATGCACGTGACAGAAAAACGCGTCACGATTTACCCGATCGGAATACCACGCGTCAGCAGGAATTGGAGGTTCGTCAAGGATGGGTCTCCCGATGCGCCTTGGTTTGAGCCGAAGGAGCCAATCGACTGGAAGCTGATTGAAGAGCCGACAGTACTCGAGGTGAATCAAGCGCCATCTCCCATTTGATGGCGCCGCAAACGACGGTCATGTCTTCTGAACACGAAAGATATGATGCAGTCGTTATCGGCTCTGGCTTCGGAGGATCCATTACCGCTTTGCGACTCGCCGAGGCAGGGCATTCTGTAATTGTGCTGGAGCGAGGGCGACGGTATTTGCCGGGTGAATTTCCGCGAAACGTTGCTGACGTCGACCGGTTGTTCTGGCGATACCCTCGTCGTGCAAACGCGCGCGGTTTGTTCGACGTGAGATTTTTTTCAGGGCTCGGCGCCATTTGCGCTAGCGGCGTAGGAGGAGGATCTCTCATCTACGCAAATATTCACATTCGGCCAGACGCTGTTGTTTTCGATGATCCGCGTTGGCCTGCGGGCGTCACACGTACACAGCTTGACCCCTACTATAAGAAAGTGGCTGAGCGGTTCCGCGTGCAGCCTCTGCCTGAGGAGATATCACTTCCGAAGCGCGACGCTTTCCGTCGAGCCGCCGCGCAGTTGAATCGTGAAGTGTTCGATCCTGATATGGCAGTAAGTTGGGTTTCACCCGACGAACCCGGACGCGCTGCGTGTGCTCTTCTCGCGGAATGCGAGTTTGGCTGCAACGTGGGGGCAAAAAACACTCTTGATTTCACTTACTTGCGTGACGCTGAACGGCTTGGAGCGATAATCAAGCCCAACAGCTTTGCGACGTGCATATCACCGTCGTCGACGGGTTACGAGGTACGCTTTCGCAACCTTGACACGGGCAACGAACAGCGTGTACACGCGTCACGCGTCGTTTTATCCGCAGGAACGCTCGGCACAAACGAGCTGCTGCTTCGCTGCCGCAATGAACATCGCACGCTCCCAAACATCAGCCGCCAGCTTGGCAGAGGGTATTCTGCCAATGGCGATTTTCTGGGGTCGATCCAAAACGCAAAGGACGATCTTCAACCGTGGCATGGGCCCGATGTCACGTCAGTCATGAAGTATTTCGAGATTGAACCGGGGTTCACATTGGCGGCACCTACGTTCAACCGACCCGTGATGAACGAGCTTGCGTATTTAGGGCGAAGAGCGCCGCCTACCTGGCTTCACCTGCTCGGCCCAATACTATGGAGGTTCATGCCAGACTTGCTTCCACTGGCGTTCAAGCGCGGATGGATCGGAAAATCGAAAGGCGCTCATGATTCGAGCGACGCTTCGCATCTAACGAATCTATTTGCAATTGGACGCGATAACGCAAACGGCACTCTTGAACTACGGCGGTCGCGACTTGACGTAACGTGGAATTATCAAGCGGAAAACAGCGCGCTTATTCAACGGATGCTCGACGCAATGAGCGACATCGCGCGCGCGTACGGTGGAACAGTGGCGACGATTCCCACTTGGAACATCTTCAAGAGACCCATCACCGTGCATTCGCTTGGAGGCTGCGCAATGGCAGATACTCGCGACGAGGGCGTAGTCTCTACGGATGGGGAAGTATTTGGCTATCCCGGACTGTTCATAGCGGACGGATCAGTCATTCCAACATCGATCGGATTCCATCCCGTGATGACAATCTGCGCGATTGCCGAGCGAACCGCCGCGAACTTGGTTGACAGCTTCACGATGTAAAACGCCCTTTGTTCAGCTGCAGCGATAATTCTCCTTTTAGTAGTTCCCACGTAAGGAGTTATGAGCGCGACTGGCGGACGCTGCCAGTAAGAAAACAGCAGTTGGATGATACAAAAACAGCATTGTGCACCCCGGAGACTCCCGCACATTGGGGTGTGAATATGAAAACCAAACGCCAGTAGGCCGCCCGCTCCGACATTATTGCCGATGTGGTTATCCTCGCCGCTCACTGATCTCAAAGATCATTACACGATTGTAGTTGTAGGCTCCGGATACGGGGGAGGGATCACTGCATCCAGACTCGCCCGTGCCGGCCAAGATGTGTGTGTGCTCGAACGAGGCCGCGAAATCATTCCGGGTGAATATCCAAACACAACAGAAGCCGCTCTCCGGGAGATGCAAATCGATTCCGTGGATGGACACTTCGGGTCGCGAACCGGTCTATATGACCTCCATGCGAATGGCGATATCGACGTTTTCGTTGGCTGCGGTTTGGGGGGCACGTCACTCGTAAACGCCAACGTGTCGCTTCCAGCTGTCCCACAGATCTTTGATGACGACTGCTGGCCGGCACCATTACGCGGCAATCCGCAATTACTTGACGTGCAGTATGAGCGTGCTCGAGCGATGCTTGAGCCTTGCGCCTACCCAGATACGTACCCATCGCTTCACAAGTTGGAAGCGCTGAAAGACTCAGCCAGCAAGATGGATGGCGCGCGCTTTTATCGACCGCCTATCAACGTCCATTTCGAGACACGCATCAACGCTGCCGGCGTCGAACAAGGCAAATGCGTTCTCTGCGGCGATTGTGTGACTGGCTGCAACTACCGAGCTAAGAACACGGTACTCATGAACTACCTTCCGGACGCCCGACGCCACGGTGCTCAAATCTTTGTTCAGACATCCGTGAGATATGTTGAGCGTCGCGCTGCCGAATGGCTGGTGCACGTCGAGCGCCTCGGCGTAGGTGCGGAGAAATTCAATGCTCCCGACCTCGTCGTGTCTGCAGATATAGTTGTCCTCGCAGCTGGGACGCTCGGCTCTACCGAAATCCTGTTACGGTCGCGAGCAAACGGAATGGCCGCGTCCGAACGCATTGGTGAACGCTTCACTGGCAATGGAGATGTGCTCGCCTTTGGATACAATAATGACGTCCGCATCGATGGCATGGGGCGAGGCGCCCACGGCGTAAGCGGCGTCGATCCGGTTGGGCCGTGCATCACGGGAATCATCGATCTCCGCGACGGTCTGAAAAAGGTCGATGATGGGATGGTGATCGAGGAGGGTTCCGTGCCAGGAGCGCTCGCCTCGCTGCTTCCGCCTCTTTTCGCGACAGCGGCAGAAACTATCGGGACCGACACGGATAGCGGAGTTGCAGACTGCATTCACGAAAAAAGCCGAGAGTGGGAAAGTCTGATGTGCGGTCCGTATCACGGTGCAATGGCTAATTCGCAGACCTATCTCGTGATGACCCACGATGGCAGCGATGGGAAATTGGAGTTGAAGGACGATCGATTGCGGACGACGTGGCCCAAGGTTGCCGAGCGAAAGGTATTCGAACGAGTTCGCGAGCGACTCGTGGCTGCCGTGACGGCGAACGGCGGAACGTTCATTCCAAACGTGATAACTCAAAAATCGCTCGGGGAACACCTAATAACGGTTCACCCGCTCGGCGGATCTGTGATGGCCGAACGCGCGGAAGACGGCTGTGTCAATCATAAGGGGCAAGTCTTTTCCAGCGCCAAAGGGACAGACGTGTACGAAGGGCTTTACGTTAGCGATGGTTCGGTAATACCGCGGTCGCTCGGCGTAAATCCATTGCTTACAATTTCCGCGCTTGCGGAGCGATGCTGCGAGCTCATGGCCGCCGATCGCGGGTGGAAGATCAATTATGCCGCGTCGAATGCGCCGATACCTGAAACACCGCGGCGGCCAGTCGGAATCAGCTTCACAGAGACGATGCGCGGCTACTTTTCGAGCGGCGACGCGGATTACTTCGAGGCAGCTAAGAAAGCGAAAGAAGACGGATCGTCAATGGAGTTCACCCTTACGATCGAGTCCACTGATCTCGATGGAATGCTTGCGGGACCCGATCATTCCGCGCGTATGATCGGCACGCTCAAGGCTCCTGCGCTCTCGGCTCGGGCACTCTCCGTTGTAGGCGGCGCGTTTAGACTTTTTCCAATCGATCCCGAACAAGTAGGCGCCAGGAAGATGACGTACGACATGCAACTTCACTCGGATGAAGGCGACGTCTATTTCTTTTCGGGCGTGAAGAAAGTGCACGACGATTCGGGGGCCGACAGCTGGCGCGATACGACAACGCTTTTCGTAAGCGTTTACAAGGGCGGCGATCAGACGGCGCCGTTATTCGGGCGCGGTGTGCTTCGTATTGGGCCGAACGACTTCATCCGTCAACTCACTACGATACGCGTTGAGAATGCGGCTGATGAGCGCGAACGACTCGCGGCGGTCGCTCGCTTCACAGAATTCTTTGCGGGTGCAATGTTGCATACTTACGGATGGATCTTCGCACCTCCTAGCCTCTATGATCCAGCTAGTCCGCCGCGCTCGAAGAGACAGCTACGTGTCGGGACGCCGACGATTCATCCTGTGGTTACTGCGGACAATGTCACGCTGCGTCTGACGCGATACCAAGGAGGGACCAAAGGCCCGGTCATTCTCACCCACGGACTGGGCGTCTCGAGCGGCATCTTCACGATCGATACGATCGAGACTAATCTGTTGGAGCATCTCGTTGAAAACGGGTACGACGTATGGTTGCTCGATTATCGAGCAAGCATTCTGTTGCCCTCCTCGGTGAGCGACTTCAGCGCTGACGACGTCGCGCTCTATGATTATCCAGCCGCAGTCTCCGAAGTGCGACGGTTAACTGGAGCAAAAGACGTTCAGATGGTTGCCCATTGCTTCGGGGCGACGACTTTCACAATGGCCATGCTTGCGGGACTTCAAGGTGTCCGGTCTGCTGTGATTTCACAGATATCTGCCCATGTGCAGGCGCCCGCGATCACGCGGCTAAAGGCCGGCTTACACATGCCTCAGCTCCTGGATGCACTAGGCATAGAATCGCTAACTGCATACGTCGATCGAAACCGCAATTGGCATGACCGGCTCTTCGATGACATGCTGCGATTGTTTCCCGCAGGACGTGGCGAATGGTGTGACAGTGCGGCGTGTCACCGAATCACATTCCTCTATTCGTTGTTGTACGAGCACGATCAGCTTAATACGCCGACCCATGATGTACTGCATGAGATGTTCGGTGTTGCGAACATCGATTCGCTTGAGCATTTGGCGCTTATGGTGAGGGAGAAAAAGGTCGTCGCGGCTAACGGAAACGATGACTATGTGCCGCACCCCGAGCGAATGGCTATCCCAATCGCGTTCATTCACGGTGAGCTCAACAGGTGTTATCTGCCTGAGAGCACACTTGAAACGCTCGAATATCTGAGGATGAGCAACCCGACCGTGACCTACCGGCGGCATGTAATCCCTGGGTATGGTCACATTGACTGCATTTTCGGTAAGAACGCCTTTCGCGACGTCTATCCATTGGTGGCCGCTCACCTCGACGAAACGAACGCCTGAACTCGGTTAGGTGGCCTCGTAGTCGCGGCCCGGATAACAACTGACCGTCGAGCTAGAAAGCAATTGGTGTGAGAACACGTGTGACGCTTCGGGCGATGATTCAAAAACAGCACTTCGATGATACAAAACCGGCATTGCCGGGAATTTCTTGTACCCCATTGTTCAGGGCATCAGACGAGGTATCGATGAACGTGAAAGATGCCGGGTGAACGATGGGATCCGATCGAGCGCGATCGGATCTATGGCCAGAAAAAGCGCGACGGACTTCA
>JBGQKT010000195.1:0-6012 GCA_041499635.1 Gemmatimonadaceae bacterium
GAGCAAAAACGAATCGGGGCTGATGGAATGGTCTGGGAGCGCGAGCTGTCGTGGCTTCCGACTTTCTCATGCGTCGTCGCCGACATCGCATTGCGTGGAACAATCTTCGCCCCGTGCGGACCCGAGGCTGATCTTGCGGGGGCCGTTATCGCAATCGCAATCGAGAATCGCGCGGAGAGAGCGTTGCAGATTTCCATCGGCGTCTCCGGAATGCTGGGGCATCGGCAACAGCGAATCCGATCGCCGCGGACTTTTCACGACTGGAATGGAGTAAGCGCCAGTGCATCGACGATCGTGCTCGAGGGAGCCGCATCACCGAGCTACTGCGCATTCGCGATAGCGTCGGCGAGTGACGATGCAGCGGCGGAAGCTGATGCAGCGAGTGCCAGTTGGCACATCGGAAGGGAATTCTCGCTCGCTCTCGGCGAGAAATCGGAAGATGCGTTCCTGATTGCATGCGGCACGGAACCCGACGGTGCGATCGCAACGCTCGGTGTAATGCGCCGACGAGGTTGGCGAAATCTTCTCGCTACGACGCGATCGACTTTGCAGAAGATAGAGCAATCGACAAGCGAGGGCGTTGTCGATCGTCTCATCAATCGAAATCTGATGTTCGCGTTCTTTACCGGGATTGCGCGCGCAATCGACGATGGTCGCGTGTATCCGGTGCGGAGCAGGATGCCGTGGAACGGCAGGGGACTGACGATCACCGACTGGGAGGCGCTGATCTGGCTTTTGCCGGCCGCGCAGCTCGCTGACGCTCCAGCTGCGCGTGAGCTGTTGCTGCGCGTCTGCGAGGTTCACGGACACTCACCAGGTCGGGGCGTGAATTATCTCGACGGGACGATGTTCGAGGCGGGATTCTCACTCGAAGGGGCATCGTCGTACGCGATCGCCGTGGACGAATACATCGTACAAACCGGCGACGACAGGATAGTAGACGAGCCCGTGCTCGCCGAAACGTTGTACGGGTCGCATGAAGACGTGGCGAGTCGGCGTCATCCGAAAATCCCTCTCTATTCAACAGAGCTGAATCCCGATGGCGGGGCACCCGCGCATCCATACACTGCGCACGGAAACGCCGTTGCTGCCTTCGCGCTCGAAGTGTTCTCGCGAACACTCGATGAGAAAACAGCGGAGAAAGTTCAGGATGCCGAATCAGTTCGCGCGTCGGCGATCAGGCATTTCTCCGCCGAGGGAAAGGACGGAAGAACGCGACTCGTGAGCTCCACAAATCTGGATGGCGACACGAGCGCAACCGACGATCCGGCCGCTTCGGTTTATTGGCTTCCATATTTCCATCTCGTCGGCCGCGATGACTCCGTGTATCGCCGCACTGTCAAGCAGTGGGAGGAATCGCCGACGGGGCTGTTGATCGAGCGCTGCGCGAGATTGATTGGGCCAAACACGTCGGAAGTTCTCGACTGGTTGCGCCGAGCGGCGCTCGATGGAGGAATCGGCGCAGAGTTTGTCGACGACGGCGGTCGCGCTACCGGAAACGGTGGCGACGCCGTTCTATCGGGAATGGTCGCCTACATGGCGTGGTATGCGGTGCACGCCCTCGGCGCAAAACTTTAGTTACTCGCTACAGGATCACCATGTACTGGAACGTCAAAGGCCCAAAGCAGTGGTTTCCGGGAACGCCAGGAAAAAACGTTACGCCGTCGCCCGATATTGCGTGCAATACGGTTGCGACAGCGGTTGTTTGAATGGTCGAATCGTCCATATAAAGATGATCGGAACCGCCGGCCATTTCCTGACTGACGATGTAGTACGTCGTGTTCGGATTGAGAGTCACGGCGTTGGTTACAGGCGCTGTTTGCATTTGGCCGTCCGTTCCTCCCGCTGTATCGACCTGCACGGTCGTCAGATCGGTGAGAGTCACCTTGTCGATGATTTTTATCGTGTGTTTCAGAATATCTCCGGGCGCGTGGACACGTCCGACCGCATGAACTGCCAATGAATCCGAGCCGACGGTGAACTCCATTCCTGCCCAACCGCTGAATGTGTTAGCTGAGATGCCGACCACGAACGAAGTCACGAAGTCTTCGTTGGGGTTCATGGGCATCGCCTGCCGTTCTTCCGAATTTTGTGATTCCGTGGAGACCATCGCGCTAACGACGTAGTAATAGGTTGTGCCGTTAGTTACATCCATGTCGGCATAGGTCGTCTGGGTTGCATCGATTTTATACGCAATGGAGTAATCTCCACTGACCGTACCGCGCTTCACGTGATATTCGGTTGCGTTGGCATACGGGTCCCACGAGAGATCGACGCGGTGGTCCCCGGCCGCAGCAACAAAGTTCGTTGGTCCGGGAAGCGGGTCGGGAACGTGTTCAAGGCCGAACACTTTGTCACAGCCGACGAAACCGAGCAGCGCGACGACCGGAAGCATGAGCAAAGGCGTAAGAAGCAGGAATGCGTCGTTCATTTCGCGCTCTCCATTCCACTGTTTCCGTGGCTCGAGTTTGTCACAATGCCCCGCGCATCAACGAAGAGCGTCGTGGGCCACACCGTTACGCCGTAGGCATTCGCGATTTTTCTGTCCGGGTCAGGGACGACCGTCACCGAACTCCCGAGGTCGGGTAGTGATTTCGCGCCACGACCATTTTTTCCATCGACAATCGCGAGCACTAGCGGCGATTCGCCCTTTATTCCTTGCGCGTTTGCTTTGATTTCGCGAAGCGCGTCAACAATCGGAGTTGACGACGGTCTCAGGAAAAGAAGAAGCGCTGGCCTTCCCGCGAGCTTACTGAATGTTATCTGATGACCTGTCGAGTACTCGAACACGAAATTCGGCGCTTGCTGTCCGATTCTTGTTCCGGTTCTCAGCAGTGATGGCCGGACTGGCGTGCGCGCGACGAGAGTTTTTTCGAACGCGGCACTCAGTGATGCAGCGTCGAGCTCGCCTTCGTGCTTCCACACCATTTTTCCATCGGGCGCGATGACCAGTGTTACGGGGCCCCGCGAAGTGCTCACACCATATCGTTTGGCCCATGCATCTCCATCTTCCTCAGCGTACGTGACACCACCCACATAGCGCATTTGCGCGAGGCGATCTCGCGAGGCCACAACGATGATCGCAGTGGGTGCATCGTTGCGCTTGCTCTGCTTCAGCGCCTGCGAGAGAATGCCGGGGGCATCGGCGCGCGTGCCGTCTGTAAAATGCACGATGACATTCGGTGCACTGCTGCCTGTCCGATCCGACATCGCTTCCGTGTGACCCGTGACTTCGACGTGGCCGTTCGCTCCGCGACGCGCGAGCGCGATTGCCGGTGGAACACCGTCTTCGCCAAAAGCGAAATCACCGGGCAGCGGGAATGCACGGTACCCACAAATCGTAGCAGTGACGGGTTGCGCGACAACCGGCCCCGACGGTGAGAGTCGCGTGCCGTGCAGAGTCAGGCACAAGGTGGAATGGTCGAACTCTCCTGTTGTAGCAACTCCGATATTGGTTACATCGATCCCCGCAAGGCCACCCGCTGCGCCACCGCTTCCACCCCCGCCGCCGTTGCCTGTTGATGCATCGCTGACGGATTGGGGTGGCGAATGAATCAGTACGAAACGATTCTCGTCGCTGAAGCCCGGCTGCGTTTCTCCGTAATTCTTCCATTCGAATCGCTGAATGGTGCCGCCGGGAATCCAGCTTCGCAAAGCGGAATAATCCGGCGCGTCGAACACGCCGACCGCGCCTGCGCCAAATCCAGGCTGGCCGGTGTTATCGGTTGGAATCTGCTCGTACTCCACATGTGGCGCGTTCCAATTCGCCAGGCTGAAGGATCCGTGCAGGATTATCCCCGAAGGGCGGATCTCAACAGACGTGTACGCGAGGACATAGCCTCGATCGTTGTACCACCGCTTTCGAGCAGGCTTGAGCAGCGAATCGAGAAACGCACCAAGTTGGACATAAGCATCCAGCTTTTCGCCGACTACTCCCTGCGCGCCACTCTCGGCGAGTGCGCCGTCGCGAACCTTCCGTATGTTGTCGAGCGCGGCCCCCTTGAACGCGTCAGCGATGACGCTGGTTGTCGAGATCGACGTGTCGCCGATCGTGAGGCTTGCGCTTGATCCATTTGGTTCGAGTCCGAGCTTCTGGCGAACCGTGAAATCGAAATCAGGCAGCCACGATCGGCCGGTATGCGCGTGGCCGGTGAAAGTGAGTACCATCCAACCGCTCTCGAGCTCGAGACTCGCGCCGTTGAGTGTAATGATGTAAGTGATATGCCAGGTGTGAACCCACCCGTCGATGTCGAACTTCACCGGATCGAGCGGACTGCTCAGTATGCTGTCGATGGTTGGTTGAAAGAGGGACTTCACGAAGTCAGCGCTCACGCCGAAAGCGAACTGATCCTGACCTCCGAGGAAAAGCGAATTTGCGCTACCGGGATTTCCGGTAGTCTCGTTGAGATTGAGAAGCATCGCGACCGAGCCGCCCCCGCCTGTCAGAGTCTTGAATTGAACTTTCTTGATCGTCGGGGGAAGCGTGCTGTTCGACGGAAGAAAACTAGTCTTCAGCGAATTGCGGATGAACAGCTCGATACCAGCGATGTCTTCCGCGGTAAGCGGAGTGCTCGACCAAAGCGGCGTAAATCGGATCCCGACGTTTTGCGCTTTCACGTCGATCTCGATCACGTTGCCGGTTTGCGACGCGACTTGATTCACGCCCGCGGTTAATTGGAGCTCGCCGCGAATGAATTCTGCCGCGCGACTCGTGCCGGGATCCGGAAAATACCGAACCAGCATGTGCAGGCTGATTGAAATCTTTGTCCCCGACGAATCGGCGATTTGAATTGTCGGCGGGAATACCTGCAGCTGCGCTCTCCCCCGGAAATGACTCGGCACGATCGGAGCGACCTCGAGTCCGCCGACATTGATGTTCACTACCGGGTCGAGAAATACAGCGCTTGCACTCGTCGCGAGCGAACCGCTCACGGGAAGTGGTCTGCCAATCTTCTGGTGATTGCTGACCGCTTCGCCTGAAGCGTCGACCATCGAAACGAGTGTGGGCCGATCGGGCAGTTGACCTGGTTGATGATTGTCTTCTACACGCGCAGAAATCGAGTGCGGGAAGCGCTCGAGCTGATGCATTGCCGCGAGGGCTCTGTTCACTGCCGCAACGCTGAACTGAATTACGACGTCGAAATCTCCCGTCAGATCATTAGCCATCGAATCCTCTTACCTCGGCCCGGCAGTGAGTGCAGCAAGCGACGCCACAATGAGAAGAAGCGAGATTGCGTGTTGAATCGTGAACTTCTGTCCGCTGAGATGGTGCTCGCGAAGTGACTCGAGGACGAGTCGGCCGCACGCGTAACCCGCGACAACGAAAATGAAAAGTGCACCTGGGAACGGGAGCGAATGCCAGATCGTGATTCCGACGACGAGCAGCATCGTCGCCCAGAGTCCCTCGAAGATTTGCGTTGGATAGCGCTTGTCCCAGTGTCCGTCGCGCCCCGGGAGATAAACGCTCAACCAACTCTTGGAGACGCGTCCTGTGCAGCAGCCATTCATCAAGCAGCCGACACGCGTGAAGATCATTCCGACGAGAATCGTGAGAACTCCGACGTCCCAGAATGCGCCGAACGGAAGATCGAGCGCCTTCAGGAGCGGAATTGAGAGTGGAACCGCGGCTAGAAGTCCGCCGTACTGTGCGGCTCCGCCGTCGACTGGATTCCAGATTTGCGAAATATTTTCGCGATAGGTTCGCCAATGTGCCGCGATGAAAAGCAATCGTGCGCCGGCGAGGGCGGGGATAATCAGCAGGAACGTCGCCGCAAAAACTTTACTTGTGTCGAGATGCGATACGCGCGCGGCAGCGTTGCCGGCGAATACTCCGAGCACGAGACCGGTGTACAACATCGCTGGATAGCTGTGAACATCGATGCCGCGCCAGCGGAACAGTATCGGTCGCATCAGTTAACGCGCGCGCCAGACGGCAACGATGAGTCCGCATATAATCGAGGCGTCGGCGACGTTGAACGTCGGCCAGAATCGGAAGTCGATAAAGTCGGGCAC
>JBGQKT010000196.1:0-5994 GCA_041499635.1 Gemmatimonadaceae bacterium
GAGGTCGACAAGTATTGGGACTGGCTCGCGGGACTCGAAGCAGTACCGGTGGTTGCGGATTTCAGATCGCGCATGGATCAAGTGCGCGCTGATGAGCTCGCCAGCGCTCTGCGTCGGCTGGGTAACCTGTCTCCACAGCAAACCGAAGCGGTCGATCATTTTTCCCGCGCACTTATGAACAAGTTTCTGCATGAGCCGAGCGTTCGGCTTCGGGCTGCGGCCGCAAATGGTCGCGGGTTGGGAGTGATCGATGCGGCTCGATATCTATTTGGCCTCGAGCCGCAGCCCACCGAAGAAAAGGTGGACAAAGTGAAGGAGCCCGGCGAATGACGCAACGAGCGCTGATTACAGGTGGCGCAGGTTTTGTCGGCTCGCATGTCGCCGATCTGTTTCTCGAGAAGGGATACGAGGTCGAGGTGATCGACGACATCTCGAAAGGGAAGCGTGAGAATGTCCCAGACCGCGCGACGCTTCACGAGATAAACGTCACCTCTCGCGAAGCTGCGTCGGTCGTTCGCGAAGGGAAGTTCGATGTTCTCGTGCATCTTGCCGCACAAATGGACGTCCGCCGAAGCGTCGAAGATCCGTTGTTCGATGCGACGACGAACATCCTTGGAATCGTGAATCTCCTCGAAGCTGTGAAATCGACCGGCCGCATGACTCGAGTGGTTTTTACGTCGACAGGTGGTGCCATCTACGGTGATTTCAACGCGCCGCCCAACTTCGAGACATTCGCAAAGGACCCCGACTCGCCATACGCAATCTCGAAGCTCGCGTCCGAGTATTATCTCGCCTATTACGGACGACTGCATGGCCTCGAGCACGTCTCGGTCCGGTTTGGAAACGTCTATGGTCCGCGCCAGGATCCGCATGCAGAAGCGGGAGTGGTTGCGATCTTTTGTAGTCGACTTCTCGAAGGAAAGCCGTTGACGATCTTCGGAGACGGAGAGCAGACACGCGACTACGTCTATGTTGGCGACGTCGCGAACGCGGTTTTCCTCGGTGCCACTTTCGATCCGCCACCGCCTGGAAGAGTCGATGCGCGCAGCTTCAACATCGGGACCGGAGTCGGTACCTCAGTCATCGAGCTCGCGCGTTTGCTTCAGCAAGCCGCGAGGACAAACGCCGACATAACATTTGCACCGAAGCGCGCCGGCGAATTGCAGGAATCATTTCTGAACATCGACAAAGCGCGAAACGTTCTGGGATGGGAGCCCGAGGTGTCGCTCGCCGATGGATTGGCGAAGACGTTCGCCTGGGCTGAAGCGGGGTACGCGGCTCAGCGATCGTGACGGAATTCCTGATGCAGATTGGCGCGGCGGTTCCATCGTCGCCCGTGGAACTGGTAAGCAGCTCGACCCTCGCGACCAAAATAGTTCTCGGCGTGCTCGTCGCGTTGTCATTACTGAGCTGGGCGGTCATGATTGCGAAGACAATCGAGTTCAGGCGCGCGGAATCCGCGGGACGTCAGTTCATGGATCATTTCGAGGACGCGCCTTCGCTCGACGTCGCGGCGGAAGTAGCAAAGAGATCTCCGCCGAGTCCGCAGCGGACCGTCCTTCTTCGGGCGCTGAGGTTTCTTCACGAGACGACGCCGGCACTCGGCGCAACGACTGAGCGGGGCGCACGTCTGAGTGCGTCTCAGGTCGAAGCATTGAGATTGGTGCTCGATTCCGAAAGCGGGGCAGTGCGCGATCAGCTGGGGCGTTTCGTTCCCTCGCTTGCGACGATCGGATCAGCGAGTCCACTCATCGGACTACTCGGCACGGTGCTCGGCGTAATCGACGCGTTTCTGGGAATTGCGACGAAGGGCTCTGGAAATATCGGAGCGGTTGCGCCAGGAGTGGCTGAAGCACTCATTGCGACAGCGGCCGCGCTGTCTGTCGCCATACCGGCGGTGTTCGGGTACAACATCTTTGCTCATCGTTTGAACCGGGTGGACGGGGAGCTCGACCGCTTCGGATCCGAGCTGATAGCGCTGATGGTTCGCGAAGGAAGGATTTAGGTGGCGAGAAGGCGCGAGCGGATGCAGCTAAACGCTGAGATCAATGTCGTGAGTCTAATAGACGTGATGATGCTCTTGATGGTGATCTTCATGATCACAGCGCCGATCATGCAGGGCGGAGTGGATGTGACGCTTCCCAAAGCGGAAGCGCGCCCGCTCGAGCCGAAGAGCGGACTTGTGGTCACCGTTGATCGAGCTGGTCGCATTCATGTCGAAGATGCGACGCTCACGTTTCCGGAATTTCGCGCGAGCTTCAAAGCTCTCGCGGCGCAGCGTGGCCAGCAGGGAATTTACTTGCGCGCCGATGAAGGCGTGCCCTACGGATCGGTGGTGAAGGTGCTTGCAGTGATGAGGGCGAGCGGCATTTCTGACGTCGGACTCGTGGCAGAGCCCGAGCTGGGACAGCGCTGAGTGAGCACGGCAAAGCAACAACCGCTTCATCTCCGTGGACCGCTCGGGATTTCGTTGGCGCTTCATCTGTCGATTGTCGCGCTGGCATTGATTGCGTCTCGCCAGCGCGCACCTGAAGTGCTTCCACCGATTTACAGAGTGGACATCGTTGCCGCTCCTCCAGGTGAGCGCGCGATCGGTGAAGTGAAGCCGGAAGAAACTCCCGAAGTTGCGCCACCCGCGGCTGCGCCTGTTGCGCCTCCAACACCGAAAGAGAAAGCAGTTCCTCTCGCCAAACCGCTGCCGAAAAAAGCTGCAGCGCGATCAACGCCAGTGCCTCCAGCTGCGAAACCGGTTCCAAAGACTGCGGCTCCGCGCGCAGGTGGTGGACCTGAGGGCGGCAGTGGAACCGACGTTGCAACGGTTCACACCGAGGGAATCGAATTCCCATTCCCAGGGTACTTGAACAACATCGTCAGACAGATTGCGCTCAACTTCAAACCGAGCGACACGAACTCAGGTCTCAAGGCGGATGTGATGTTTTTGATTTACCGCAATGGATCCGTGAAGATCGTCCGCTTCGTCACACGCTCGGGCTCGTATTCGTTCGACCTCGAGGCGCAGGGGGCAATCGAATCCGCTGCGCCGAACTTCGGTCCTCTCCCCGATGGTTTTCGCGACGACGTCCTTCCCGTCGTCTTCAGCTTTGACCCACGTTTCCTAAGATGAACTCGCGCCTTTATTCTCTCGCGGTCTGCATGAGTGCCGCGCTGCTCGCATTCGCCACGTCGGCATGCGCACAGGACACGACACAGACTCGTCCCGGAGTCCACCTCGGACTCAGCTATCCGCGCGGGTCGATACCGCGCATCATTGTGCTTCCCATCGACACGACGGCTGGTGATTCCGCGCGCACAATCATCCAGCGCGATCTCGACTACAGCGATCGTGTCTCACCGATTCCGCTCGATGCATCGACCCTGATGGGACTTGTACCCGCCGCTGGGCAGGAGCCCAACTATGCGTTGTTCTCAACGCTGGGAGCAGCCGCAATAGTGCAAGGAACGCGGACGGCAAATGGTCTCCGCATGGCGTTGTATGACGTCGGAGCGAAAAGAAAAATCGAGCAGCGCGATCTTCCGGTGATACTGGTGCCGCCCGTGCGCGACGCAGCAATTCGGGATTCGATTCTCACCGAGACGACGCTTCGCGAGAAAGCATTGAGAGATTCTGCTTCCCGCGTCCTGCGAACACGCGCAGCGATCATGCGAAGGCCGCCAATAAAAAAAGACACGCGACCACGGAGATTCGTCGTCCGCGATTCGCTGCGCCGAGACTCTGCCGCAGCCGCATATGTGAGGCGCGCCCTCACGAGATGGGACGACGATCGAAGGGATTCAGTCGCCGCGGCATCCGAAGCCGCAACAGGCCGCCTCATCCGAAATGATTCGAGCGTCCGTGCAGCTGCGGCTACAAACGAGCGAATGAGTCTCCATCGAGCGAGCGACGAGGTCGAAAGCTGGATCACTGGCCGACGCGGGATTGCTGCAACACGGATCGCGTACGTGCACAACGGCCTGGTACGTGTGGTGGACAGCGACGGAGAAAATGATCGAGCGGTGACGACTAAAGGGACGTCGCTATCGCCGGCGTGGCATCCGAATGGGCGGCGACTTGTCTATTCACGAATGACAAACGTCGGAACGCAAATCGAGCAGCTCGATCTAGAGTCTGGGAGAGTGCGTTCGATGAGCGGCACCGGATTGAACATCACGCCCGTGTTTTCAGTCGACGGGCGCAATATCCTTTTTTCCACGGGCGACGAGTCGGGAACCGATCTCGTGATGGTGAGCGCCGAGGGTGATGGTGGTTTAGCTCCCCAGCGTCTCACGTTCGGGCGAGGGAGCGACAACAACTCACCGACGTTCAGTCCCGACGGGCGACAAGTCGCATTCATCTCCGGTCGATCGCGATTTCCCGAGGTGTACACGATGGACGCCGACGGGTCGAACCTTCAGTTATTGACCCCATTCGTACCTGGCGTGCGCACCTATCGAACAGCGCCAGATTGGTCGCCCGATGGAAGAAATGTCGCGTATGAGCAGCAAAATGGCGATTTTCAGGTATGGATGATCAACATCCGTGACAAGGAGCCGAAAAGATTGACGAGTGAAGGAGAAAACGAAGGACCAACGTGGGCTCCCGATGGTCGGCATCTTGCGCTCTCGTCGACACGCGGTGGCTCGAAACAAATCTGGGTTCTCGACACCGAGTCGGGGCGATTCCGGATGCTGACACACAACCCCGGCGCCCGACTCGCCGCGTGGTCGCCGATGCTGAGCTTCCCATGACGGGACCAGCAACTCTCGCTAATTATCCACAAGGACAATGATCAAACTCTCTCGCATTGTGACCATCGTCGTACTCTCCGCTGCCACGCTCTCCGCTTGCCACAGAAAAGCTGCACAGGCTCCGGCACCAAAGCGGATAAATGCCGACAGTCTGCTCCGTGAGCAAGCGAAGCTGGACTCGATAGCGAGGGCGGACGCCGCTCGCGCAGCCGCTGCAGCCGCCGCGGCAGCCGCTGCAAATGCCGGCCCGCCGACCGATGCACCAGTCACAGCGCGTGAGCGAACAGCGCTCGCCGCTACTATATACTTCGATCTCGACGAGTCGGCGCTCACCGACGATGCGCGCTCGGCGGTTGAAGCAAAGGCCCCGGTCTTGTTGCGTCACCCCAACATGCGCATCAGGATCGAAGGCCACACGGATTCTCAAGGCTCCGACGAGTACAACCTCGCGCTAGGACTTAGACGCGCGGCCGAAACCAAGAAATATCTTGTAGCCCTGGGTGTAGCGGACGACAGAATGGAGATTGTGACCTTCGGCGAAGAAAAACCCGCTGTTCAGGGTAACACGCAGGAAGCATACGCCCTCAACAGGCGATGCGAGTTCCAGATCATCTCCGGAGGATGATGATGGCAGGCAGAAAAACGGCGAGTGTGGCGGCACTCACATTCGTCGTGTTTTCCGGAACCGCGTGCTTCGCATCGAAGAGCGACGTCGAGCGGTTGCGAGCCGAAGTGAATTCTGTTCGCGACGAGACGATGCTCGTGGATTCGGTTCGCGCGCTCCAGATGGTGCAGCAGCTCAGCACGCTGCGTCAGATGAACGACACGCTCTCGGCGCTCAGCATTCGCATTACCCGGGTGCGCGCGGAATCGCAGAGCGGCACGCGCGCTATCAATGACCAGCTCGTTCAGCTACAGGAAGCAGCGGGGCAAAGTCAGCAGCGGATACAGGAAATGCGGGCGGCCCTCGAGCAGCGAAACAGGACACCGCCACCGCCGCCTCCTGCTCCGCTGCCGGGCGATACAACGCGGCCGACAGATACGACTCGGAAGGCGGACGACGCTCCTGGTCCGAACGAATTGTTCCAGATCGGCCGAGATCAGCTCGCGCGAAAGGGGTACAGCGCGGCACGATCAGCGTTTGCTGACCTTCTCGCTCGTTATCCGGATTCCGATCTCGCCCCGGACGCGCAGTTCTACGTCGCCGAAGCTCTTGCAGGCGAAGGAAAGTCGGCTGCTGCTGATACC
>JBGQKT010000197.1:0-5751 GCA_041499635.1 Gemmatimonadaceae bacterium
GGACGAACGTTGACGTCGAACAGCGTGCACTTTTCCCACGCCGTACGGTCGAGCAGACGCCCGTCCGCGTCGAGTCGATCGTACAAAGGCGTGCCCGGAAAGGCCGTCATCACCGTTATCTGAACTTCCCCGAGGCCGCTCTCCTCGACGAATCGGTGGACATCCTCGAATACTTCCGGCGTGTGACCGTCGAGCCCGAGAACAAAGCAACCGGTAACGAGAATTCCGTTCGACTGAATCCGCTCGATTGCCTCCTTGTAACGGTCGAACCTTCCTCTCTTCCAGTTGCGGTTGAGCTCGATGCCGTCGAGTCCGTCAGGAGTTGCGCTCTCGAGCCCGACAAGAATCTGGACGCAGCCGGACTCGCGCATGAGCGCGAGCAGCTCGAGATCGTCGGCCACCGAGATGTCGGTCTCGGTAAACCATCGAATACCCTCGCTCGCGAGCGCACGCATGAATTCCTTCGACCGCGATTTGTTGACGAAGCTGTTGTCGTCAGCGAACTCGATGAGCGGACGCGGCCATATTGCCTTTATCGTCCGTATCTCGGCAATCACCTTCGCGATCGGCTTGAGCTTGTACTTGCGCGTGAGCGTAATGGAGCTCGCACAGAACTCGCACCGCCATGGGCAGCCGCGCTGCGTCTGAACAGTCAGCCGGTTGTACTTCTCGGGATCGAGCAGCTCGAAACGCGGCATCGGTGCTTCGTCCATGTTGAATTCGCGGCCGCACGGGTGATAGACACGCTCGGATTTTCCGGCTTCGAAATCATCGAGAAGTGACGGCCAGCTCAACTCTCCCTCACCGACCACGACGGTATCGAAGTGTGAGAGAGCTTCATCTGGCAGAGCGGTTGCGTGCAATCCGCCAATCACTGTTTTCGTTCCGACTTCACGGTAGCGTCGTGCCAGCTCGTACGCATCTTTGACCTGCGCGGTCATCGTCGAGACGGCAGCAATGTCGCATGGTGGGAGCTCACCGAGCTCACGCAAATCGGCGATCTCGTGGTACGAGACGTCGAACCGGTCGGGCGTCATGCCCGCGAGAGTCAGCAGCGAAAGACTGGGGAGCGACGCGATTGTGCGGCCTCGCTCGGCAAAGCCGGGCAGTGTCATCCCGATGCGCGTCAGCTCTTCGTTGAAGGCGCGAACGCCACTCATCGCGATCAGCGCAATTTTCACCGATCGAGCAGCTTACTCATGACTTAAACCTTCGGGTACAACACGTGCGAAGGCAAGACTGCGGATCAGCGCATCAGCCTCCTTTCAGTCCTGTTGTAAATAGACCCCGACTGCTCGAAGGCCACCCAGATGAGCGGGCACGATTCAATCTACCGTCCCCAGTGTAGCGCGCACCGCCGCTCGGCTATAGCGTAAAGCCCCAAATGGACCTCCGCGACCGCCTCCAATCCGCGCTCGGAACGTCGTACGAAGTCGAGCGAGAGCTCGGCGGCGGCGGAATGTCGCGAGTGTTTGTCGCGCGGGAGACTTCACTCGGGCGCAACGTCGTCATAAAAGTCCTGAGCGGCGAGCTCGTCGCAGGACTCAGTGCCGAGCGTTTCGCGCGCGAAGTTCGACTCGCCGCCTCTCTGCAACATCCGAACATCGTGCCGGTACTCACATCCGGTATCGCCGACGGCATCCCGTATTACACGATGCCTTACGTTCGCGGCGAATCACTTCGCGAGCTGATCAAACAGGCACCCTGCCCTCGACGGCAGGCAATCTCACTGCTCCGCGATGTCGCGCGCGCACTTCAGCATGCACACGGCGAAGCAGTGATCCATCGCGACATCAAACCAGAAAACGTTTTGATCTCGGGCGATGTCGCGGTCGTGACGGATTTTGGAATCGCGAAAGCCATCTCACTCGCGCGAACATCGACGTCCGATGAGTCGGCGACAGTTCACGGGCAGACGCTCACTCAAGCCGGATCATTTATCGGAACCCCTGCGTACATGGCGCCGGAACAAGTCGTCGGTGACGCGCTCGACCATCGAGTGGACATCTACGCGTGGGGAATTCTCGCATACGAAGTTCTCGCCGGCGTTCATCCTTTCGCGGACAAGACTACCGCTCCTCAGCTGATGGCTGCACAAGTGCGGCAGGTTCCGGTTCCATTGACTGAGCGGGCGCCGGGCATTCCATCCCAGGTCGCCGCGCTCGTAATGCAAAGCGTCGAAAAAAATCCTGACGCGAGACCGTCATCCGCAACAGAGCTTGTGCAACGTCTCGATGCAGTGCAGGAGTCCGCCGAGTATCCCATCGCTCCGAGGAAGGAACGAAATCGTTTCGCAATCGCGGGAGGCGCACTCGCCTTGCTCGCGTTGATTGCATTCGGCGGCTACGCATTCGCAAAGAGATCGCGAGGGACGGATGCGTCGATCCCCAGGAGCTCCGTCGCAGTTCTCCCATTCGCCGAGGAAGCGCCAGACTCCGCCAACGCTTATTTCGGCGAAGGAATCGCGGACGACCTAATGACCGCGCTGGGAAAAGTTCCAGGCTTGCGCGTCGCATCGCGCACATCCGCAATCGCAGTCGGACGGCAGCACGACCTCGACGTCAAACAAATCGGAAGCCGGCTCGGCGTATCCGCTGTCGTCGAAGGAACAGTGAGAAGAGCCGGTGGTCACCTTCGTGTTACGGCGCAGCTCACCAACGCCGCCGACGGACTCACGTTGTGGAGCGACGTCTACGATCGCGACAGCAAGGATGTCTTTGCAGTTCAGGACGGCATCGCGAAAGCAATTCTCGCGGCACTTCGTCCGGAACTCTCGAAGGGCTTCACTCCGTCATCGAGCAGCAAGCCGGCGGGTCCGGGCACGACCAATCCGGAGGCGTACGATCTCTACTTGCGTGGATTGTATCTCCTCGAGCGACGTGGGCCGGGCGTTGCGCAATCGGCGCAATATTTCTCGCAGGCAATCCAGAAAGACACTTCATTCGCTCGCGCGTATGCTGCACTGGCCGAGGCGCTCGAATTCTTTCCGTATTTCGCCGGCGTGTCTGCTCGATCTGTCGAAGCGAGAGCGCGCACCGCCGCCGAGAAGAGTCTTCAGCTCGACCCAACACTTGCAGAGCCGAGAGTCGCATTGGCGATGGCGTATTTCCACGCATTCCGCTGGAACGATGCCGATGCAGAGTTTCGAAGCGCACTTCTCGCCGACTCGACTTCTCCAGCCGCGCACACGCAGTACGGACGGTTTCTCTTGACAGTCGGCCAGGTTCGTCCAGCCTTGCAACAATTTCAGATCGCTCGTAAGCTCGATCCGTTGGCACCCACTGCGTCGGTGTGGCTCTCCCACATGCTTTCATTGCTCGGCGATACCGCAGCAGCGTGGGAAGAGAGCAAGCGCGTGCGAGAGCTGGATCCAAGTCTCCTCACTGCACGAGTATTGCTCGCGGAGGACCGTATTGTTTTAGGACATCATGATGAGGCACGAGCGATGCTCGGAGACAATATTCCGCCCATGCCGTTCAATGGAATGATCGCGTACGATTTGCAGATGATCGGAGATACCGCGCGCGCGGCCGCCATTCGACGGAGTCTCGCGTCAAAGCCCGATACGACCTGGATAATCCATATCTCACGCGCGTACGCTTACCTTGGAATGCGCGATACTGCGCGTGCATTAACTGAGATGGAACACGGGCTCGACAATGGAGAGATCGTACCGGTTTTGATTCCATTCGCTGATCGGCAGGTAGATCCTGTTCGGCACACTGCGCGTTTCGCTGCCATGGTGCACAGAGTCGGACTCGAAGGTCGCGGGTTGACTGAGCTCAGGCGGTAGCGAATTGACCAAAGTCTGTTACGCTGGTACTGGCTCACTCAACGGGAACATTGGCGAAATATTGTGTGACCTGCTCGACTCTCGCAGACCTTGCCTCTTCGGGAAAATTCCACTTCTTGAATATTTGAGTCATGCCCTCGAATTGGCGAACGCTGAAGGCGAGTAGATCCTCCTTATTGAAGATGGTCTCTGATCCACGCACTTCAATTCGACACACACAAGCAGCGACGGTGTAAAGAGTGCGCCCCGACAGATCGGCGAGGAAAAACCAGAACGGAAATTCTTGATCGAGCATCTCGACAAACAATCTTGCCTCGGGGACTTGCCAGACTTCATCAAACCAGATTGTCCCGGCATTCTTCCCAAAACCGTCGAACGACAGGACAAGTCTCCCGATTGCGGCAGGTGCCTGCGGGGGATCTCGCAGCAACGACCTCAGGCTTTCGAGAGTGGATTGCGAGTCATTGGATTCGACATCCTTCCGGGACACCGTAACCACAATCGGTGGGTCATTCCAGATCTTCGGTATGATCACGCTAATTTCCTTTTCGTCTGGACGAGAGTGCGAGCAATGCTTCGAGCTCCGGTAGCTGGTCGAGGTCCTTCGGACGTCCCGCTGCCCTCTTGGCGTCGATCAATGCCGGCAGGTCCAGTACACGAAACCTGATTTCGAATGCTTCGACCGCCGTCGATCGTTTGCGACATTTCGAGTAGTCTCCGACTCCCTTCACGAGATCCAACACGTCGATGAATCCTTCGCGAGTCGTAAGAGTCATGATCGGTGTAACTCGGAATTGGCGAGCGTCCATGAAGAACGGTAGACCTCGTTCGATCCCCCGCGGATACGCATCCCATCTCGAGAGAGTCCTTGCGAGCGCCGCGACGTTCGCCGCACCCGCCTCATAACAGATATCCAAATCGTCGGTGACTCGGCGTGATCCATGAGCGGTTGCAGCCAGGCCTCCAACCACCACGAATTGTATTTCGTGTGCGCGGAGCCCCTGAAGCATCGTTGCAAAGCTCATGAGCGCACCGGACGAATCGCTCGGATGAATGCAGCGTTCTCGTCGAGCTGCTCGAGCCGCTTGCGCGGCGAAAGTTGAAGTCCTTCACGAAGAAGATCAATGTCGATTCCATATCGCGCAGCTCGCTCCAAAGCACTTATTTTCGCTGGCATTGTGCGGCGCCGTCCTCGACGGCGGGCACCCCCCATATCGAGGGCCGCTGACAGCGCAGTCGCCCGCGTGGAATGGAATCGAGCAAGATCGATGGACACGCCGGCGCTTTCATCTTCCCTACGCCCGACAACGACAAATCGCTCTGTCATTTGATGCCTCAAAGCTTCATCCGCCAGTTGAGCCGCACGGACAAGCGTCAACCCGACTTCCTGGTTTAGGACTCGAACAAGCCCCAGCCATCGAGCGTCGGCGGCGCTGTATTTCAATCGCCTGTTGAGCAATCGAGTGGCGTTCTCCACCCATTTCTCGTCAGCGAGGACAGCAAGCGCAAACTGCGACCGTGTCATAGCTAATTATACCTAATTACTAGGTATAATTCCAGATTCCCCGCCACTCCGGATTGGCGCGTTACTGAATGCTGGCGTCCTTCCTCGTTGCGCCTTAGCGTAAAGCATGGCCGACGACACCCTCCCAGAAGGAGCAGACCGGCACCAGCTGCCGCAGCGTAGCTGGATCTACCCGGCGATCATTTCTCGCGCAGCTCCGTTATCACACGACGATCTGTCGTCCCGGCAATGCTACGCAAAACGGCAAACGCAAACACTGAAAACTCCCGACGCGCAAACTGACCGGATGCCACCGCGCTAGTGACCATTCCAACCAGGCCCTCTCACCGCCACGCCCGGCGTCGCGCCTGTGTGCTTTCCATCACTCACTACCGCAACGCCATTCACGAAAACGTACTTCACCCCGACTGCCAATTGATGCGGCTTTTCGAAC
>JBGQKT010000198.1:0-5747 GCA_041499635.1 Gemmatimonadaceae bacterium
CGTCAAGCTGCGACATCCGGCAGAACTGTCGTCGTGAGTGTCTTCGACGAGAATGAAGAGGCAGCTGCTGCCTCCCAGGTTGCAGCCGAGAAATCTCCCGACGGCGTTGCCTACGCCGTGACGCCGCTCGTGAACAGCGACGGCGTCGTTGTCGGTACAATCTGCGCAGTCGATCCAACGCCGCACGTGTGGACTCAGGAAGAGGTCGGATGCTTGAACGACCTCGGCGTGCTACTCATCAGCGAAATCGAGCTGACGAGTGACCTTTTCGTAAAGCGCGCGACGCAAGAGCATCTCTTGTACAGCACGCTGCACGATGCGCTCACAGGTTTGCCGAATCGCTCACTGTTCACCGAGCGTCTGCGCCATTCGATGCGTCGCACCGCGCGCCATCCCGACGACATGTACGCAGTTTTGTTCCTCGACCTGGACCGGTTCAAGGAAGTAAATGACAATCTCGGACACTTTGCCGGCGACGAGCTTTTGCGCGCGGTAGCGCGGCGACTCGAGGCATGCTTGCGTCCCGAAGACACAGTCGCGCGTCTCTCCGGTGACGAATTCGCGATTCTCCTGGAGAGCATCACCGACGCGAGCGATGCCGGCCGAGTCGCCGAGCGAATCGAGGAGGCGCTGTCGTTCCCGATCAATCTTGGCGGAGCCGAGATCACGACTTCGGCGAGCATGGGCATCGTCACCAGCTCGATGTCGCAGGAACAGCCCGAGCAATTGTTGCGTAGCGCGGACATGGCGATGTATCGCGCCAAAGCAGCAGGCCGTGCGCGATACGAGATGTTCGATCGCGCAATGCACACCGATGCACTTGTGCGACTCCAGCTCGAGACTGATTTGCGCCGCGCTGTGGAGCAGGGCGAATTCAGATTGCACTATCAGCCGCTCGTTTCTCTCCGCACTGGACGCGTCACCGGACTCGAAGCGCTTCTCAGGTGGGAGCATCCGCAACGCGGTCTCGTTCAGCCAAGCGATTTCATTCCGATCGCCGAAGAGACAGGACTCATCGTGCGAATCGGTCGGTGGGTTTTGACCGAGGCTTGCCGGCAGCTCAAGGCGTGGCAGGAAGCACATCCGCGCGACGAGCCGCTCAGCATGAACGTGAACTTGTCGGTCAAACAATTCAGCCAGCCCGATCTCCTCGATCAAATCTCGAACGTGCTTCGAGTGAGCGGAATTCCGCCCGGCTGTCTCCGTCTCGAGATCACTGAAGCTGCATTGATCGACAAAGGTGATGCGGCGATGACACTACTCGGTCAAATCAAGCAGCTCGGAGCGCAGATTTATCTCGACGACTTTGGCACCGGCTATTCGTCGCTAATTTATCTGCATCGGTTGCCAATCGATGCGATCAAGATCGATCGCGATCTGGTGAGCACGATGGATTCCGACGAAAAGAATCTTCGGCTCGTGCGAACGATTCTGACGTTCGCGCAGATAATCGGCGTTCGCGCCGAAGCAGAGGGCATCAGCAGCGCGGAGCAGCTGCGCGAGCTGCGCGCGCTCAAGTGCGAGCATGGGCAGGGATATTTATTCTCGGCGGCGATACCGCACGATGCGGTGGACGAAGTTCTCACAGCCGATCCCGTCTGGTAGAGCGGTTGCGGCGCTCGCCGGCGCCGCCCAATAAATGCACGAGACGCTTTATGATCTGATCGGGACCTACGGTTACCTGATCGTTTTTCTCCTTGTGGGAATCGAGAGTTTCGGCATTCCGATTCCGGGCGAGACAGCATTGATCACAGCCGCAGCTTTCGCGGCGCTCGGAAAACTCAACATCGCGTTTGTCATTGCGGCGTCGGCGGCCGGTGCGATCATCGGGGACAACGCGGGATATTGGGTCGGCAAGAAGGGCGGAATTGCGATCGTCCACAAGTTCGGTCGATACGTGCGGCTCGACGAGAGCAAAATCGCGCGGATGCACGAATTCTTCGAGAAGCACGGAGCGAAGACTGTGTTTCTCGGTCGATTCATTTCGCTTCTTCGATGCTGGGCCGCTGTGCTCGCCGGTGTTGCGAACATGCCGTATGGAACGTTCATGCTATGGAACGCACTCGGCGGAATTGGATGGTCGGTAATCTTCGGCACGCTCGGCTACATCTTCGGAAAAAATTTGCCGAGGCTCGAGCATTACATCGGTCAGGCGAGCATGGCTGCCGCGCTGCTTGCGGCGCTGGTGGTTGGACTTGGTTTACTCGCGCGATGGTTCAGCCGCAATCGCTCGACGGTTTCCGCGCGGCTTTCGGAGAGATGGAAAGAAGCCGCGACAGATCCCCGGCTCGCTGAATTTCGCTCGCATCATCGGCGTTTGTGGGGATACGTCGCAGGAAGATTTGCTCGCGGCGAGTATCTGGTGATTCACCTGACGTTCGGATTCGTGCTGAGCGCAATCGTGTTGTGGGTGTTCAGCACAATCACGGAAGACATCATTCATCACGATCCGCTGACGCGGTTCGACCTCGCCCTCGCGTCGTGGTTGCACCGGCAAGAGAGCACAACTGCGTACCAGTTCTTTCACGACGTAAGTCTCGCCGGGTCTCCTCTCGTGATTGGTGTGATCGCGATCGTTGTCGCAGTGATACTGATAGTGAAACGTGAATGGATAATCCTCTCGGGCTGGCTCGCTGCATTTTATGGAGGGAGTCTGCTGGGTCGAGTACTCGAAGCATTCGTTCAGCGTCCGGGAATGCGCAGTGGTGCAATTTTCGGCGGCACACTGGGGCTTCCAACGGGTCACGCCATGGGCTCTCTCATCGGTTACGGGCTGCTTGCTTATCTGCTCGTTGGATTCGTTGTAAAACGCCGTAGTGCGCAAACTGCGATTGTAGCGGCTGCTGCTGTGCTGATCGTAGCGATTGCATTCAGCGGGGTTTACCTCGGCGCGCTTTACTTCAGTGTGATGATCGGGATGTATGCGGCTGGAGTGGTTTGGCTCGCAGCGTGTATCACCGGAATCGAGATTGCGCGAAGACAGCGGCGGCTAACGCTCGCCGACGTTGGACTCGACGCCGTACCATCAACGGCATAGCGCTGTTCGTGTTCCTACTTCACGCGGCGACCAGGTATGGATGCGCCTCCCTGGTGCAAAATGATCTGATCGACTTTCCCCGTCGGACCTTTCACGAAAATGATCGACGCGTCGACCACTTTGAAAAAGAATTCGATATCGCTTTCCGGGTACACCTGGAACTTCGGCTGGGCCGTCGCTTGCGCGAATAGGGAATTTCCTTCCTTCGTCACAGTGATTTGGAAATTCGGCGCGAGCTCGTACACACCGACGTACGCGTCGAGGATCGCTGGGTTGACGGCGACTTCCTTATGCTCCCTTTCCACGGTCAGCGGAAATCGATCGTCGAGCATGTGCATTCCAATGTCGTCGATGTTCGCACTGATATTTGCGAGAACGATTACCCCTCGTCCTTTGGCCGGATCAAATCCAATGAAACTGTGATAGCCACCGGTGCCCCCGTTGTGCCACACCAGCGGAGTTCCGAATTGATTAAGGGTTAGCCACACGAGACCAATTTTCATCTGATCTGAGCCGGCGCCGCGAAGCGGAACGTGGGCGACGGCCAATGCGCGAGCTACGCGGCCCGCCGTTGAATCGAGATTCGCCGCGAGAAATTTTGCCATGTCGTTTGCGGTCGATCGAAGCGCTCCCGCGCCGGCGAGCGTCGGTAAATCCCAGTTTTGCATGACAGTTCCATTCGAGGCGTGACCAACAGCGAGATGCTCTCGCATCTCTGGCGTCAACGTGATTCGCGTTTCGTGCATGCCAAGCGGCTCGAGTATTCGCTCGGTCAGCAACGCTTCGTAGCTCTTGCCCGCGCGCAACGCGAGCGCGTGACCGAGAAGACCGACTCCGAGATTGGAATACTCGAATTGCGAGCCGATGTCGCGCGTCAGCTCATAGTGGGAGAGAAAATCATACAGCTGCTGAACTGAATAATCGGCATAGGGATTCAGCGCGTTTGCCGGACTCATGTTGTTGGGCAGCCGTGGCAAACCTGACGATTGTGTTGCGAGGTCGAGAAGCGTGATCTGCTTTCCCCCGCGCTGTGGAACGTGAACAGCTGCGGGAAGAAACTTCGACACGGGATCGTCGAGTCGAACTTCTCCGCGCTGCACCATGTCGGCGAGAAGCGCCGAAGTGAACGTCTTCGTAATTGATCCGATCTCGAAAACGGTATTTCCGTCGAGAGGGGCGGCCGATGCGGAGCTTCCCGCGGAAAAGATCTTTGGCGGCTTTCCCCTTTCGATAGTCGCAACGACTATCCCAATGCCGGCCGGCTTGCGGACTCGCGATTGCAGCGTGGCGTTGAGCGCCGAGTCGTTTGGCCATCCTTGTGCTGAAAGCTGCGCGGCACACGAGAGCAGCAGCGCAGCGGACGTGCGACCAAAGACAATCATCGATCGGTCGAGACGCGGATGATGATATTTCGCCCCGGCTCGAGCGCAAATTCTTTGTATCGACTCAGGAAATTCTTGTAGCGAACGTTGCCTGCGTTACGAACGCCGACTTCCAATCGCGTTGAGCGACCCAGAAAATTCTTCTCCACTCCCACGTCGAAGTTTACGAGCGTGTAAGAATCGGTGACAAAGTCGGCCGGATTCGGCCGATTCTGTTTTGCGACGTACTCGACCTCACTGCCCGCAAAGAAGCTGTTCGCCCAGGTCGGAACGATTTTGAAATCCGCGCCGACCGCCGTGCGCGCCGGCGCCATTAACGGAAGCGGCTGGTCGGTTTCCTTATTTGTGCCGCGAACGAAATCATGTCGCGCTCGAACGCTGAATTGCGGAGCGAGCTCGACTTCCGCAGAAGCTTCTCCGCCCGTCAAAAGCGCATCCGCCTGCTGATGACGGAATACGCGAAGACCCTGATTCATCTCGGGAGTTGGCGTCAGATAAATGAAATCGCGAATGTCATTTCTGAATCCCGCGATTTCACCGCGGACGCGTGAGCCTTCCCACCTGGCGCTGAGATCGAGGTTGAGCGCTCGCTCGCTCTTCAGGTTCGGGTCACCGATTTCGTAGCGGCTCTCCGCCAGAAGTGGTCCGTTGCTGTAGAGCTCGAACAATGTCGGAGCGCGCCACGCGGCGCCGAAATTTCCCGCGAGCGCCATCGTCGGCACCGGACGGCACACCGCTCCAACGTTTCCACTCGTCACGGTCCACCTGCGAGTCTTGTCGGTCGTCATGCCGAGCGCTGGGTTGGCATCGGCGTCGAGGTGTCTCGAATCAACGCGAGCGCCCGCTAGAAACGACCACGGTCCCGATGTCGCTTCTTCGAAGGCGAATGCTCCACCGGATTTTATCGTCGCATCGGGTACGAGAAAAATCGGACCATGCGAATCGTTCGTCTGATAGAGTCCAGAGAGTCCGATCGTGCCGCGCACCAGCTCACCGATCGTGTGATGTCCTAAGACATCGACCGTACCGGTGTTGAGGAGGAGATCAAACGCGGGCTGCTCCGTCGGCGTGGCCGATGAGCTGACTGTTCTTACAACGCAGTCTGGAAGCGTCGGAAACAACCTGCACGCATCGTCCGAAACTTCCTGCAACGAATGACGCTGCCACTGCGCCTTCGTCTCGAGACGGAATCCACTGAACAGATAATCCGAGACGAGCTGCACGCGATCGTCGGAAAGTTTTCGTTCCGGCCCCGCATCCGCTCCTTCAACAGCACCAGGCGGTGGACCACCCGCCTCGAGCAGCTTGAACTCTCCACCATAGTGTGA
>JBGQKT010000199.1:0-5741 GCA_041499635.1 Gemmatimonadaceae bacterium
ATCAGCACGTCGATCCCGCCAAGTTCGTCACGTTCGGACTTCTCACTCCAGGTGTCGCCGTGCTGCGAGTGAGCAAATGGGATCGCGTTGACAAGCTCCTCGATCGCGCGTTTATGCGGATCGACTCGCTGAAACCACAGATTCTCGTCATTGATATCCGCAACAATCCAGGTGGCGATGCAACGTCGATGACTCCTATAGCGCACCTCACGCGCGACACGGTCAGCGTCGGCGTTTTTTTCGGACCCCGCTGGTTTGATTCACATGCTGGGGCACCGACAGCCCGCGATCTTCGCGAAATCGGAAAACTGTCGAGTGATGATTCGCCCGCACGCCTCTTTTCCGAGCTACGGTCACATGGTGCTGTGGTCGGGCAAGTTGCACCGCGCGCCCCGTATTTCGGAGGCGCGGTTTACCTGTTGATCGACAATGGCACAGCGAGCGCGTCGGAGCCGCTTGCCTACGTGCTGAAGAAAACAGGACGCGCAACATTGATCGGCACTCGCACAGCCGGCGCAATGCTTACCGCGTTACCACATGCACTCCGCGATGGGTGGGTGGTAATCGTGCCGGAGGCAAATTTCATCGCAGCCGATGGGACACGTCTCGAGGGAACGGGCGTCGAGCCGGATATCACCAGCGAATCGAACAAAGTTTATCTCGCACTCGCCGAGGAGGTGGCACGCAAGGATCAGTATTCGGCTGCGATAATCAGAGGCGGATCATACGCTGCACTCAAACAATATGACGATGCGGAGCGCGCGTATCGCGAGGCAATTCGCGCTGCGCCAACGATTGAATCGAATGCAGCGGCACATCGTCGACTCGCCGCTCTCTTTGCGACTCGCGGAGACCGCGATGCAGCTCGGCGAGAATATCAGGAAGTACTTCGCATCGCTCCGGCAGATTCGCTCGCGCGAGCAGCACTCGGAAAATTGAAGTAGAGCGCGACCCTCATTCAGTGGAAAAAGCAAAAGAACGAGATCTCAGAAGCCAAATCGTTTAGAAGGGAGATGCCGGTCGAAAAAACCGGCGGACCTTCACTGTCGTGATCGGTCATACGGTAGTTCAAACTGGAATCTCGCACCTAGCCGATTTGGCCTCTGAGATCTCGTTCTTTTTGCTCTTTCTCAGGGTCGGAACGTTCCCGATCTCGCCTCATAGTGCCGCTTTTCTCCACCAAGTAGCCGAACCATTAAAGTCCGGACACCGCGCGATACTGCGGTGCCCGGATTTTTCTTTCCGCGCACTGCTGGTTTGAGCTCGCCGCGCAGCCATTGCTCGACCTCGTCGAGCTCGGTGAGCGAGAGTGTTTCGATATCGAGCACCACGTTGTAATAGGTCTTCTGCCCGCGTTTTGCCGGCGAAATCGGTGCGCGAAATGGAGCGTTCACGGTCTCTTCAGCTTCGGCAAGCGTTGCAAATTTGCCGAGCTCGACGGCGCGGTTCGCTACTGCGCGGAAGACGTGGTAGTCCTTGTTGAGGGCGTCGTATTTCACGACTACATCCCACTCGCCGACAGCTTTGATGTCGTCGAAAAAACCGCCGGTCGCCCAACGCTCCACGCGATAGTGTAAACGCGCAGGAAATCCGTTCACGAGCAGATTACGCATCGCGCCGTCGGATATGAGTGCGGCCGAACGAACTGAGGGCGGCGCCGTCGCGAGATCAGCGCGCTCGGGAAGGATTATTTGCACTTGCGGCTTCTGCGCGCGCGCCTCAAGCGCGAAGAGCACGAAGCCAAGAGCGCCGAGACGATTGATTCTCACCGGCTCAGAAGCGGTTGTGAATCCGGATGAAAAAGTTTGCCGGCTCCTTCGCTGCCGAGACAGCCTTCGCTACGTAGATGCCGGCGACGCCGAGGTCGAGTCCAAGACCAAGGTCGGTGCGATACGTGTCAAATGGTGGGAGCGCGCCGGACGGATATCGTAGATCTCCTTGTCTTTCCCCCACGAGCCAGCCGCGTCCTGCGTCGACAAATGCGATCGCGGAAGGATGAACAGTAAACTCCGTTCCGCGAACACGGATTCCATTTCGATTGAACATGTCGATGAGATCGGAATGGAGCTCGTTTCGATATTCCAGCTGCGCGAGCACAACACGCTCGCACATCGCCGGGCGTCCTGGCATCGACGACGCTCCATCGTTCGCGGCGCATTGACCCACGTCAGGCCCGATGCCAATTCTCCGGAAGTCAAAGCCCGGAAGTGTGCCGGGTCCGCCTACGGAAAGTCGTCGCTCCAGCGGAAGCGGATCGCCGTGCAGCCAACCGCCAACGACGATACGGGCATTCAGCTGAGTTTTCGGCGAGATGCGATTGTATTTCCTGATGTCGAAGAAAATTCTTCCATACTCGACATGCGACGCGAGGTTTCCGACGCCGTACTCATATCTTCCGTCGAGAAACCAGCCTGCCCACGGATTCAGAACTGCATTGCGCGAGTCGAGCATCAGGTGCGTCTCGAAGACGTGCATCGTTCCATCGTCGATCGCTGGATTTATTCGCCACCCTTCCGCGCCACGAAACAGCGTCGTGACGTCACGCGCACCGCGTGAGCTCCAACGCTCGTGTCCATACTCCACTTCGATTGTCGCAACGTCTCCGGCAAATGCTGACGCATGCAGTCGCCCGCCATGGCGGCCGAACCAGTCGAGGTAATCGTGCTTCGTAAAAAATGCGGCGAGCCCGGCGTCAGGCTCGGGCAGCTGCCACCGTTCGACGGGAGTGACGACGTCGAATGTCGAAGCGCCGATTGCGTAACCTTTGCGTCCGCCAAAGCGAATTTCAGCAGTTACGCGATGACCGAGATTGTCAGAGTCCCAGTGTGCGGAATGCGCAGTGCGAATGAGTCCGAGGACTGCGAGGTGGACGGATGCGCCGTCAACGTTGTCGCGGAACGTCGGCCCGATGAGAATCGGAAGTCCTTCGACGCGATTGTAGGTTTTTCCTGACGTTATCGTAAGCGAGCTTCGATCTTCGCGTTCTCCGAACAACGATCGAATGTCGAATGTCGAATCGCGGCGCGTAGTGTCTGGAGCCTGAGCGAGAGTCACTCGCTGCGGCAACGCAATTATCACGGACGCTGCCACAAGACGAATCACGCCGCGGGAAATCATTGCGCGTCTTCCGCGACTGCTGCCTCTGCAGGTTGAGCTCCGATCCCGAGTCTCTTCATTCGACGGTAAAGATTCGGACGATCCGTTTGCAGACGACGTGCAGCTTCGGCGATGTTGCCGCGAGCCGAGTCGATCGCACTTTGGATCATGCGCCGCTCATAATCGTCCAGCGCATCGGCTAAAGACGCGTCTCGTGCCGCGTTTTCTTCCGCAACAACCTCGAGATTTGCGGATGTGCCCGATGTGACCGCTGGTTGCAATACCTCGCGGACTCGCGCGCCGGTAACTTCTGCACCCGGCTGCATGATCGATAATCGTTCGACGATGTTCGCGAGCTCACGCACATTTCCGGGCCACGGATATCGCCTCATCGTCTCGATGGCCTCAGGCGTCCACGCTGGTGGAAGCTGCCCCGTGCGCTTGAAGTGCAGAAGCGAGAAGTGCCTCACCAGTAACGGCACATCCCCCTCGCGCTCACGAAGCGGAGGAAGAGCAAGCGGAATCACGTTGAGTCGGAAGAAAAGGTCCTCGCGGAAACTTCCTTCCCTGACAGCACGAGCCAGATCGTGATTCGTTGCGGCGATGATTCTTACATCGACTCTGATTGGATGATTCCCGCCGACGCGTTGAATTTCTTTTGCTTCGATCGCACGCAGGAGCTTCGCCTGAGCGTCGGCGCTCAGATCGCCGATCTCGTCGAGAAAAAGAGTTCCGGTATTGGCGAGCTCGAAGCGACCGATGCGCGTTTGTGTGGCACCGGTGAACGCGCCCTTCTCATGACCGAACATTTCGCTTTCGACAAGATCGCGCGGAATCGCCGCGCAATTAACGCGAATGAACGGACGATCGCGTCGTGTGCTTGCGTCGTGAATTGCACTGGCGACAAGCTCTTTTCCAGTTCCTGATTCGCCGGTGATCAAAATCCGCGAATCGCTTACTGCAACACGATCGATCATCTCCGCAACGCGCTTCATCTGCGGACTTTCTCCGACGAGATCACCCGCGAGCCCCAGCTCTTCTCTCAGCTCGCGCGCGACTCGTCGCGATTGCCTGAGCTCGAGTGCCGAGCTCACTGCGAACAAAACTCCCTCGGGTGTGAGCGGCTTCTCGAGAAAGTTGACCGCACCGAGCTTGGTGGCTGTGACGGCGTCGCTCAAACCGGCGCGACCGCTCATCATGATCACCGGAAGATCAGCGTGCTTTTCCTTGAGATGCTGCAGCGTCGCCATTCCGTCCATGCTGCCCGGCATCATGAGGTCGAGGAGCACGACATCGGGGTCGTCTTCATTTGCGCGAGTGACGCCGTCGGCGCCACTCGATGCTTCGATTATCTGGTGTCCGTCGGAGGCGAGAAGGGCGCCGACCATGCGGCGAATATTCGGCTCGTCATCTACGATGAGAACTGTTGCCACGCGCGATCAAGTTCCGCGCGCGTCACTTTGCTGCGCGGAGCCCGCCGACAGCGCTCCGGTTTTGACTTCACTCAAGAGCTTCGTTGTGAAGCGCTGCCCTTCTGAGATACGCTCGACCTCGACGGCGATCGCATCAACAGCTTGTTCGATCCGCTCGAGCCGATTCATCACCTCACTGGGGATCTGCGGTCGCTTCGACTCGTTCTCCACCTTCATTGCCATCGCCTTGACCATCGGACGGCCAATGACAAGCACAGCCACCATCGCGAAGAATCCCAGCGGAACGAACAATCCGATCATTTCTGGTCCCATCAGTCAACGCTCCTGTAATTTGCTGGGAGCGCGTGCGACTCTCGCTCGCTCAACAGCTTCGTGGTGAATCGCTGTCCCTCGGAGATACGCTCGACTTCCACCGCGATTGCGTCGATGGCATGCTCCATTCGCTCCAAGCGCGCGGTTACATCACCCGGAATCGTCGGAACGGCGCCTTCTCGCTCCCAGCGTTTCACGATGCCTCTCGCAAGAGGCACACCGATCGCAACAAGAACGACCATTGCAAAGAAACCAAAAGGAACCAGGACATCTTCGCCCATTTGATCAACTCCTCACTTGTGAACTGAACCGCACGGGAAGCACAAACCGAATACGAGTCCCTTTCCCTAACGTACTCGTTGCCTCGACGGTTCCATCATGCGCCAGCACCGCCTGCCGCGCAATCGCCAGCCCGAGTCCGGTTCCTCCAGGCTTGTGTGTAACGTACGGCTCCCATATCCGCGCGAGCTCCGAAGGGTCGATGCCGGCACCGTCATCGCTCACCGCGATCTCGATTGATTTGCCGGCTCCATTTCCAATTGCGTGCGCCTCGACGGTGATCGTCCCCTTGCCGTTGCACGCGTCGACAGCGTTCAGCACGACGTTCGACACGGCGCCGATCAAAGCATCGTGATGTCCGATTAGCCGTGGCAGATCGTCGTCGATGCGTGTGACAAGCGCGATCCCATTCGGCAGCGAAACGACCGCCGAGTGACGAACCATCTCCGCTACATCGATCTCCGCCGACGGACCCTCGGGCAGGCGACCGAACTCGGCAAAGCTTCTCGCAATTCGCTCGAGGCGCTGCGACTCAGTCGCCAACACCTCGACAGTATCACGCAGCTCGGCCGGTGCCTGTCGGCGCAGGCGATCGACTGCAAACCGAATCGGCGTGAGAGG
>JBGQKT010000200.1:0-5660 GCA_041499635.1 Gemmatimonadaceae bacterium
CTCGACCTCGACCTCGAGCCCGACGCTCCATTCGAGGCCGATCGATGCGGAACGTGCACGCGCTGTCTCGACGCGTGTCCCACCGATGCGCTCATCGAGCCCCGCGTTCTCGATGCGACGCGCTGCATCTCCTATCTCACAATCGAATCACGCAGCGCGATTCCAATCGATCTTCGAGAATTAGTGGGGACGCTCGTCTACGGATGCGACATCTGCCAGGAAGTTTGTCCGTGGAACGTGAGCTTCTCGCGGGAGCTGACAACGCCGAAGCTCGCGCCACGCGCGTCGCTCGTCGCACGTGATGCGCGCACGCTTGCACGCGATCTCCTAGCAATGACGGCGGAAGATTTTCGTGTCGCGTTCAAGAGCTCGCCGATGAAGCGCGCGAAGCTCAGCGGTCTCAAGCGCAACGCGGCGGTTGTGCTTGGCAATGCGGGTAATCCTGAGGATATGGAAGCCTTGACGCGCGCACTCAATGATTCCGATCCGCTCGTGCGCGAGCAAGCGACACAAATATTGGAGCGCTAGTCGTGGCGCAGCGCGGTGGCGATAGCGCGACGCTGCGTGAGCCCGCCGCGCGCGTGGTCAGACTGGTGGCGCTCGAGCTGCTCGAGAAGGAACGACACCGCGGCAGCAAAGCACAGATCGTGCATACGCGGGACGATCATGACGCAACGCATGCGGTGCGCATCGCAGCAAAGAACCTGCGTTACCTCCTCGCCGCCCTTCCGGTGTCACTCCGCGGAACGCCCCGAATCATCAAAGATTTGCGGCGACTGCTCGGCGATGCCAATGCGGCCTTTTTCGCGAGACTGAACCGATTGGCTGAGCGCTATCTCAGCGCGTCCACAAAGCGATGACGCCGCATCGTCCGAGACCGCGCTGAAGCTCTCCGGGAACTTCGATTGCGTGAGCATAAACTTCGATACCCTCGAGGCTCATCGGATTCACGATGTTGTCGATCGTCTCGCCGCGCATTAGCGGGAAAGGAACACCGTCCAGATAAACCATCGGCCTGCAACCTTCAGTGGTGCGAATGTCGTAGCCGAATCCGCGCGACGGTCTGAGCAGGAGACCCGGAATCGTTCGCAGCATGTCCGTCACTTCAAACGGGCGCCTCTTCTCGATCTGATCTCGGCTGATGAACGTACCGAACCCGTGTCGCTGCATGCGATCGTAGAATCCACCGAGTCGTCCTGAAGGACGGCGACTGTTGCCGGTCACGACGACCGGAGCGAGCTCGATCTTGTTAGCCGGGACGTGCAGAGTGATGCTCACGTCGTCACCCGACTGAAGCTGCATCGAGGGACTCTCCGTAACGCGATACCCGATCTTCGATACATGAACTCTGTAGATGCCGGGCGCTGTCGCTCTGAGCGTAAAATCTCCCGCATCGTTGCTCTGAGCCGACGTCACTTGCCCGTTCTGTTCGTCGAGCAGCGTCATCGACGCGCTTGCCACCGGTTTGTTGGTTATGTCCTCGAGCAGCTTGCCGTGGATGACCTGCGCGCCGAGGGGACTCGCAGCCCCGAACTTGAATGCAGCTGAGAGGAAAACAACAATCGATAACTGTCGATGGGCGCGCATTGCGGCTCCTGTTCCGTTTCCGGGGAACCTAACGGTAGCGCGTATCGGTTAGCGATCCAAAGGGTCATTCGGTCGTTCCTGACGCCGGGCGACCTAATTACCTGACGCCCTAGACCTCTTCTTTTTCTTTCGAGTTTTGTTCCCCTTGCTTTTCGCGGTCATGTAGCTCCGCAGCACCGCATTCATGCGCGACTGGTACCTCGGTCCGGATTTTCTGAACCAGGCCAGCACGTCCTCGTCGACTCGCAGCGAGATCGGCTCTTTGAGCACCGGTGCGACCATTACCGCCGAGTCCCAGAAATCATCGGGGAGGTTTGCAAGTTCAGGCGGCGAGGTACGCATGATTTCCTCGTCGCTTACACGCCTCAGGTACTCAAGATCGGCTCGACCCCGGCTCGGTTGTTCTCGGATATGCTTCGGCATAAAGTCTTCGCTCCTTTCGGCTACAGCGTCGTGCGGAAATAATGCGCCGTTCGAGCTCCCCAGAAAAATCGCTGCGATCCGTATAGACGACCGTCAGGCACAAACCATCGGCGGAGCCCTGAGCGATCATACGGCGCTCCCCATAGTTACGGCGCGCGTCTTCTCGCTCGAGCGTCGGACCTTTGAAAATCAGACTGGCAAATTCGAAATCAAATCTTCGACGAAGGAGACTGAGCTGACTCTTTTGAGCATCCCAAACGAAGCGCACTGTGAATATACACGCGTATATACAGGGTAATCAAGTGACTGCGATTCGTAAGGGTATGGAATTTGGAGAACGGAGAGGTATGAAAAAAACCGCTCGTGCAAGCAATCGAACGGTCACTGCGGTAGTTCAATCCGGGATCTGGTCTCTAAAACAGCTGGTATCGCGGATCATGTTCTTTTGCTTTTGATCAGTTCATCCAGCCCTGAGTTTCGGCCCCACCTGCGACCGATTCCTCACTCCGAGTTTCTGAAAAATTTTCTCGGTGTGCCGTCTCGCAGTGTGGAGACTGATGCCGCACGCCTGCGCGACTTCCTTTGTCGACTGGCCGTACGCGAGACGGCGCGCAATCTCGAGCTCCCGCCCCGTCAGATTGTACTTCTCCTGCAGCGCCGAATCGGAGAGAGTCGTTTGCGCCGCGAGTCGAATCAGAGTCACGACAATCCTCAGCTCCGCGCCGAGTAGCTCGCGGCCGAGGAACGTGCCGCCGATCTGGTAGGCTGCGGTGGAGGTGCTGACCTGTCGCGTCAATCGATGACCCGCGGCAGCGGCGACATTAGCATTCCCGCTCGGCTGCTCATTCGAGAATCCGATGAGCGCGTGTACGACGTCGAAGATTGCGCGCTCGAGCTTCTGCGGCTCGCGCTCGAGCGCGATGGCCGCACTGAACGCCGGGTTCTGATGAACCGTATTGCCACGCAAATCGCAGATTCGAATTCCTTCGCTGAGTGAGTCGAGATGCGCGGCGAGACTCTCTCGTTGATGCGAGTAGCGAACGAGATCGCGCACGCCGGCCTTGAATGCGGGCAGCACAAGACTGAGCAGCGAAACGCCGCGCTCACCGAATTCCGGAGTGCCCGGCTTCTCCGAATGAAAGAAGAGAGTCGCTGGATTGCGCGCGCCGGCGACACCGATCGTGATTCCCATCGAATCGAAGATTTTGTTCGGCGCGAGGAAATCGCGATGAATCTCGCTCTCCCAGAATTGGCGGAGCTTCGCGCCGTGCAGTCGCCAGCGATTCCAAACTTCGAGTCCAAGCTCCTCACGACGAATGCGCCCAAGATCCACTGCGTGATAATGCTCGGCGTATGCGTCGAGTGTCGCTTGCGGATAATCCTCGCTGTAAAGAACGGGAGCGCCGGGAATGTCGAGCCGAAATGCTGACCTGTCTGCGCGAAGAAGTTGCGATAGAACTTTTCCCACTTCACCGCGCCAATGTTCGGCGTCGACGAAATCGAGAGGCGTGAGCAGCACAGCGAACGCATCATGAAGTGCCTCGTGATCGCGCCGTGTGAGAGGGAATTGGCCAACTCCCTCCCTTGCTCGCTTTTGCGGTTCCGGTGTTGTGAATCCGCTTACCCCGTGGGTCATCAGGTCCTGATGCTTGATCGTTTGTTTTCCTTGGCGTGAGAGTGACGAACGCTGGCATCGAGAGGCAACGCCGGCGACGTGTCTTGGAAACATATGAAATCACATCCGAAAGCGGGATTTAAGCAAGGATGCACGCTGTGTCCAGACATCTGCGGTGAATGTCACCTCGGCCAGCGGCAAACGTCACCTGTGTCCGGGAAAAGGAAAAGGCCGCCCGTTACTCTGGGCGGCCTTTGACCTTTGGTTTGTTGCGGGCTAGTGCCTAGTTAACTGCTCGTGCAATAGCCTCATGGCGTTACTTCGTGTGGATGGTGATGCTGCCACCGCCGAGCAGTGTTCCGCTCCCGGTGAGGCCTGAATCATCGGGCGCGTTCATCTGGTTGTCGTAGACCACTGTATTACTCGCGTCAATGATCTTCATCCTGAAGTGATCCACGCCGTTGCCGCCGTTGATCTTTCCATCGATGCACGTGAGAACGAAGGTGTAATTCCCGCTGCCGTTGATGGTTCCGGTTCCGTGATACTGGCAGCGATTGCCGGACACGACCAGCCAATCCATCGACGTGCCCTTGAAATTCAGATTGCCTGCCTGGAACTGGAACTCGGTGTTTCCGTCAGGCACCTTGGCTCCGGGCTTGTACTTCGAGACGAATCCGAAGTTGGCCTTACCAGCAGTATTGAAAGTGCAGTTCCCGGTGTTGCAGGCGCCGGCTGGTGAGTTGATCCAGCCACCACCCGTTACGAAACCACCGCTCGGATCGTAGACCACGACGTATCCGGGTACCGACGAAGCCGAAGCACTGCTGGAGCTCGAGGCGCCAAAGCGATCGGTTACCGTTACAGTAATCGTGTACACGCCGACTGGTGTGCCGGCCGGCTCGGTGATCGTGAATGCTCCGGTGCTGCCGTTGTACGACGTCACCGTTCCTGTCTGATCGAACGGAGTGACACCGGTGCTCGTCCAATGTGAAGTGATCGTGTAAGGATCCGGCGGCGGCGTGATGCCGATGTCACTGAATGTTCCAGTGACGGTAACCGGCGAGCCGAGCGGCACTGGGCCGGATGGACCAGCGAGCCCTGTGAGAACCGGCGCGTCATTGCTGATGGTGAGCGTGCCATTGACGAGCGTCACACTGTAGTTGCCCAACTTCGTTGCAATCGCATCCACCGCAGAAGGCGTTATGGGATACGTCCCGATCAGTGACGCGATCGTCGCAACGGTCGTGTATGCCGCTGTGATCCCGTCGCCGTTCTTGATACCTACGATGCTACCAGTGAGCGCCGGGTTCGCTACAGCGTACGTCCGGCTCTTGTCTGCAGCCGTGATGGTGAGCCCAGCCTTGTTCACCGTGAGGTGACCCACGGCGTAAGCCAGGCTGTAGTTGGCCAGCCCGGTCCCAACAGCGGCCGTCGCCGTGATATCGTAAGGACTTCCAGCAACAGTCGCAGTCGCTGCACTTCCAAGACTAGACAGGGTTACCGACGTGATCGTGTTACCGTTGACGAGGCCACCGACCGGAGTGCTGAACTCGGTGCCTGCGAACGTGACAGCGTCACCGTAGGTCTTCGCGCGATTGTCGGCTGTGACCGTTAACGGTTTCGCGTTTACGGTCAGCTTTCCAAGCGCGTAGCTGAGCGTATAGTTGCCAAGACCGGTGCCAACCGAAGCGCTGGCCGTGATGTCATACATACTGCCAGCTACAGTTGCAGTCGCTGCTGCACCCGGGCTTGTCAGTGTTACCGAATTGATCACATCACCGTTGACCAGCCCACCAACCGGAGTGCTGAACTCGGTGCCAGCAAATGTTACCGCGTCACCATAAGTCTTCGTCCGATTGTCAGCTGTTACCAGCAATGCCTTAGTGTTCACCGTCAATTTCCCGACGGCGTAACTGAGAGCATAGTTGCCAAGACCGGTGCCGACCGCTGCAGTCGCGGTGATGTCGTACGCACTACCAGCGACAGTTGCAGTCGCTGCTGCACCCGGGCTTGTGAGCGTGACTGAATTGATGAC
>JBGQKT010000201.1:0-5650 GCA_041499635.1 Gemmatimonadaceae bacterium
ACGGGGGATCCCATGCTACGCGTCTATGTCGACGCAAAGCCAGTCGATGCGCCGAAATCGGCGACGGTGCTCGACGCAATCGAGATTGCTGATTCTTCTCTTGCGTCATCGGTTCGCGCCGGCGACAGCATGGTGACCGACAGTCGCGGCCTCCCGATCAGCTCCGATACTCCGCTTCATGGCGGCGCAATTTTTCGCGTAATTCCAATGAGAAAGGGGAGCAGCTGAGCTTTTGCTTTTCCATGTGATTGGATAGAATCGTGGATGCTGACATCTGAAAAACTGCGGCGCCTTCCCAAGGCGGAGCTGCACTGCCATCTCGATGGTTCGTTGCGTCCGGAAACGCTCATCGAGCTGGGTCGTGAATACGGCGTGCCGCTGCCGACAAAGTCAGTCGACGAGCTTCGAGACTACATGCTCGTCAACGATGCTGAAACACTCGAGGATTATCTTGCGCGCTTCGAGGTTACGATCTCGGTGCTTCAGACGGCGGAAGCAATCGAGCGAGTCGCGTACGAGCTCGGTGAAGATGCAGCTAAGGACGGCGTTCGTTACCTCGAAGTGCGCAATGCGCCGATTCTCAACTCGAGGCGCAAACTTTCAGCTGCCGAAGCGCTCGATGCGCAGCTGCGCGGCCTCGCAAGGGCGGAAGAAGATTACGGAATCGTCGCGCGGTCGATCGTCACTGCGCTCAGACAGTTATCGCCGATGGTGTCACTCGAGCTGGCGAGACTCGCGGTTGCCTTTCGCGACAAGGGAGTGGTGGCGTTCGACCTCGCGGGCGGTGAGCTCGGTCACCCGGCGTCGGCACATTCGATTGCATTCGCGTACGCGCGGGAGAACAATCTCGCCGTGACAGTTCACGCCGGAGAAGGTGACGGAGCGGAGTCCGTGCGGCAGGCGGTTCACATTTGCTGCGCCAACAGAATCGGACATGCGACGAGACTGATCGAGGATGCCGATCTCACCCAGTACGTGAACGACCGGCGAATCGGACTGGAGATATGCCTCACGAGCAACGTGCACACCGGTGCTGCCGCGTCGTATGAAGAGCATCCTCTCAGGAAATATTTCGACCGCGGAATGAACGTGTCGCTCAACACGGACAATCGCCTGATGAGCGGAACGACGCTGACTGATGAATATCTCTACGCAGCGAAATATCTCGACTTCACGTTCGACGAGCTCTGCACTCTATCTCTCAACGGATTCGAGAGCGCGTTTCTCCCCTGGGAGCAACGCATGCTGCTCTTGCAGGACGTGTCCGCGGAGCTCGAGGCGCTGAGCGAGGAGGATTCATGATTTCCGCATTTTCACGGGATGCAGCGAAGAGCTCGGCGGATTCGGTTCGACATCGGATCGGTGACGACGCGCCGGAGATCGCGATCATTCTCGGTTCAGGCCTTGGCGGTCTCGCTGATGAAATCGAAGACGCAGTGCGTGTTCCTTTCGCCGACATACCGGGGTTTCCCGAAGCGACAGTGGTCGGTCACGCGGGAGCGCTAGTGTCGGGAACGTTGAGCGGACGACGTGTGCACGCTCTCGCTGGAAGATTTCACATGTACGAAGGACATCCGCCGGCGCTCGCCGCATTTCCGGTGAGAGTTCTGCATGCACTCGGCGCTCGAACATTGTTCGCATCGAATGCCGCCGGTGGAATTCGGCGTGATCTCGCGGCCGGAGATCTGATGATCATCGACGATCATCTCAATCTCACATTCACGAATCCGCTCACGGGATCGCTGCAGGAAGGCGACACGCGATTTCCTGACATGAGCGACCCATACGATCGCAGGCTGCGCGCGTTGCTGCACGCAATCGGAGACCGGCTACGAATTCCTCTCAAGGAGGGAGTCTACGCTTGTCTTAACGGTCCATCGTTCGAGACGCCTGCTGAGGTTCGAATGCTGGAGACCCTCGGGGCCGACGCAGTTGGAATGTCTACAGTTCCGGAAGTAATTGTTGCGCGGGCGATGGGGATGCGCGTTGCAGCGATGAGCTGCATCACGAATGCAGCTGCAGGAACGTCAGATGCTCCGATTCTTCACGCCGAAGTTCTCGAGGTGACTGCACGCGCCGCGGAAAGCTTTCAGTCGGTCGTGCGAGCTTTTGTCGCGGAGCTTCCAGCGGCGAAGTGATTCAGCGGTCCGTGTCCGCTTCCAAGACCGGGCGCTGTCTCGAGCGCCGCTTGCACGTAGTCGATCGCAACACGCACTGATTCTCTTAGCGGAACACCGGCCGCGAGCTGTGCCGTGATCGCGGCAGAGAGAGTGCAGCCGGTGCCGTGAGTGTTTTTCGTTTTGATTCGCGGGTGCGCGAATGCTGTAAACTCACCATCGGCGTAGAGGATATCGACGATTGTAGAATCGTCAGACGCGCCGGCGTGACCGCCTTTGATCAACGCTGCTTTTGCGCCGAGCGCGACCAGCTGTTCTGCCGCACGGCGCATTGAAGATTCGTCGATCACCCGCTCACCTGTGAGCGCGAATGCCTCGTCTGCGTTTGGAGTGACGAGGGTCGCAAGCGGGATGAGCTCGTCTTGAATCGCGCGCGCTCCATCGCTTTCAATGAGCGCGTCTCCGCTCGTCGCGACGATCACCGGATCCAAGACGTAGGGGAGGAGATTGTGGCGTCTGAGAGATTCTGCAACGATACGAATCAACTTGGCCGTTCCAACCATTCCGCTTTTTACGGCCGAAGGACGGAGATCCGTTGCGACCGCATCGATCTGGGCTCGCAACAACTCAGGGGAGACAGGCTCCCACTTCGAAACTCCAATGGTGTTTTGTGCGGTGACTGCGGTGATCGCAGAAGTGCCGTAGACGCCGAATCGGAAGAACGTCTTGAGGTCAGCCTGGATTCCAGCGCCTCCTCCCGAGTCGGAGCCGGCGATGGTAAGAGCAACGTGCATGAACGAAAGATGCGCCACCGTTTCCAGTGGCGCATCTCGTCAGACAACGAAAATCGTTATTGGCGCGGCGCAGGGAGGGACAAAATGCGCGCCTTGAAGGTGTTGTAGTTCGTTGTGTTTACTGTAAGTCCGCGAAGAGCACTCGCTGGATACTGATTGATCACTGCCTGAGCGGCCGTGATACGATCTTCTTCGCCCGGGTGCGTCGCGAAGAACGCCGAGACTGCATCAGGACGAGTCTTTCGTTCGGCAATCAGCTTCTCGAACATAGTCACGACGCCACGTGGAGTGATGCCGGCGGCGATCGTGTTCTTCACTGCCTGATCATCCGCCTGCGCTTCGTCGGTGCGGCTGAACTTCGCGAAAAGTGCCGTGCCGGCGATGTTGATTCCCGCCTGTGCGACACCGCTGTTGCAAACGCTGGTCAGAACGCACGCGAGTGTTACTCCGATGTTGGCGCCCTGCATCTGCTCCATTTGCTTGACGGTATGGCGGAGCACGACGTGACCGATTTCGTGACCAAGAACACCGGCGAGCTCGGACATGTTGTCAGTGCGTTCGATCAGACCGCGATTGACGTAAACGAATCCACCGGGAACGGCAAACGCATTTACTTCTCTGCTGTCCACGATGAAGAACCGCCAATCGAGACTCGCCCGACTCGTGTGCGACGCAATCTGATCGCCGAGCAGGTTGATGTAGCGGTTCGCTTCGGGATCGCTGACGATCGGCAGCTGCTGGTTGATCTGTGCTGCCTCCTGCTGACCCATTTGCACTTCCTGCTGGGTCGATATGCCACAAGCCGTGACCCCGGTTATCAGCGCAAACGTGATAAAGATTCGTTTCATTGGAACTCCCACGGTAAATTGCTCACCTCCGGGAAAGGCAAGTCCCATTCCAAGCTCCCCTATTTTCGACTCAGCGTGAGAATTCTGACTCTCGCCCGCGACCTAAGACGACGAAAATCGAGGGAGCGACAGTCGCTCTTCGTAGTGGAGGGCGTGCGGGCCGTCGAGGAGCTTCTCAAATCTCCGCTGTCGATTCAGGGTGTCCTCTCTGCGCCTCAGTTGGCTGACGCACCCCGAGGACAAGCGCTGCTGGAGACGATCGTATCGTCAAGAATCGAGCACGCAATAGTAAAGGAAGCGGAGTTCAGGAGCGCCGCGGAGACTGAGTCACCGCAGGGCGTTCTCGCAATCGCCACGATGCCGGATCGATCCCTCGATTCAGTGCAGCGCACCGGCAAGCTTCGTCTCCTCGTGCTCGACGCCCTTCAGGACCCGGGCAACGTCGGGACGATTCTTCGTACGGCGGCAGCCCTCGACGTGGATGCGACCGTCGCGCTCCCGGGAACTGTCGATCTCTGGAACGCGAAAGTTGTTCGGTCGGCGATGGGCGCTCATTTTCATCATCTCGCATTTCACGTAAAGCCCGAGGATCTATTCGCATTTCTCGACGCCGAGTCGATTCCGCTGTGGGCCGCGGATTCGTCAGGAAATCCCGTTGAGAGCATGAGTCCGCCGCAGCGGCTCGCCCTTGCTGTTGGAAACGAAGGCGGAGGCTTGTCGTCATCTGTGCGCGAGCGGGCGAGCGCGACAGTGTCGCTGCCAATCGCCTCGACGGTGGAATCTCTCAACGTTGCCGTCGCGACGGGCATTCTTCTTTACCAACTCAGGAAATGATGGAACGCCTCTGGGCGGTCTACAGCTTTGTCATCGGCGCATGCTTCGGCTCGTTTCTGAACGTTTGCATTTCGCGCTGGCCCGATGGGCTCTCGGTGGTGCGGCCGAGATCACGCTGTCCGAAATGCGAGCGACAGATAACAGCGCTCGAAAACATTCCTCTCGTCAGCTGGCTTGCGCTGCGCGGAAGGTGCAGAGGATGCGGAACGTGGATCTCGATCCAATATCCGCTCGTCGAGCTGGTCGTTGGAGTCATCTGGTTCGCGAGCTATCTCCATTACGGTCTCTCGTTCACAGCGCTGAGAGTTGCCGTGTTTGTGACGATTCTCCTCGGAATCGCAATCACCGACGCGAAACACTATCTGATTCCGGATGGCTTCACTGCTTTCGGACTCGCATGGGTAATTCTTACGGCGATCATCGCTCTGTTCTTTCAATCGGAGTCCCCTTTTGACGGCGCGTACGGTGCGCTCATCGGCGCGTGCACGGGCGCTGGGGCCATTGCCATCTCGGGATGGGTGGGGGAGCTCGCGCTGAAGAAAGAGGCGATGGGATTTGGTGACGTTACGCTGATGGCGGTGATTGGAGCAGCGATCGGCCCCGCGCGCGCGATTCTTACGATTTTTCTCGGCGCGCTGATAGCGACGGTAGTATTTCTTGGGCTCGTGTATCCGTTTGTCTGGCTGAGGTCGCGGCGGCGCGGAGTCGCATTCTCGCCTCCACAGATTCCCTTCGGCGTTTTTCTTGCGCCAGCGGCGGTCATCGCCTTGCTTTGGGGCAACTCGATGGTGTCGATCTACAGCAACTCAATGGGTCTTTGACGTCTCGCCTCGTAGCGCGTGTGGCGATTGCGTGTCTTTCTCTCGCATCAGCCGCAGCGTGCAGAGAAAAACCAGCGTCTTACGCCGGGCCTTATGGTAAGGAAGTCGCGGAAGCGGTTCCGCGAATTGAGGCGGCCGTTGGTCTGAAATTCAAAACCCCACCGCGCGTCGAGGCGAGATCGAAGGAGCAGGTGCGCGACTTCGTGACGCAGGAGTTCCGCGATCCGCGATCATTG
>JBGQKT010000202.1:0-5638 GCA_041499635.1 Gemmatimonadaceae bacterium
AAGCGACGATGCTCGCCATGGCATTGCTTATCGTGCCGACGACCCTCGTGTCACGAGCGCCGAGCATGTGGGCGGCAATTCTGATTGTCGGCGTCGCGGCGGCGGCGCATCAAGCGTGGTCGGCGAACGTGTACACGCTCGCGAGTGACATGTTTCCAAAATCCGCCGTTGGCTCTGTTGTCGGCATCGGCGCATTCGCCGGAGCGATGGGCGGCGTAGTTTTTCAACGAGTCACGGGAAGGGTTCTGCAGGCGAACGGCAGCGACTATTCCTCGATCTTCGTCGTGTGCGGTCTTGCCTACGTCTCGGCGTGGGCGATTATACAGCTACTCGCGCCTCGACTCGAGCCGGCGCATCTCGGAATTCAGCGGGCGAGGTAGCCGCTGACATAGTCATTTACGGCCGATGCCAACGGAGTCACGCCAGCCTTGTAACCGGAAGCTCTCAGGCGCGCGATGTTTGCACAGGTCAGATACTGATACTTCGTTCTCATCTCCTCCGGCATGTCGATGAATTCGATCCTCGCCTCGCGCTCCATCGCGGTGAAGACTGCATTGGCAAGATCCAGCCATGTCTCGGCGCGGCCCGCGCCTACGTTGAATAGCCCAACCGCCTCCTCGGTGGTTGCGAGGTGCAGCGTCATCGCCACAGCGTCTTTTATATAGATGAAATCGCGCTTCTGCTCTCCGTCGCGGTAATCGTCGCGATAGCTTCTGAAAAGCCGGATGACGCCGGTATCCACCACCTGTGTGTACGCTTTGCTCACCAGGCTTCGCATCTCGCCTTTGTGCTGCTCGTTCGGGCCGAAGACATTGAAATACTTGATGCCGACACACTGCTCGAGTAGTCCATTCCGCGCGGCATATAAATCGAACATGTGCTTGGAGTAGCCATACATGTTGAGCGGACGGAGGCGGCGAAGGTAGGAAAGATCGGAGTTGTCATCCATCCCCGCATTCCCATCTCCGTAGGTCGCAGCGGAAGACGCGTAGACAAATCGTGCTCCGTTTCCGATGCTCCACTCCGCGAGCCGGCGGGTGAAGTCGTAGTTGTTCCGCGTGAGGTAGGCGGCGTCGCGCTCGGTGGTCGAGGAGCATGCTCCCATGTGCAGCACGTAATCGAATTTGCCCAGCCGGCCTGATTCGATGGTGTCGAGCAGCCCGCCGGCATCGACGTAATCGGCGAATGCGAGTGGCACAAGATTCTGCCATTTCTCGTCGTGGCCGAGGAAATCAGCGACAACTATCTGCTCGATGCCGCGATTGTTGAGCTCATGGATCAGCCAGCTGCCGATGAACCCGGCTCCGCCGGTGACGAGGATTCTGCTTTGTGGCTCGAGACCCATGCGCCAAAGCTATCCTTCGTGGCGCTTTCGATGCAAAAACCTCACGACGGCGATGCGGAGTCCCGCAATTGCTCGAGTATTCCGATCGGCTGGGGCTCTGGGCATGACGCACGTAAAGTGCACCGAATGACGAGACATGCGCCACGTCGGGGCCGTCCGTACATTTCCGTTCGACGTTCAGCCATGACCTCTTCGCCTGCAGAGACCTGGTAAACTCACGCCGACATGACGAACTACCATAAGATTGGGCTCGCCTTCGCGATCGCAGCCGCCGGATGCGCAACTCCCGCGCAGGCGCAAAGCTCCGAATGGCGTTCGTTGTTCGACGGTAAATCTTTCGACGGCTGGCGCGGCCTCGGCTACGACAGTGTGCCTACCGCACATTGGAAAATCGAAAACGGGACGATCAAGAAAATCGCCAACGGCCAGGTTCCTCGACAAGCTGACGGACAGCCAGCCGTGGGCGGCGATCTCATGACGAAGGAGACCTTCAAAGATTTCGAGCTGAGCTGGGAGTGGAAGATCAGCGCCGGTGGAAACAGCGGCGTGAAGTACAATGTGTCAGAGGAAATCTCGATGGCTCAGGCGCCAAATCATGCCGCCCTCGGTTTCGAGTACCAGCTTCTCGACGACAGTCTCGCCGAAGACAACAAAATTCCGTCGCACCGCGCGGGAGCGCTGTACGATCTCATCGCACCGAACGCGAACAGGTCGCTCAAGCCTGCGGGCGAATGGAACACTTCGATGCTCGTCTTCCGCGGCAATCATGGAGAGCATTGGCTCAACGGGAAAAAGGTTGTCGAGTTCGATCTGGGAACGCCGCTCATGGATTCACTGCTCGCGAAAAGCAAATATCGAGACATAAAGAATTTCGCACAGAGGCGAGCGGGTCACATCGTGCTGCAGGATCACGGCGACGAAGTGTATTTCAGGAATATCAAGATTAGAAGAATAGATTAGGCGGACTCGGAGGAAGGATGGAACCAAATAAGCCACTCGCCCGGCGTGATTTTGTAAAACAGGCATCCGCCGTTGGACTCGGCGCAGTTGTCGCGTCGCGCGGTGTCGGTCCACTGTTCACGTTCGATGGCTCACCCAACGAAAAATTGGTCGTAGGGGTGATGGGATTGAACGGACGGGGAATGGTTCACGCGCGCGACTTCGCGCACGGTGCCAACACGACTGTCGCATATCTCTGCGATGTCGACTCCACGGTTCTCGGCAAAGCAGTAACGGAGACGTCGCCGCTGCAGTCGACGCCACCGAAAGCAGTCGCCGATTTTCGTCGAATGCTCGACGACAAGAGTGTCGACGCGATCGTAATCGCCGCTCCGGATCACTGGCATACGCCCGCGACAATTCTCGCGCTCGATGCGGGAAAGCACGTCTATGTCGAGAAGCCAAGCGGTCATGATGCGCGGGAAGACGAGCTGATCGTCGCGGCTGCGCGGAAGCACAACAAGCTGCTCGTGCAGCTCGGCACTCAAGCGCGATCAGGCCCTCATTTCATCGAGGCATTGCAAGCGATTCGCGGTGGTCAGATCGGCGCACCGTATCTCGCGCGCGCATGGTACGCGAATACGCGTACTGGAATTGGAAAAGGCAAAGTCGTTCCCGTGCCTGCGAATCTCGATTACGAGCTATGGCAGGGACCAGCGCCGCGCACGCCTTATCGCGACAACGTCATTCACTACAACTGGCACTGGTTCACCAACTGGGGAACCGGCGAGATCTGCAACAATGGAACACACGAGATCGACGTTGGTCGCTGGATGCTCGGCGTCGATTATCCGTCGAGTGTTGTCTCCACGGGCGGACGTTTTCACTACGCTGACGACTGGCAATTTCCCGACACGCAGGAAGCGACGTTCGTGTTCGACGGCGACAAGAGCATCATCTGGCAGGGACAGAGCTGCAACGGACTCGATCTCTACGAACGTTCGCGCGGCACTGCTGTGCTAGGCACAAATGGAAGTGTCGTCGTCGATCGGGACGGCTATGTCATCTACGACCTCAAGAGTAAAATCGTCAAAGAGGTTAAAGCTGCTCCGAAGGGCGACGCGCTCAACACAGTCGGTGACGATTGGCTGACGCAGCTTCACATCGACAACTTCGTCAACGCCGTGCGCACGGGGACGAAACTGTCCGCGCCAATTGAAGACGGAGCGAAAACCGGAACGCTTTGTCATCTCGGAACGATCTCGCAGCAGGTGGGTCGCAAGCTCACGATTGATTCGAAGTCCGGACACATTCTTAACGACGAGTCGGCTCGGAAGCTCTGGTCGCGCGAGTACGATTCGCGGTGGAAGCCAGTAGCGTGATCAACTTTCACGAGGATCGCTACTTCGATCCTGATCCGACGATCCGGCGTTACGCGCGCGCGTTGTACGATGAGACGCGCGCGTTACCGATCGTCTCGCCACACGGACATGTCGATCCCGCGATCCTCGCAAACGACGATGCGTTCGCGGATCCAACTTCGCTCATCATCACACCGGATCACTACATCATTCGGATGTTGTACTCGCAAGGTGTTTCGCTCGAGTCGCTCGGTGTTGCACGGATCGATGGAACGTCGCATGCCGTCGAGCGCAGACCACGCAAGATCTGGCAGAAGCTCGCCGATCATTGGCATCTCTTTCGCGCGACGCCCACACGCGCGTGGCTCGAGTATGAGCTGCATGATGTGTTCGGCATTGACGACACGCTTGATTCGGAGTCTGCGAAGCGCGTGTATGATGCGATCGCCGAGCGCTTACAGTCGCCCGAGTTTCGGCCGCGCGCGCTCTTCAGACGATTCAACATCGAAGTACTGGCGACGACCGATGCAGCGAGCGGTACGCTCGAGCATCACAAGACATTGAGCGAAGCAGAGCTTGGTGGTCGAGTAATTCCGACGTTCCGCCCTGATGCCCTTTTCCGGATCGCATCGCCCGGATGGTCGGCGGAGCTTGCGCGCTTCGAGCGCGCTGCCGGCACCACGATCGGAAATTACGCCGAGCTGTTGAGCGCGATTGCGAAGCGACGCGCGGAGTTCAAAGCGATGGGCGCGACTGCAACGGATCACGCAGTTGTTGTTCCGCGCACCGCACGGCTCGATGCACCCGAGGCAGAGCGCATCTTCGCCAAGGCGCTCCGCGGCGACGCAAAAGATGACGATCAATCAAAGTTCGAAGCGCATCTACTCATGGAGATGGCGCGCATGTCGGCGGACGACGGACTCGTAATGCAGTTGCACGCCGGCGCATTTCGCAATCACAATGAATTCGTGTATCGGCGCTTTGGACCGGATCGTGGCGGGGACATCCCACTCGCGACCGAGTTCACGCGCAACTTGCGCCCTCTGCTCAGCACGCATGGAAATGACACGCGGTTTCGACTTATCGTATTCACGCTCGACGAATCGACGTACAGTCGAGAGCTTGCACCGCTAGCCGGTCATTATCCTGCGATGCTGCTGGGTGCGCCGTGGTGGTTCCACGATTCGATCGAAGGGATGACTCGCTTTCGCCACGCGACAACAGAGACTGCGGGAATCGAGAACACCGCGGGGTTCACAGACGACACGCGCGCGTTCTGCTCCATCCCTGCTCGACACGATCTCGCTCGGCGCGTTGATGCGAATTATCTCGGTGGACTCGTCGCGCGTCACGTCATCGATATGGCTGACGCGAGTGAGATGGCGAAAGCGTTGGCGTATGATCTCGCGAAGCGCGCTTACCGATTGACCTGAGACTCACTTTGCGCCCGATTATCCGCGACACCACATCCGAGCGGCTTGGTCGGTTTAGACTATAGCCGTCAATGCTGGATTCTCAGCTCGGACGTCATTGACATCGCCAGCTTGTTCGCGGCGTTGAGCGCCGAGACCTTGTAACACTCAGCTAGCGTGGGGTAGTTGAAGACGGTGGAGAGGAAGTAGTCCAACCCGCCGCCCAGTCCGAGCACCGCTTGCCCGATGTGAAGCAGCTCGGTGGCGCCCGTACCGATGATGTGCACACCAAGCAGCTTTTGGTCTCGACGGTGGAAGAGCATCTTGAGAAGCCCGCTGTCATCGCCGAGGATTTGTCCGCGCGCGATCTCCCGATAGCGTGCAATCCCGACCTCGTAGGGTACCTTGCCCTTCGTCAGCGTCTGCTCGGTCGAGCCGACCATGGAGATCTCCGGCACCGAGTAGATTCCGATGGGAAAGTGGTCCGCCATCGGCGCCGCCGGCACGCCAAGCGCGTGACAAGCGGCGAGACGACCCTGCTCGCTCGACGTCGCGGCGAGACTCGGATATCCGATGACGTC
>JBGQKT010000203.1:0-5634 GCA_041499635.1 Gemmatimonadaceae bacterium
CATGGTGCAGCTGGCCGATTTCCTCGAGCGCATGAGAGAAGGGATAGTGACCGACATCGTGCAGCAGAGCTGCAGCTCGCACGATGGCTTGCTCTTCCGCATCAGCTCCGCCGAGCCCTTCGCGCTCCGACATCGTGGCGAGTATACCGCGCGCGAGGTGATAAGTGCCGAGCGCGTGCTCGAAGCGCGTGTGAGTCGCGCCGGGATAAACGAGATAAGCGAGTCCGAGCTGCCGGACGTAGCGCAGCCTTTGAAAAATCTCTGTGTCGACGAGCCGAAGAGTCAGCTCGTCGACGCGGATGTTGTTCCAGAGTGGGTCGCGCAGAATCTCGAATTTCATGCGCGACGCGTGACGCTAGCCCTTCGGGCCCGCGCCGCGAATAGCGTCGCTCGCGTTGGCGAATTTCGTAAAGTTGTCGCGGAACATTCCTGCCAGCTTTTTCGCCTGAGCGTCATAAGCCTCACCATCTGGCCAGGTGCTGCGCGGAACCAGAACTTCAGACGGAACTCCTGGAACCGCTGTAGGGACTGAGAGTCCGAAGACAGGATCGGTGCGGAAATCAGCATGTTCGAGCTTTCCGCCAAGCACGGCATGAATCATCGCGCGCGTGTGCGGCAGCTTCATTCTCTCGCCCACGCCGTACCCGCCGCCGCTCCAGCCTGTATTAACCAGCCAGACATTCGCTTTGTGCTCACGAAGCATTTCGCCAAGCATGTCGGCGTATTTTGTGGGATGCCAAACGAGAAAGACGGCGCCGAAGCACGCGCTGAAAGTCGCCTGCGGCTCGGTCACACCGCGCTCGGTTCCCGCAACTTTTGCCGTGTAGCCGGAGAGGAAATAGTACATCGCCTGTTCCGGGCTCAGCTTGGCAATTGGCGGAAGCACTCCAAAAGCATCAGCCGTAAGGAACACGACATTCTTCGGATGTCCCGCGCGCCCGCTCGGTACGTTGTTCGGGATGTAGCTGAGCGGATACGACGCACGCGTGTTCTCGGTGATCGATTGATCCTCGAATTTCACACGCTTGGTCGCGGGATCGAGTACCACATTCTCGAGGATGGTACCGAACATCTGCGTCGTGCGGTAAATGTCGGGCTCACTCTCGGGAGAGAGATTGATCACCTTGGCGTAGCAACCGCCCTCGAAATTGAAAACGCCGTCGCGCGACCAGCCGTGCTCATCGTCGCCGATAAGTGCGCGCTCTGGGTCAGCTGACAGAGTTGTTTTCCCTGTGCCCGACAAGCCAAAGAACAGCGCGGTGTCTCCTTCGCGTCCAATATTTGCAGAGCAGTGCATCGAGAGCACGCTCTGCTTCGGAAGCAGATAGTTCATCACAGTGAACATCGACTTTTTGAGCTCGCCCGCGTAGCGCGTTCCTCCAATGAGAATCGTCCGCTCGGCGATATTCAAAACGATGAACGTGCCCGTGCGCGTACCGTGCTTCGCGGGATCGGCCTGAAATTCAGGAGCATGCAGAACGGTGAAATTCGGATCGAACGTCGGAAGGTCCGAGAGCTCCGGACGAATGAACATGTTCCGGACAAACGCCATGTGCCACGCGTTCGGCGAGACATACCGGACCGACAGGCGATAGTTCGGATCTGCGCCGCAATAGAGATCTTCGACGAATAGCTCGGTCGCATCGTTGAGATATGCGCGTACATCGGCGAGAAGCGTTGCGTATTTATCCGGCGCGTATGGCTGATTGACTTTGCCCCAATCGACATCCTTCTCTGATGACGATTCCTTCACCACGAACTTGTCGTTGGGGGAACGTCCCGTGTGCGGAGAAGTGCGGGCGACGAACGGGCCCATCTCGGCGAATTCACCTTCGTTGCGTCGTGCGGCGGCTTGCATCAGCTCCGGTGCAATGAGGTTCCAGTGAATGTGGCCGTGCGGCTCCAACCCCTGCTTTGAGAGTCCGATCGTGCTTTCGCGTTGCGGTGTCGCGCGCTCGGGTTTGGCTTCGGTTGCCACTCTATCTAGCCCTCAATATTCGATTTCTGATTCGACGGCTGCTGATTCGGACGCCCGTTGGATCTCTCCTGCGCATCCATCACGGCGACAGCGGCCATGTTGACGATATCCTGCACATCCGCCCCGCGCTCGAGGACATGCACAGGTCGGTTCATTCCGACGAGAATCGGCCCAATAGCCGTAGCTCCGCCGAGGTGATGCAACAGCTTGTACGCGATGTTGCCCGCGCTCAGGTTCGGAAAAATCAGAACGTTCGCGCGCTCCTTGAGAACGCTGAACTCGTAGGCCGACGCGAGCAGCTCCTCATCGAGCGCGGTGTCGGCCTGCATCTCTCCGTCGACAATCAACGACGGATCGCGCTCACGCAGCAGCTGCACCGCGCGTGCCACCTTCTCTGCCTCCGGATGTCGTACCGATCCGAAGTTGGAGAACGAAAGCATCGCAATTCTTGGCTCGATGCCGAAAGTGCGAACGATCCGCCCGGCCGAAAAAGCAATCTGCGCGAGCTGCTCGGCTGACGGATCGATGTTTACAGTGGTGTCACCGCAGAAGATAACATGTTTGTCGAACACGAGCATGTAGAGACCGCTCACGACTTCGGCTTTTTCAAGCGGTCCGATCACCTGGAGCGCAGGGCGAATTGTCTCGGGATAATGCATGTTCACGCCCGACACGAGTGCATCTGCGTGGCCGAGTGCAACCATCACTGATCCGAAATAATTTCCGTTGAAGAGAAGCTGTAGCGCTTCGCCGTGACTCAGCCCTTTTCGCTGCCGGCGTTTCCATAGATAGTCGGCGTATTCTTCGCGGTGCGGAGAGCTCGCCGGATCCTCGATGCAAACGTCGGAAAGGAAAATTGCATTTTCGCGCGCGAGACGATGAATGACGTCGGGATTTCCAAGGAGAATCGGAAACGCGATTCCTTCATCGAGGAGCATCTGCGCGGCGCGAATCACTTTCGGATCCTCGCCCTCCGGAAACACAACGCGCTTGGGATCGCGCACTGCGCGGTTGATGATGCCGCGCATTATTCCTCTCGCTCGACCGAGTCGCGCTTCGAGCTGCTCGCGATAGGTCTCGAGATCCATGAATTTGTTCGACGCGCCGCTTGCGACTGCGGCCCAGGCGACTGCCGGAGCGACCCAGAGCAGAACTCGCGGATCGAAGGGGAATGGAATCAGATAGTCGGGGCCGAACTTCACAGAGCGAAGTCCGTACAAGCGTGATACGCTTTCGGGCACGTCTTCTTTGGCGAGCTGCGCGAGCGCGCGCGTCGCCGCCATCTTCATCGCTTCGTTCACTTCCTTCGCGCGTGAATCGAGTGCGCCGCGGAAGATGAACGGAAATCCGAGAACGTTGTTGACCTGATTCGGATAATCGCTGCGCCCCGTTGCGATGATTGCATCATCACGAACCGCGCGCACCTGATCAGGCAGAATCTCCGGTTCAGGATTAGCGAGCGCGAAGATGATTGGATGCGGCGCCATTTTCGCGACCATCTCGGCGGTGACAACTCCCGCAACGGAAAGGCCGACAAATACGTCGGCGTTTACGAGTGCGTCAGCAAGCGTACGCGCGGCCGTGTCGCCTGCGAATCGCGCTTTGTACGGATCCATTTTTCCCGGACGATCGCGATAGATCACGCCGGCGCGATCAACGAGAATGATATTCTCGCGCTTCACACCGAGCCGGACGTAATGCTCGGCAGTCGCAATCGCAGCGGCTCCCGCGCCGGAGAAGACGCAACGGATTTTCGAAATGTCTTTTCCGGTTATTTCGACTGCATTGATCATTGCAGCGCCCGAGATGATCGCGGTGCCGTGCTGATCGTCGTGAAAGACCGGAATGTTGAGAGTCTCGCGGAGTTTTTCCTCGATGTAGAAACAATCGGGAGCGCGGATGTCCTCGAGATTGATTCCGCCGACGGTTGGCTCGAGAAGCTGGCAAAAGCGAATCACGTCATCCGGATTCTCTGAGCCGACCTCGAGGTCGAACACGTCCAGATCCGCGAATTGCTTGAAGAGGTTGGCCTTTCCTTCCATCACCGGCTTGCCTGCGAGTGCGCCGATGTTGCCGAGTCCAAGGACGGCAGTGCCATTGGTGACTACAGCGACAAGATTGCCGCGGGCCGTATAGAGGTAGGCGTCGTCGGGATTTGCCTTGATCTCAAGGCAGGGTTCCGCAACTCCTGGCGAATAGGCGAGGCCGAGGTCGCGCTGGTTGTTAAGTGGCTTTGTCGGGACGACGGCGATCTTGCCGGGGCGTCCACTCGAGTGGTAATCGAGAGCGTCTTTGCGCTTCATCCGCCCAAGTTACGCGAAAAACCCAGGCTTCGGCACCATCTCTACCCAGTTCAATCCCACAGTCGCTCAATCGCTCAATCGCTAAACCTCCAAGTGGTCGCCTTCGCGCGCAGCGAGCTGATAAAGAACGGGCATCAGGAACACACTGATAAGTAACCGCGAGAATAAACCGCCAACTATCACGATGGCGAATGGTCTCTGTGAATCGGATCCGACTCCGGTGGAGACTGCCGCCGGCAACAAGCCAAGCGCAGCCACCAGTGCTGTCATCATGATTGGTCTCAAGCGAAGCAATGCTGCTTCTCGAGTCGCTTCTGGAATTCCCAAGCCTCCCAATCTCAATTCATTCGCACAGGATATGTAAACGACAGCCGTCTGAACCGACACACCAAGAAGCGCAAGAAATCCGATGCCTGATGAGACCGAAAACGATGTACCCGTGATGAGCAGCGCCAGCAGTCCGCCGAGAGGTGCTGAAACGAGCACTCCCCCAACGGTGATAAGCGGAAATTTGAAATTCTGATAGAGTCCGAAAAGTAGAATGAGAATGAGTGCGACCGTGATGGGGAGCACGAATTGCAGCTGACGGCGTGAGCCCGTGTAATCCTCGAATTCTCCTCCCCAGACGACTCTGTAACCGGCAGGAAGCTTGACCTTCGCAGCCACGGCGCTTCTGCCGTCGTCGACTGCGCTCGCCAAATCGCGGCCCTCGACCGAGTACTGAACGCCGATGTAACGCGAATTGTCCTGGCGGTAGATGAACGACGCGCCATTCGCGATCTGAATGTCAGCAACTTCTCGAAGAGGAATCTGACCGCCCGCCGGTGTGGCGATCAGAATGTTGCCGATCTGTTCTGGTGTCTCTCTGAACTGAGGCTCCAGGCGGACGACAAGATCATACAATCGCTCACCCTGAACCACCTGTGTTGCTGCGGCACCGCCGACTGCGGCTTCGATCAATCCATTTACGTCCGCGACGTTCAATCCATATCGCGCGATTTTCGCGCGATCAACTGTGACGGTCAAGCTCGGCTGACCCAGCTCCTGAACTACCGTCACATGCGTGATTCCGCGAATTCCCTCGAGCACCCGCTTGATCGCGTTGCCACGCTGCTCGAGGACGAGAAGATCCGACCCAAACACCTTCACGTCGAGTGAGCTTTTCAGGCCGGTCTCTGCCTCATCCACTGCGTCCTGCGCGGGCTGCGTATAGTTGAAGGTGATGCCCGGAAAGACCGCGAGCTTCTTGTCGATTGCATCGATGAGCTCTGGCTTGGAGTGGAAGCGCGCATTCCATTCACTATACGGTTTGAGCCCGACGAAGAATTCAGCGTTGAAGAAACCAGTCGGATC
>JBGQKT010000204.1:0-5627 GCA_041499635.1 Gemmatimonadaceae bacterium
GTTGATCCGAAACAGGTCTCGCTTCCTTAACGCACGCGCGTGATCTGCCATTTCCGCTACCGGCATACCTCCCGCAGCAGCGGACGCGATCATCGCACCGATGCTCGTTCCAGCATAGACCGTGGGCTTGATCTTCCGCTCCTCGAGCGCGCGGAGCACACCGATGTGCGCGAATCCCTTGAGTCCGCCACCGCCCAGTACGAGGGCGACACGTCGTTTGGGGCCTTGCTTTCGCTTTGGTTTCACACCGAGTCCGGGGATTTGGTCAACACGCTATAATGTTACCAGCCAACCCTCACCATCGGATTAAACTGCACAAATGAAGTCTTTGACTAACTACGCATTACTCGCTGCGTTTGTCGCGATGCCTGCCGGCGCACAAATAAAGCAGATCGACTCGCATGAGATAGATGCCCATCTTCGCTTTCTCTCGTCAGATCTCCTCGAGGGCCGCGCCCCAGCGACACGAGGCGGCCGACTTGCCGCCGAGTATATCGCATCGCAGCTCGAGACGTTCGGGGTCGAGCCCGGTGTCAACGGCTCGTACTTCCAACCGGTCCCGATCGATGTCGTGCGCTCGAATCCTTCGACGATCAGCGTCACCGCATCGGGCAAGGCGAACGCCAATCTCAAATTCACCGACGATGTAGTCGTGTGGGCGGGAGGTCCGTCGACATCGAGTGCCGCAAAAGGAGAGCTCGTGTTTGTCGGCTACGGCGCAAAAGCGCCGGAGTACAAATGGGATGACTTCAAGGGCGCAGACCTCAAGGGAAAAATTCTACTTGTTCTCGTGAACGATCCGCCTGCGCCGCCGAGCGAGCCGAATCTTTTCGGCGGCAAGGCGATGACTTATTACGGTCGCTGGACATACAAGTATGAGGAAGCCGAACGTCAGGGTGCGGCGGGAATGTTGATCGTGCACACGACGGACGCGGCCGGCTATCCATGGCAGGTGGTCGTCACATCGAACTCCACTGATCACCGAATTCTTCCGCGCGATCCAAAACTCCCTCCACCAATTGCAGTTCGTGGCTGGATTACGAACGACGCTGCAACTTCGCTCCTCGCTCAGGCTGGGCTCAATCTCGCTGACCTTCGAAAGCAGGCAGAATCTCGCGACTTCAAGCCGATCCCGACGGGAATCACGATCGATGCGCACTTCGACAACGGCGTCAAGCGAATGCAGTCCGAGAATGTCGTCGGCGTCGTGCGGGGGAGCGATCCGAAGCTGCGCGACGAATACGTTTCCTACAGCGCGCACTGGGACCACCTCGGCATCGGTCCGCCGGATGCGCACGGCGATTCCATTTACAATGGCGCATCCGACAACGCGTCCGGCGTTGCGGACATTCTCGCGATCGCGCATTCGTCTGCGCTGTCGCCGAAGCCGAAGCGGTCGCAACTTTTCCTGTTCGTCACGGCCGAGGAATCGGGTTTGCTCGGTTCTCAGTATTACGGGGAGCATCCGACCGTTCCCGTCGCAAACATCATTGCGAATCTCAATGTGGATGGCGGCAACATCCTCGGTCGCGTGCGTGATCTCCACGTGCTCGGCGCGAACAAGAGCTCGCTCGGTTCTTCACTCGCCGCGATGATTCGCGCCGACGGAATGCGAATCACTCCCGAAGCGCATCCGGAGCGCGGACTCTTTTATCGCTCCGATCATTTCTCTCTCGCAAAAGTTGGAGTGCCCGCGATTTCAATCGGTCGAGGAACCGATTTCATCGGTCGAACGAAGGAATGGGGACTGCAGCAGGACGAGGACTACACGGCACACAGATATCATCAGCCATCCGATGAGTACAAACCCGACTTCGATCTCTCGGGTGCAGTTCAACTCTCGGAGATAGTGGAGCGATTCGGTAGGATGCTCGCGAACTCTCCGTCGGTTCCAACATGGAATGCCGACGCGGAGTTCAAAGCAATCCGCGACGCTCAGCGCCGATAAGATTGGCCACCGACAAGCTGCTCGAATTCCGGGAAGAATTTCCGATCCTGGAGAAGACGAGTTACCTCGTCTCGAATTCGCTTGGTCCAATGCCGCGGACCGTTCCTGAAAAGCTTGCCGAGTACGCGCGAGACTGGGGCGAGCTCGGCGTAAAGGCGTGGAGCCGCGGTTGGTGGGAGATGCCGGTGAATGTCGGGAACGAAATCGCTCCGCTGATCAATGCTGACCCCGGCGAAGTCGTGATGATGCCGAATGTCACCATCGCGCAGTCGGCTGTCGCTTCGGCAATCGATTTTTCCGCCGAGCGCAACGAGATCGTCATGACGTCGCTCGATTTTCCCTCAGTGAAGTACGCATACGAGGAGCTCGCGAAGAAGTTTGGCGCACGCATCGTCGTTGTCGAATCGGAAGATGGAATCTCCATCGACGAAGAAAAGCTTCTCGCGGCGATAGACGAGAGAACGAAGCTCGTCGCGGTGTCACACGTGCTCTTCAAATCCGCATTCATAAATGACGCGAACGCGATCTGTCGTCGGGCTCATGATGTTGGAGCGCTGGTTTCGCTCGATGCATTTCACTCTGTGGGAATTATTCCGGTCGACGTAAAGAAGAGTCGAGTGGATTTTCTAACCGGCGGAGTTTTGAAATGGCTCTGCGGTGGACCGGGTGGATGTTTCCTGTACGTCTCACCTCGCGTTCGCGACGAGCTCGCTCCTGCAATCACAGGTTGGCAGGCGCACGCGCGACCTTTCGCCTTCGAGGAGAGAATGGAATACACCACAGGTGCTTTTCGTTGGCTGAACGGGACTCCTGTGATTCCTGCTCTCTATGCCGCGGCTGAAGGAGCGCGAATCCTCAACCGCGCTGGAATGGATGCGATTCGTGCAAAAAGCATGAGACAAACTAGCCGGCTAATCGAGCTGGCGAACGATCGCGGTTACCGCACTCATGCGCCGCTGGATCCAGCGCGCCGGGGAGGAACGGTCGCAATCCACGTCGACCACGGATACGAGGTTGCACAGGAGTTGCTCTCCAGAGATATCCTCGTCGACTATCGGGTTGGGGCTGGGATCCGTATTGCCCCTCATTTCTTCACTCGTGACGACGAGGTAGAATCAGTTGTCGAGTCAATTGCCGACATTCTGGAAACGGAGGTGTGGAGGCGATTCACGGAAAAATCCGCAGTCGTAACGTGACTGCAGGCAAGCTTTATCGGTCAATCGCTCAATCTCTTATCGGTCAATCGCCCTATCCGTCAATCAGTCAATCGCTCTATCTCGTTTTTTTGTCTTGAACAAATCAGCAATTCGATTGTACAATACGGCAACTCGATCAGTCGGAGGTAACAACACCCAATGGCTACCCCGTTTCTGAGTTCCGAGGAGTATGATGAAAGAGCGCACCAGTTGTACAATGAAGGTCAGTACGACGAAGCGTTGGACGTACTTCGAGAGGGGCTCGCGCTCTATCCGAACGCGGTAGAGCTGCACATTGGTGTCGGTTACGCGTATCACGCGCGCGAGGAATATGCGTGGGCTCGGCGAAGCTTCGAGGAAGCCCTTGTCCTCGACCCCGAGCACGAGGATGCTCTCGCCGGCCTCGGTGAGACCCTGCTCAAATTTGGACAACAGACCCAAGCCCTGAAGAGCTTTCATCACACGCTCGAGCTCGGCTATGAGGATGATGTCGAGCTGATGCTCCAAGTCGGTCGAGCTCTTTTCCGTGAAGGGCTGATCGATGAATCACGCGAGTATTTCGAGATTGCGGCGCGACAAACACCCGATTCGGCCGAGGCGGTGTCCTGCATCGGCTACGCTCAGCATCGTTCGGGCGACGACGAGTCGGCTATCGCGACGCTGAAACGTGCCCTCAAGATCGACGAGGACCACACTGAAGCCCGGATTTACCTCGGAAACATTTATTACGACCGGGGAGACTACGAGGCAGCTCTTTACCACCTCGATCGCTCCGAGCCGGATGACCATTGGGACGAGCTGGGCATCTGGAGGTTGATCGAATTGAAGAAGATGGTCTACCGTTTGCGAGACAACGACCCGGAGCTCAAGCCCTGGGAAGAGCGTCTTGCCGAGCTGGCCGGCGAGCCCGATGACATCGACGAGATGCTCGCCGAGATCGAGGCAAAGGCGGCGGAGTTGGCCGACAACGACGCGAAGGGGCAGCTGGAGCTATTCGGTGTGTTGCTCAGCAGTCTCGCAAAGGACAAGCGGGAGCATGCGCCGGCGGCGCACTGCGTTACCATTGATGAAGACCGCTCGTTCGAGGGGACCTGGGAGGAGATTTTGCAAAAATTGCGTGAGTCGCGGGGTGAAACGTCGGGCGCCACAATAAAGGACTTCATGTTGAATGAGGCTCGCCGAGGCTATTCACTCACCGGCTGCACGATTCCCACCGAAGACGCGGAGAGCTTCATTCGCGGAAGTGCCGATGCCGGACTTCTGCGAATAGTCAGATGAACGCGAACCAGCAGTCGGCGCTCGCCGCGCTGAGATCCGTGCAGCCAATCGCGGCGAAGCTGGATCGCTCGCGCGACGGCGAGGACCGCGCCGCTGACATCCTCGAGCTCTGGCAGGGAACCGAGACCGCGCTTCGCGCCCTCGCCGGCGGATCATCGCTCGGCGGTCAGGCATTGATTCGCGAGCTGCGCCAGCAGGAGCTCATTTCGCTCGGACAAGCGTACGCGCTTCTCGAATTTCTCGGTGCACGAGATCGCGCAAACCGTACGACTTATCGCGCGAGCGACAACGATGTCGCCGTGGCGCGCGAAGGATACCGTCAGCTGGAGCAAGGACTCGCGGCAGGGGAAAAAGAGCCGCCGCCACTTCCGCCTCGTCCGGGCGACACCGCAGCAGCCGGTGCCGCCGCTGCAGGAGGGGCCGCGTCGTCACCGTATGCGCCGCCGGGTTCATCGTACGCTCAACCGGCTTCTCCATACGCTCCCGGCGGATCTCGTGCCGCAGCCGGGCCTGTGACACCGCCAGCGTCAACGTACACGCCTGCCGAGCTGGCTCCGGGCTACGCGTCGACCGGCAGTCGAATGTCGGCGAATCTCTGGTTCATCGTGGCAATTGTCGTGATAGTTCTGGTAGCGATCGGCGGATTCATGGTGTACTCGCGCCGCAGCACTCCGTCGAAGGAGCTCGAGGCGGCGATAACGATGTCGCAGACTGGAAAACGCGAAGCCGCTCGCGCAGAGTTTGCGCGCCTCGCGCGCGACAACCCGAATCTTGCGGCGCCACACATTTTCCTTGCGCGAATGGCACGTGAGGACGGCGACATCAACACCGCAAGACGCGAGGCCGAGACTGCGATCAGACTCGACGCGAAGAATGCGACCGCGTTGAGAGAGATGGGATTGATTCTGTTTACGACCGGCGATTATGAATTGTCCCGTCGCTTTTTCGTCCGCGCGATACAGGTGAACCCAGCGGACAACGCTTCGCAGGGGTATCTTGGCTGTGCACTCGCACGTCTCAACAGAGTAGAGGAGGCACAGCGCTTCCTCACGCGCGCCGGCAACGGTGTGTGGAGCACGTGCATGCAACGGCCTTTGTGATCGAACTCAACAACGCCACCAAAATTTATCGTTCAATCTTCGGCCGCTCGGTAAAGGCGGTCGAAGATTTTTCATTGCAGGTCGGCGAGGGAGAAGTGCTCGGGA
>JBGQKT010000205.1:0-5609 GCA_041499635.1 Gemmatimonadaceae bacterium
AGAGATCAAGAGGACTGAGTTTGAAAATACTTGTGCTCGTCACAGATGCATTCGGAGGAACTGGCGGCATTGCGCAGTACACGCGCGACTTTATCGCTGCTCTGGCGAGTTATCACGAGACCGAAACGGTCACTGTCATACCCCGGTTGATCACACGTGAGCCGCAACCTCTTCCCCCTCGAGTCAACCAATTATCAGAAGCCGCGTCCGGCAAAATGCACTTTGGTCTCACAGCCATTCGTGCTGCCAAGCGCGAAAACTTCGATTGGATCGTCTGCGCCCACATAAACCTTCTTCCTACAGCAGTTCTTGCCGCCATGATCTCGGGAGGAAGAATAATTCTTTTGACATACGGCATTGAAGTCTGGTCACGACGAAATTTTTTGTCGCGGTCGCTTCTCCGCAGGGTATTCGGTTTTGTCGCGATCAGCGAAATCACGATCGACCGAATGAGAGCGTGGACAGAGATTCCGCCGCGTCGGTCATTTCTGATTCCGAATGCGATCGATTTGTCCAGGTATACCCCCGGCCCGAAGGATGACTCACTCATCTCTCGATGGTCGCTGAACAGCCGGCGAGTTCTCCTCACTGTAGGCCGAATGGACGCTGCCGAACAGGCTAAGGGATTCGACGAAATCCTCGACGTTCTTCCCTCGCTGCGAAAAGAGATGCCCGACATCGCTTATCTCGCGGTCGGTGAAGGATCTGATCGCGCGCGCCTTCAGGAAAAAGCGTCTAAGCTCGGACTGGAAGACATTGCTTTTTTCCCCGGCTACGTCGATGAGGCGGAAAAGCTGGAGTATTACCGATTGGCGGATGTGTTCGTGATGCCAAGCAGACTCGAGGGATTCGGATATGTATTCCTCGAGGCGCTCGCCGTGGGAAAATCGGTAATTGCAAGCAAAGTCGACGGCAGTCGCGAGGCGGTGAGAATGGGCGCGTGGGGAGCGCTGGTTGATCCTGCATCTCCTGCCGAGCTCCTTGACGCTATTCGGGATGTGCTTCTCCACCCGCACGTGCCGCCGAAAAGCGAGCTCGAGTATTTTTCGACGTCACAGTTCGAGAAAAGATGTCATGAGGCACTCGACGCATTGGAGCGCGGACACGAGACTGAAACAGCGTCAACCGCGCCGGTCACCATACCTACGAAGACTTGACCGAATCAGGCACGACTGGCGATGGCCGTCCCACGCGGCTCGCGACCAGTCCGCAGTCGATTCTTGCTCGAGGCGCGCAGCGTTCTGTCGAGCAAAACCGCACCTCCGCCGAGAATCCCGAACACTGTCAGGCCCGGACCAATGATCATCACCCATGACGCCTCATAAAGGCCGAGCGTCGACCAGAAGATGACGATAGTGACCCCGATGCGAAGCTCGTCATACGATATGTGGGCGTTGAGCCACCGGTACCCAAACCCGAGAATCGCACCGAGTATGAAAATCGGAAGAAACATGTACGGAAGTCCAAAGTCGACGTACGACTCGCCCGCGTAGCCAAACGCGAAGCTCGTCTTCGACTCGCGACCTTCTACCCAGACTCCTGCATACTTCCTGACCTCATCGCTTTGTGAGGCGATTTCAGGCTTTTCCGGGAAAAAGAGTCGAGGCTTGAGAATATTGTCGATCGCTCCCCGAAGAATCGCGCCGTTTTCAAAAGGAACGATCGATGGGACTCGCTTATACGCCAGCCCGGCGAAGTAGACGACCCAGATGCGAGAGACCAAGTGGTCCGTCTCTCCCTTCCACCGTTCGGTTCCAGACGAGAGAGTCGAGCCGGTCAGCTCTACCACATTGTTGAGTCGCTGACTCGCGGAAACAGAAGCAAGGTACTGTTGACGAATGATCGGCTTTACCGATGTCCAGATTAGCGCCGACCCGATTGCAAGGACTGCAATCGATCCGATGATCACCCAGGTTGCAGCTTTCTTGCGGTCCATCGCTCCTAAAATCGCGACGCCGATGATTACGAGGGGCTCGCGGAAATCGGCAAAGAATCCCGTGAATCCGAGAATGATCTCAGCCGCGAGAATCCCGACGAGCAATTGCCAACGCAGCTGCGGTTTGACAAGGCGGGTTACGAGCAGGAAAAGAAATACGTAACGGATGCGGCTCAGCACGAGAATGATTTGTGTCAGCCCGCTGGTCGACCACGCAATTTCCTGGAGGAGTCCAGCAATCGCGACGGTGATCGCGTAGCAGACTCCGATTCTGTAGGTGGACCAGGGGAGTGGCCGCGGCGGTCGGTTTCCAACCTTTTTTGACCCGCCGAATCCTGCTGCAAGATAAAAACCGCCGAATAACACCAGGATGGTGGCAACGCCGATCAATACCATTGGCCGGTATTCGTCCGTCTGCATTTCGATCACGCGCCGGCCTGTAAAAGCGAAATACAGAATTCCTGCAGTTATCTGGAGCCACTGATTGCTGAACGCTGCGGCGACAACAGGAGGGCCCGACTCGCGCAGCAGATACCTCCATCCGAGGAACAACACGAGCAGCGCAGCGCTCGCAATCCAGTCGTCCGCCACAAGCCCGATTACGATTACTGCACCGATGGCCGCAATGGCGATGAGCTGTCGAGGCACAGCAGCGCGCGGGCTCACTACCCGCGGACGATATGTCGGCGTCGCGCGAACCGCTCCTTCGACCTGCGGACGCGCGAAGGGGGGCGAAACCCGTTGCTTTCTGCTCGACGTCAGATCAAGCGCCATAGGCGCGCAAGATACGACGTTGGCCCGGCGGAGCCAAGAGAGCTTTCTCGATGCCGGACACCAGCACCCCGGCAGAGCGCTCCCACGAAAAAACTCCCTTCGCGGCCTCGACCGCTTTCGCGCGGGCGCGCACGCGGAGTGCTGGGTCGCTCAACAGCCGGCTCAGAACGCTGGCGCACTCAGCCGCGCTTTCTACCGAGTAAAGGAATAGGGCGTCGTCGGCCAGCGCTGCGACCTCCCGCTGACCAGCGGTGTCGCTCGCCGCAACCGGAACTCCCCCGAGCAGATACAAGAGGAGCTTGTTCGTAATCGTAAGAGCCCTGCTTCGTGAGTGAGGGATGTCTGACGCAAGTCCAATGTCGTGCTCGGCTATCCGAGACAATAATTCATGGTGCGCCACTTGTTCGTGAAAATAAATTCTGTCTCGGCATGATTCGGGTGCGCGAGCCAACAGCTCGCGCTTATACGATGGACTCGCGCTGCCGCGCAAATGCACTTCGCACGCTACATCCACCATGTAAAGTGCGTCCATCAACGATTCGAGACCTCGTCGCGGACCAATCACCTGAGAGAACCAGCAGATCGAAGGAAAGGCCATGTTGATGCGGTCGCGATTCAGTCCGTCGATCGTCTGGCGATCGCTCGAGGGAAAGGAATTGTAGACCACAGCCGGCGCTTCACAGTGATATGCCTCTGCCAGCGCTTCGCTCATGCACCGCGAAGTAGTCGTGGAGAAAACCGCGCCGCGAAGCGCTTCAGCTTCATACGACTTCAGCGCATCGCCGGGAAAATGAATTTTCTCCTCGGCGGTGAGATCTTCTGAGTACCAATCTTCCATGTCCACCGCGACGCGCTTGCCGCGTCGGATCAGCTGTGCGCCGACCCAGGTGGCCGCCGCATTGTGAACGATTGTGAGATCGGCGTCGCGCTCGATGGCGTACGACAACATCTCTGGTGCGAGATAACCAAGCTGACGCGAGTTCCTGATTCGAAGTCGTGCATACGCCTCGCGCGAGAGACGCCGTCGCATGCGAAGCCAGAACCATTTGAGCCGATCACGACCCGACGTTGAGCTTGCGTCAACGATTCTCTTGTACTTCCACGGTTTTGATTCATGGATCGCTCGCTCCCGGTTCGCGAGGCTGCTGTCGAACAAGCCGCCGACTACCTCGACAGAGTGACCCGCCTCCGACAGAGCGTCGGCCTCTTTTACGACACGTGGATTTACGGAGAGCTGCGTTCCGGAAAGAATGAGAACGCGACGTTTCACGCGTTGAGTCTCGATTCGATACGATCGAGCTGCTTTGCGTAGGTATTGTCGAGAGCAAATTTTCGCCGAAGCGACTGTAATTTCCCGGAATTGAATTCCGTGAGGCGAGCGAGCGTGTCCTGAAGAAGAGCAGGCAAAACTGTGTCGTCGTCTGTATCGGGCATACGGAGAAGGTCCGGCTCTTTTTCGTATGTCGAGATTCTGCTCGACACCACGACTTTTCCGGTGCTCAAATACTCGAGGATTTTGTGCGAGTTCGATCGATCGAAATCGCGCGGATCCGCGGAGTAAGCGAGCATCATGCAGTCCATATCCCGAAGCTGAGTCGCCAGCTGCTCCGGGGGAACGGGGCCATGAAGCGTCACGTTCGGGCGGCCACGGAGGAATTCGACGAAATCAGTCGAATCCGCGCTGTCCTCAATCGTCGCCTCGAACGTTCCCCAGAAATGGAATTCTGCTCCCGGATTTGATTCGATCATTGCGCGAAGCACTGGACGGTTTACCGGTATTTGCATCAGATTTCCAGCGTAGCCGACTCGAGGCGCGCGTCGATTCGCTGAATCGACGCTCGGATTCCGGGCGACTTCCTCGAATGGACGGGACAGACCGTGATTGATGAACCAGCGAGGCACATTCAGGTGGCGAAAATTTGCGAGAATTTTTTCCGACACACTGAACACAGCGTCTGCTGATCGAGCAACGTCTACCTGGTGCGGCTGTGACAATGGATCGACAGGATGAAAAATGCTGAGCCCGGCACCGAAAGCCTTCAGGTTGGAAAACAAATTGAAGTCAAACGACCATACAACGTCGATCGGCTCCGAGATAGCGGCTTTCAGCCAGCGTATCTGCCAAAGAATCATCCGATCGTAAACCGGGCGCGCGTGAAACCTTATCACGAAGGGAAACGCAGGCCGGTAACTGACTATCCGAATGAGAGGATTCTGCGGAGCTTCGCGCAATTGAAAACGCGACGACACCTTCGCGTCAGGAGGCTCGAGAAAGAAAACCCGGTTCCCGCGCTCGGCCAGCTCCATTGCGTAGTGATGTTTCGAGATGAATAGATGATCCCACGGTTGGGGACTTATGATGAGGACCGTCTGATTCTCGAATCGGAACATGATCAGCGCATTGCCGCTGCGGCGACACCCCCTCTCTTGACCGAGTGCTCCCTGATGGCGTCGGCGACCATTTCCTGATCGTCGCTGCTCATTTCCGGATAAATCGGAATCGAAAGAATTTCCGACTGATTTCGATACGCAATTGGAAAGTCCGACGGCGAATAGCCGAGGTACGCATACGCCGGATACAGCGGGAGTGCTTTCGGATAATTGATGACCGTCGGAATTCCCCGCTCCACCAGGTGACTCCGCAACGAATCACGATTGTCCGAGCGAATCATGTACAGATGGTACACGTGCTCGGAATCCTTGCGCCGGCGAGGCGTGATCACTCCTTCGATCCCCGCGAGGAGCTCATCGTAGCGAGCTGCGAGCTGCTGCCGCGCCTTCGTCCAATCATGCAGATGGCCCAGCTTCACATTGAGAATCGCGGCCTGAAGTCCGTCGAGTCTGCTGTTGATACCCTCGATCAAGTGGTCGCCCTTTCCGCCGTGCCTCGCAAATAACG
>JBGQKT010000206.1:0-5462 GCA_041499635.1 Gemmatimonadaceae bacterium
CATGATCCGAAAGTTCAGGTGCAGCTCCTGGTGTGGATCTTCGCGATGCGCATCATGATGGTCGTCGCGAGCGGCTTCTCATATCTCGTGAACGAAGCAGTCGCGCGCAGCCGTTATGTCGCGGCCGATGAGATGAATTACGAATCGCCGCTCACTTCGCTTGTCTGGCTGACTTCGATCGTCTCGGCGGTGCTCACGTTCATCGTCTCGTACTTCCTCATCCCGAACATCGGCGGCGATCCGTCGCTTTGGTGGAAGCTCTCGGCGATCATCACTTGCGGAACTCTCGCCGGCGCAATCATTCCTGAGCTGGTGAAGGTTTTCACCTCGATTGAATCGCGGCATGTTGCTGAGATCGTGACGTCGTCACGCGAAGGTGGTGCATCGCTCAACATTCTCTCGGGACTGGTCGCCGGAAACTTCAGCGCCTACTGGCTCGGCATGACGATCATGGTTCTCATGTCGATCGCATACGGCGTCAGCACGCTTGGGATGGGTGCGTTGATGCTCGCTCCGGCCGTATTTGCGTTTGGACTCGTCGCGTTTGGATTTTTGGGAATGGGCCCGGTTACCATCGCAGTCGATTCTTATGGTCCAGTTACAGATAACGCGCAGTCGATCTTCGAGCTTTCAACGATCGAGACGACTCCTGGATCCTTCGAGGAAGTGAAGCGTGACTTCGGATTCACGCCGAACTTCGAGCGCGCGAAGCACTTGCTGGAGGAAAATGACGGAGCAGGGAACACGTTCAAAGCGACTGCGAAGCCGGTTCTCATTGGAACTGCTGTTGTCGGCGCGACGACGATGATTTTCTCGATCATCATGAATCTCACACACGGACTGCAGCCGGAGTTCCTGCCAAATCTTTCGCTGATGCATCCGCCGTTTCTGCTTGGCTTGATCACCGGCGGCGCAATGATCTACTGGTTCACTGGCGCGTCAACGCAGGCTGTTACCACGGGCGCTTATCGCGCAGTCGAGTTCATCAAGGCGAACATCCACCTCGAGTCCGCTGAGAAAGCGTCGATCGCAGACAGCAAGAAAGTGGTCGAGATCTGCACGAAGTACGCGCAGAAAGGAATGTTCAACATCTTCCTGACGGTGTTTTTTGCAACGCTCGGCTTCGCGTTCGTCGAGCCGTATTTTTTCATCGGCTATCTGATATCGATCGCGATCTTCGGATTGTATCAGGCGATCTTCATGGCCAATGCCGGTGGTGCCTGGGATAACGCGAAAAAGATTGTCGAGGTCGTGCTCAAGCAGAAGGGAACTGACCTGCACGCGGCGACCGTTGTCGGTGACACTGTAGGCGATCCGTTCAAGGACACGTCATCGGTCGCGCTCAATCCGATCATCAAATTCACGACGTTATTCGGATTGCTGGCGGTTGAGCTCGCAGTCAAGCTCACTGAGGACCGTGGTCCAACACTCACGCACGTTCTATCGGGACTCTTCCTGCTTATCTCGGTAACCTTCGTCTGGCGTTCGTTCTACGCCATGCGCATCGAGAAGTAGTAACAGACAAGTGTCGTCGCTCTTCTCGCGCAAGCCGATATCGGCGCTGCTCGCGGAGGAAGGTCATCCCAACTCTCTAAGGAGGGCGTTGGGAGCCGGCGACCTGATAATGCTGGCGATCGGCGCTGTTATCGGCGCCGGAATCTTTGGAGCGATTGGATCGGCCGCGGCGGGACAAACCGACGCGGCCGGTCATGTTATCAGGAGTGGAGCGGGTCCGGCGCTCGTTTTGTCTTTCCTGCTGCTCGGTTTTGTCTGCGCTCTCGCCGCGCTTTGTTATGCAGAGCTCGCGTCGATGATTCCACAAGCTGGCAGCGCGTACGCGTACTCGTACGCGACGTTAGGCGAGCTTGTCGCATGGATCATTGGCTGGGATCTCATTCTCGAGTACGCAGTCGGTAACGTCGCCGTCGCGATTTCGTGGGGAGATTATTTCAAGACGTTGCTCGCGGGTTTGGGACTCCATCTCCCGGTGTGGCTCGCCACTGGCTATCGCACCGCTCTGCTGAGCTCCGACCCAGCCGTTCACGGATTACTCGATAGCGCGCCACACATCGGCCCGTTGGCCGTGCTGATAAACGTCCCCGCTGCCGCGATCGTTCTCGCGATTACGTGGCTGCTCATGATTGGCGTTCGCGAGAGCGCGAAAGCAAACAACATCATGGTTGCCATTAAGCTCATCGTGCTGACGCTCTTCATCGTCGTCGGCGCGATGCACATGAACACCGCGAACTTTCATCCGTTCGCGCCGAACGGTTTTACTGGAATACATCACGGCGCGGCGATCGTGTTCTTCGCGTACATCGGCTTCGACGCGATTTCCACGGCCGCCGAGGAAACGAAGAATCCGCAGAGGAATCTCCCGATTGGAATTCTCGGTGGACTCGCGATTTGTACCGTGATCTACATCATCGTCGGCATCGTTTTGACGGGGATGGTTCCCTATACAAAGCTCGGAGTAGCGGACCCTCTCTCGTTCGCGCTTCAGGATGCGGGCCTTCGTACAGCCGGATGGCTCGTCGCACTCGGCGCGGTATTCTCGATGTCGGCGGTGCTGCTCGTTTTCCAATACGGACAACCGAGAATTTTCTTCGCGATGGCTCGCGACGGATTGTTGCCGAGGTGGGCCGCGAAGGTTCATGGTCGTTATCGCACTCCGCACATCACGACGCTGATCACAGGAATAGTCGTCGCTGCCTGGTCGCTCATCGGTGACGCGGGCGAGACTTACGATCTCACCAACATCGGAACGCTGTTCGCTTTCGTGCTCGTCTGCATTGGCGTGCTTGTCCTTCGATACAGTGATCCCGAGCGACCGCGTCCGTTCAGAGTTCCATTCGTCTGGCCGGTGAGTCTCATCGGCGCGGCCGCGTGCATCTTTGTCATGAAGGGATTGCCCGGTATTGCGTGGACGCGATTCATATGGTGGCTTGGCATCGGTCTCGTTCTTTATTTCCTGTACGGCTATCGCCACTCGACACTCAGACTTGGAACTGGACCGGTGACGCCGGACTCGGATAGCAAATGATCTGGGCGAGACTCAAGCGAGTCACACTGACGCAGTGGATCATCTTCGCGATGATTGCCGGCGTCATTATCGGTTGGCAAGCACCCGCGTTTGGCGAATCGCTCAAGCCGCTGTCCACGGTTTTTCTCAGGATGATCAGGTCGATCATCGTGCCGATTCTCTTCAGCACGCTGGTCGTTGGAATCGCGGGACACGGCGACGACATGAAGAGGGTGGGCCGCCTTGCTCTCAAGTCGCTGATTTATTTCGAGCTCGTCACGACCGTTGCGCTATTTGTCGGGCTTGCCGCTGTGAATCTCGTTAAGCCAGGCGCTGGTGTCGTTCTGTCCGCGCCAGCGGAGCCTGGAAAAGAGCTCGCGGCAAACAGTCAGACTCCCAGCGGTTTTCTCGAGCACGTCGTTCCGACCAGCTTCGTCGACGCCGCCGCGAAGAACGAGGTCCTTCAGGTTGTGTTCTGGTCAGTGCTGTTTGCAGTCGCGCTGTCGCAGGTACGTGGGAAGCCGAAGGAAGTCGTCCTCAGCTTCTGCGAGGGATTGGCTGAGGTGATCTTCAAGTTCGTCGGGATCGTGATGAAGTTCGCGCCGATTGGTATCGGCGCGGCGATCGCCGTGACAGTTGGACACAGTGGAATCGGCGTGCTGCTCAATCTCGGCAAACTCGTCGGCACTTTGTACGGAGCGCTCGTCGTCTTCATCGCCGGCGTTCTGTTTCCGATTGCGTTCTTCACCCGAGTTCCAATACGAAGATTTTTCAATGCGGTGAAGCAACCAGCGTTGATCGCATTCTCGACGGCATCATCGGAAGCTGCACTGCCCCTCGCGCTCGAACGAATGGAAGAGATGGGCGTACCACGGAGAATCGTCGCTTTCGTTCTGCCGACTGGGTATTCGTTCAACCTCGACGGCTCGACGCTCTATCTCGCCGTCGCGTCGATGTTCGTCGCGCAGGCGGCCGGCGTTCACATGTCGCTCGGCCAGCAGCTGGGCATGATGCTCACGCTGATGATCACGAGCAAAGGCGTCGCCGCGGTCCCGCGCGCATCACTCGTCATTCTCTCTGGCACTCTTGCGACCTTCAATCTTCCCCTCGAAGGCGTCGCCATTCTCCTCGGCGTCGATGCACTTATGGACATGGCCCGCACGAGCGTGAATCTCGTGGGGAATTGTCTTGCGACGGTCGTTATGGCGCGCTGGGAAGGTGAATTCGCCGAATCGCCGAACGAACCGCTCCTCGTGCCGGAATTATCTCAGCAGTCCTGAGCTGAGCGCCGGGAACCGCGGATCTGATTCGCTGCTCGAGTTTTTTTCTGAGCAGTGATCCTTTTTGCAAAAGTCCACCTGACAGTGCAACAGGAATTGCCGAGCGCTCATCTCCGAAGAGCTGCAACGCGAGCGCACGCACGTGAACAACGAGTTCTTCGGCCGCGAGTGATACGAGTGCGTTAGCACGCGGATCGCCTGCGACGGCAGTCGCAAAGACTACGGGTGCGAGAGAAGCGATCTCTGTCGTACTCGCGGCAATTCCCCAGGGAATCAGATCCTCCGGCGTTTTTACTTCAGCGGCTGTAAGAATGCTGCCGGTAAGTGCAGTTGGTGGCTCTCGACCGTCAGCAGCAGCAGCGACAATTCCCAGCGCGCGTCTGCCGATCCACCCACCACTTCCTTCGTCGCCGAACACAGGCCCCCATCCTCCGCAACGCGCTAGCGATCCATCAATTCCGCGTCCGTGCGCGATCGATCCCGTTCCTGCGAGGATGATGATGCCGGGGCCTTCGCCAAACGCATCGGTCATCGCGATGGCCGCATCAGTGTCGACGATTACTTCCTCCGCAACGCCGAGCCGGTTGAGCTCGGTCTCGAGATCGCGTCGTTCTTCTTCGCGTCCCACTCCCGCAAATCCACCATAAAGAATCGTCGGGACCGCATCCAGGATGGCCGCCGACGCGAGCGCCTCTCGCATCAAGTCCGCGATAACCTTTCCGGAATTTTCGGCCTCGCCAGGACGCATGGCGGAGTGACCGCCCTCGACTGAGGCGAGCTCCTCGCCCGTTTCAGTTGCGAGGATCAATCGCGTGCGCGATCCGCCACCGTCTACGCCTGCGACAATTTCTTTCATCTCCATGTTCGTCCGGCTTCCTGCTCAGATGTAAGCTGCGGGTGTGTCATCGAAGAAATAATTCCTGTTCCGACCGTGACGGTGGTCCCGATGAGGACGTACCACGGCCACGCGATTTTGGACAGCGTCGTCAGTGTCGCGGTGAATGCGGGAAAGATTGGAATGAGCTGCTTCGCAAAGACCACCACCGACATCACGATTATCCCGACTGACATTCCAATTATCGCATCCCGCTGGATTGCCCGTCGCCACAGCCAACCAAGGAAAAAACCCCCTAGCAGGGCGCCGTATGTGAAGGATGCGA
>JBGQKT010000207.1:0-5423 GCA_041499635.1 Gemmatimonadaceae bacterium
CTTCAATCTTCCAGCATCATACTTGAAAATGATCTGAGGCAGCGGGATACGGGCGATTGGAAGCTTGTCCTGAAAGTCATAAAAGTCTGTGATCGGCACACTGATCTCAAACACTCCGTCATGATCTAGATCAATGATCCTCATATCATCGCCTTCACGCCCCGCTGCCCAACCTGGTCCGTCAAAGATAATACGGGGCTGGCGTGACAAGCTGATGATACAATCGGAAAGGTTAGCCCCGCGAAGCGTGGTCACGGCAATCGTGCGCAAAGTTCAGGAAAGTCGCTGAAGCTTACACTGCTCCGAATTTTCTGCGGTTGCCTGTCGCGACTGGCAACGGAGCGCGCGCTAATACCGGCGCGAGCCACTGTCCCGTGTACGATTCCTTGACCGCTGTTATTTCTTCAGGCCGACCCATCGCAACGAGCTGACCTCCTTTCGCGCCGCCCTCAGGTCCGAGATCGATCACCCAGTCGGCGAGCTTGATGACGTCGAGGTTGTGCTCGATGAGCAGAATCGTGTGACCATGCTCGATGAGACGATCCATTACTTCCGCAAGCTTTCGGATATCATCGAGATGCAATCCTGTTGTCGGCTCATCCAAGATGTAAAGCTTGCGACCACTTTTTCGTCCCGCGGTTGCGAGCTCGCGCGCGATCTTGATGCGTTGTGCCTCGCCACCTGAAAGAGTGGTCGCCGGCTGGCCAAGTCGCAGGTAGCCGAGTCCGACTTGCTGAAGCTGCCAGAGTGCCTGACCGAGTTTTTCCTCGCGGATGAAAAACCGGATTGCCTGATCGACGGTGAGGTCGAGCACTTCGGCGATGTTCTTTCCATTCACTCGAACGTCGAGCACTTCAGGCTGAAAGCGTTTTCCACCGCACGCGTCGCAGGGTACGTGAACATCTGCCATGAAAACCATCTCGACCTCGAGCGAACCGGCGCCCTCACATTCCTCACATCTCCCGCCGGCGACGTTGAAGCTGAAGGTGCCCGGCGTGTATTTCCGCTGTCGTGCGAGAGGAGCGTCGGCGAAGATGCAGCGGATCTGATCGAATGCTCTGATGTACGTCACCGGATTCGATCGCGGCGATTTGCCGATCGGATTCTGATCGATCATCACCACTTCTTCGATCGCCTCCCATCCGGTGAGCGCATCGAAGTCACCTACCGCTTCACCGAGGTGTCGCTTCGCTGAGCTCTCGCCGGTGAGATGAGTCTCGAGCGCGCGATACAGAACGTCATGCACCAGCGTGCTCTTACCCGAGCCCGACACGCCCGTCACTACGGTGAGAGCGCCAATCGGAATGCGAACGTCGATTCCCTGAAGATTGTGCTCGCGCGCACCAGTCAGCGTGATCCAACGCGGACCGATCCGCCGCCGCTGAGTGGGAGTCGGAATCTCGCGTTTTCCCGTGAGATACTCGCCGGTGAGTGGACTCTCCGACACTCTCGACATCGGTCCAGCAAAAACGACGCGGCCACCGTGCTCTCCGCTGCCAGGTCCGAGCTCGACCATGTAATCCGCGGCTTCGATTGCAGCAGGATCGTGCTCAACGACCAAAACGGTGTTACCCGTGTCTCTCAGTCGATGCAGCAATCTGAGAAGCCGCCCCATGTCGCGCGGATGCAGACCGATCGACGGCTCGTCGAGAACGTAAAGCGTATCCACGAGCTGAGAGCCGAGTGAATTTGCCAATCCGATGCGTTGCGCTTCGCCGCCGGAAAGCGTGCGTGTTGCGCGACTCATCGCGAGATAATCGAGACCGACGTCGCGAAGAAATCGTACACGATTACACGCCTCTCGCAGAATCGTGTCGGCAACACTCTGCTCGAATGGCGTGAGCTGAAGAGCATCGAGCCATTCACTCAATTGACCAACGGGAAAATCGGAGACTTCAGCAATGTTCATCCCGGCGATGTGGACATTGAGTGCTTCGGGTTTGAGCCGGGCTCCGCGACACGTCGGGCACTCCTGCGCGGTCTGATACTGCCGCAGAAAAATTCTGATGTACTGCTTGTATCGCTTCGACTCGAGATCTTTGAGGAAAGGGAAAATTCCCTTGTAGCCGCGCGAGCGCGTCGTGAGCAGCAATTTCTTTTGAGATTCCGAGAGCTCCGACCACGGCATGTCCATCGGGATTCGCTCGCGCCGAGCAAACTCTGCGATGGCGCGGCGCTTGTTGTCGTAGCGCGGCTTCGTCCAGGGATCGATGGCGCCGTCGCGCAGTGTGCGCTCCGGATTAGGGACGATCACCGACAGATCGTACTCGAGGACTGCGCCAAATCCATTGCAGGTTGCGCACGCACCGCGTGGATTGTTGAACGAGAAAAGCTGTGGTGTAGGCGCGGGCGCGCGCGTGTGATCGTAAGCGCATTCGAAACGCTCTGTGAAGAGCATTCGTTCACCGCCATCGGCAGGAATGATGACGCACTCTCCATCGCCATCGGCGAATGCAGTACCGACGGCATCGCTGAGTCGTCCCGATATCGCGCGACCAGCGGTGAGACGATCGACTACGACAAGAACTTCCTTTGCGCGACGAAGATCGATTTTGCGCGACGAGAGGTCGTCGAGATGGAGGACCTCGCCGTCGACGCTTACTCGAAGAAATCCCTGTGCACGAAGATTTTCGACAACGACGTTATGGGTGACCAGGTCGGAAAGTCTCAGCGGAAACGCAACGTAAAGGCGAGTGCCCGCCGGAACTGAAAGAACAGAGTCGACCACCGATTGGACGGTGTCGGGCTTCATCTCGCGGCCGCAGAGCGGACAGTACGTGCGGCCGATGCGCGCCCAAAGCAGTCGCAAGTAATCGTAGATCTCTGTCGCCGTACCGACCGTCGAACGCGACGTCTTGGTGGGATTGCGCTGCTCGATCGCAACAGCAGGTGAGAGACCCTCTATGGAATCGACGTCGGGTTTCTCCATGCGCTCGAGGAATTGGCGCGCGTATGCCGACAATGACTCGAAGTACCGGCGCTGGCCCTCAGCGTAGATGGTGTCGAAAGCGAGAGACGATTTGCCTGATCCCGACGGGCCGGTGACGACCGTGAATGCGCGCCGGGGAATCTCGAGATCGAAATTCTTGAGATTGTGCTGCCTTGCCCCTCTTATGACGATGCTGTCCTTCACAATTCCAATTTACATCCACGGCAGCGGTTACGCCGAACAAATACCGACAGGCTCAAATTCATTTCATTACTGCGTAGAAGCCGGTCGCCGATACCCGCTGGCCGATGACCGATCTCAGAGGTCCGAGAACTACCCAGTTGTGAGTTTGCAGTTTCGGACATCGGTGATCGGGTATCGGCCGGCGGGTATCGGCGACCGGCTTCTGCGTACGCAGTTCTAAAAAATTCAGGAGCGCCGCACCAACCGACCGATAAGAAGGAGGACGATCGCGCCGAGAGTGGAGAGCGCAACGGATCGAAAATCAAACGTCCCCGTATCGATCGCTCCCCAGCCGACGCGCGTTCCGATGAATCCGCCGATGAACGCGCCGACACTGCCGAGGACTATGGTGACGATACATCCCGAAGGGTCCCGCCCCGGCACCAGAAACTTGGCCAGTGTTCCGGCTACCAGACCCAGGAGAATCCAGTAAAGCCAGAGCGGCATTAGCGACCCCTCGGAATGTGCGGCCTGCTACCCGCCCTATGGAACGCGGGTGCGGCCTCTGGTCGTCATGCGATAAATCCAGAGCAGAATGAGCGCTCCGACAATCGCGAGGAGGAGACTTTGCCAGTTGAAGCCGCTGATGCCGGTGCCCATGATCGTGTTGCCGAGGAATCCGCCGATGAATGCGCCGACGATTCCAATGATCATCGTGACGATGACCCCGCCCGGATCAGCGCCCGGCATAATTGCCTTGGCAATCGCGCCAGCGATCAAGCCAAGGACGATCCATGCTAGAAAGCTCATTTCTCCTCCATAGGTGAATGGCAGTCCAGGAGCCTGGACCGAGACCACAGGAGAGTGCAACCTGCGTACCACACCCTGTGGGACGGTAGCGAGCCGCATTTACAGAAGTTAGCATACGTTTGAATGTCCGATCCCGCAACGCTCAACGAGGAGGAAGCACTCGGAAAAGCATACGACAGACGTTTGATGCGTCGTCTGCTTACATATGTACGCCCATACAGATTGCTGGTCGCCGGCGCCCTCTTCTTTCTCTGCCTGGAGGGCATGCTCCAGCTCGTCGGGCCAATCCTCACCCAGCGCGTCATCGACGTCGCTCTCCCACGCCACGATTACTCAGTCGTCTGGAAAGCGGCTTTTCTATTCATCGGTGCACTCGTCGCACAATTCATCTGTTCGTACGGCGAGACGTGGCTGACAAGTCTCCTGGGCCAGCGAGTGATGCGCGATCTCCGCATGGAGATCTTCAGTCACCTGCAGCAAATGTCGATTCCATTCTTCGATCGCAATCCCGCAGGCCGGTTGGTGACACGCGTTACCGCGGACGTCGAAGCTCTCAATGAGCTGTTCAGCTCCGGAGTAGTCTCCGCACTCGGCGATCTCTTCACGCTCGTCGCAATCAGTGTCGCGATGTTCGTGATGGATTGGAGGTTCGCGATCATCGCGCATATCGTGATCCCTCTGGTCGTGCTTGCCTCGCACCTTTTTCGCACGCGGGTTCGCGAGTCGTATCGCGAGACCAGAACACGATTGGCTCGCATCAATGCGTTTCTTCAGGAGCGTCTGACGGCGATGCGAGTCGTTCAGCTTTACAGTCAGGAGGCTGCTGAAGCTCAGCGATTCGAGAGATTGAACCGCGACCTCCGTGACGCGCACATTCGATCAATTCAGGTTTACGCTCTCTATTTTCCGGCGGTCGAGATCGTGATGTCGATCGGTCTTGCCCTGCTGCTCGTGGCAAGCGCGTCACGAGTTGGCGTGGGCACTCTAACTGTTGGAACTGTCGCTGCGTTTCTCCAACTGCTGCGAAGATTCTTCGAGCCGCTTCAGGATCTCGCCGAGAAATTCAATATTCTTCAGGCGGCAATGGCGAGCTCGGAGAGAATCTTCGGGCTACTCGATACGCAACCTGCGGGGAGCAGCCGTCTCGCCGTTTCGCTTGCACGTGGACGCAAACCTGTCGAGGTGCGATTCGAGGATGTGTGGTTCGCTTACGAGCGACCACATCTCGCTGCGGGGGATGTAACGGACGGCGAGCCCGAATGGGTCCTCAAAGGCGTGAGCTTCGTTGCTGAAGCAGGGCGGACGGTCGCGCTAGTTGGTCATACGGGCGCGGGGAAGACCACGATCGCGAATCTGCTGATGCGATTCTACGATCCGCAGCGCGGCCGGATTCTCGTAAACGGCGTGGACGTTCGCGAGATGCCGCTTGAAGAGCTGCGCGGGCTTATCGCATACGTGCAGCAGGACATTTTTCTTTTTGCGGGCGACATCGCGAGCAACA